>CAZBIH010000147.1:0-3849 GCA_964492015.1 uncultured Planctomycetia bacterium | reverse complement strand
CGCCACACTCAATCGGCTGGACGAGGAAGCCAGAGTTCTGACGTCTCAGGCCGGAGCAAGATTGGCCATGGAAGTAGATCACTTTGAAATGGCCCAGGGGCAGTTGTTGAAAGCAGCGAAACGGATCAAATTGGACGAATGGGCGCCGGAGATCTTGGAAAAACTAATGAAGCCTGAACGCGTGCTTGAGGCGCGGTTCCAGGTCGAGATGGACAGCGGGGAACCAGAGACATTTTATGGGAATAGAGCTCAATACAATGACTCGCGCGGGCCGATGAAGGGCGGGATCCGTTTTGCCTACTCCGGAAAAAACGCTTCCGACGCGGAGAAGGACGCTCGCAGTGATGCGTCCGCACTGTCTTTGTGGATGATGAATAAGGTCGCGGTGGTCGGGCTTCCTTTGGGCGGAGCCAAAGGGGAAGTTATTTTAAATAGAGAGCCCGGCAAGGATCCGAGAGGCGATTATACGACAGCTGATCTGTCCAGGATCATGCGCGGATACGTGAGGGCGATGATGGGTCAGGACAAAAACGCATTTGGACCCTACAAAGACATTCCCGCACCGGATGTGGGGACGAGTGTCGAGGTTAATGAAGACCAAAAAAATAATCTGATGGTTATTTTTCTGGATGAGTATTTAAAAATTTTGACCGAATCCGGCGAGATCGTGATCCCCGATGTGCAGGTATCGGAGGACCCCACGCAAGCACCTTATTTCGACGCGGATAAAAAAAGAGTTACTACTAATTCTGATGTATCCAATCCGCTCTGGGGCGTGATCACCGCCAAGCCTGTGACCAAGGGCGGTTCCTTGGGGCGTGAAGCGGCGACCGGAAACGGTGTGTACGATACAGTAAAGGTCGCTTTAGCTTCTAAATATATACCGGGCGACGTACTACGCGATCGAGGTATCTTCTCCCGAGACATCAAAGATATGACCGTTTCCATCCAAGGATACGGAAACGTAGGCTCGTATACTGCCAAGGCTTTTTCGGATGGAGGCGCTCTAGTCACATCTCTCAGCGAAAACCATTGGGGCGGGATGCTTGTGAATAATAAGGGCCTTGATATTCAGAAAGTCGACGCATTTCATGAGCATGTTGTTAAGAAAAAGCTGAGGGCCGAAGATTTTGAATTTCATGATGGGGGTATGACGCAATTTATTCCTAGACTGGATGAAATTTTTGAAACCAAAAGCAATATTTTTGTCACAGCTGTCATGGGAATTCAAATCGGAAAACTCGATCAAGACGGGAAGAGCAATGTCCAGAAGATCATTGCAAACAAAGGAATAGTCGTGGAGGGAGGCAACGGACCCACCACTCCTGAAGCAGATGAGATTCTGCGGCAGGCGAGGGTTCTCGTGTTTCCGGATATTTTGACAAATGCGGGAGGTGTAACAGTTTCTTATTTCGAATGGCTACAGAACTTAAGCAACGAATCCTGGCTTGAGACCATCGTCCGGGAACTGGAAAGGGACAAACTGTCTGTTGCTACCAAAGAAGTGCTTGAAGCGGCCACGGACTATGGCGTGACTTACCGAGAAGCGGCGGGGATCCTGGCGCTCAAGAAGATCGTGGATGCCGAGATCGCCGCGAACCCTGTGTGGTCCGCGAAATACTCCCAGGAGGAGGGCCGGAAGCCCTACATAGGATATTCCGAATCCAGGCGTCCGGAAACGGTCGAGCAGATGAAGCGGCTTGCCGAAAAGACAGAGCAAGATCCCTCCAGAGAATTGGCGAATCAAATGATCCATCAACAAGACACGGAGCTTGAACAAAAGATCGGGCGCATTGTTGATGAGATCATCGAGAGCCGCGCTCATCATGTGTTTGTCGGAGGTCCGCCGACCACGGGAAAAACTTTTGTCGCCAATACCATCGTGGATCTCTTGAAGAAAAAAAGGCGTAAGGCCCAATACCTTCGCGACAGCGATGTAAAACTAGCCCAGTACGTGGGAAAGAGCGATCGCAGTCCTGAGACGATCATTGTCGCCGAGGGAAGCCATGTGTTTTCGGAAGTGAATCTTAGGGTCACTCAAGGCGATCGTTATGGAGTATTTGTGAATTCCGCACCAAGCCTCAAGATGGACGGCAATGTCCCGCTTGCGGCCGAAGATTATTGGCTCATGGCGGATATTCTCTATCGGGCAAAAATAGGCGAAAAAACACCGGCGGAAGTCTTGCGAGGATGGAGAAAAACAAAAAAAGTCACTCTGGATGTTATTTATCCCGCCATTGAGTATGCCAATGTATTTTTAAATACCAATCTGGGCTATGAACCGATGGTTTTAAAGCAGGCTTTTCTCAAAAGACTGAAGGAGGCCCGGCAGGAAGCCGTGAATGATCTCAACGCTAAAAGAGGTTTGGAAACTATCAAAGAGATCGACCGGCTCGAAAAATTGTTTGAACAGATCCCTTCCATGGATCCCAAGGGCCTCGTCGGCAAGGAATCGCTGGTGATCCAGTATCTTGAGCCCAGCCAGTGGCTGGATGCCGAACAGCTTAAAAATGTCCTCAGGAATATCACCGCCAAAGAGGTTTTTTATGATCCCGTGACGGGCCAGATAAGTATTACCCAAGAGGGCAGGGAGGCCTCGAATTTGGTCCAAGAATTGAGCGACACCTTTTCCCAAGACTGGTACTTGATGAAAAGGGTGGATGCCTTTTTAGGCCAATATCCGGATTGGGTCTCGGATGTCAGCGCGGCGCGGTTGGCAAAGGATCCCTCGGACCGGTTTTTATATACCGTCCAGCTCAAGGAGTTCCAGATCGCCCGGATAGGGGAGTTGATGGGGCTTATCGCCCTCGCCAAGACGATGCGCCAAGATTTCACGGCACCACAGCTTACGCAGGATATTCGCCGGAAAGTGCGCCCGCGCTCGAAGACTTACCCGGCGCTCGCGTCTATTGTCAGGGCTACCGAGAACTGGGACAGCAGACTTTATTCGAGTATCTACAATATTGTCGTTTTAGCGGAAAAGTTTGGTTATGTTGAAAGGATAGCCACTTCCACAGACAGGAAAACGGTGCATTTTCGGCTGACTGAGAAGGCTGTCAGCGAGTTTTCCGGCGCTCGGCTTTCGCAGGAGTCTGTGCCTGTGAGGGATCTGGATGACGCTATCGATTCCTTGGATCAAGTGATCGCCGCGCTGGAAGGCGGTGATTGGCTTTCGCGATTTGTCGATGTTCAGAGAGGGGAAGAAAAGGAGCGCGTTCTTTTGATCGATCATCTGATGGAGGATGTTATTCCGCTTCTGGAAAGCGCCTATCAGGCAACAGGTGAATGGCCAGAGGACCTTACCGGCGCCTCCGAAAATCTGGCGGGCGGAATTTATTGGATAGAGCATCGCTTGAACGACATTGAAAATAGGCTGACCGATGAGGCGGGCTATGATCTCAAGCCGGACCTTGGAAATGTGATCACGGCGCTGGAGAAGCTGATCGCTCGGGTATCTGGATCGAATAAATACAAAGAACACACTCCGAAACTTCAGATCGCAAAAGAAAAATTGGGAACGATCGCCGCGGCACGGCTGGCGGTTACCCACGATGTTGTTGTCAATTACAATGCGGGACGTCAACGCTTGAACTCGCATAAGGGCTCGCCGGAGCTGTTCAGTGTCGAGCTGAATTTAGGCGATGATCTTAAGAACTTGTTTGATCGGATGCCTCCCTTTTATTTCGTCGACAGTCGTTATCTGCTAGTTGGAAATGAGCCCGACAAACCGCTGGCGATCATGCGTCTTGCGCAAGGCAGTATCAGTGATATTAACTCCGATCATTGGACAAATGAGGCTCGAACCAAGATAGGACGTTCCAGAGGTTTATTAGATGAGAATGATCTGGC
>CAZBIH010000146.1:0-3866 GCA_964492015.1 uncultured Planctomycetia bacterium | reverse complement strand
GTAAACATAGCTACGGTTGGCAGCCCGACATCCCCGACAGGCGCGATTTTCTCTACAGCGCCATCCGTCCGGTGATCCGTTTGCCGAAAAAGGTTAACTTCAGCCCCTTTTGCTCGCGGGTGGAAGCCAAAGGTCATAAGATTGTTTCGCATCACCGTATCAGTCCTAAGGACACTCCCGGAGTGTCCCTCTGTCCCTGGCCGAATTGAGCGGAATCACCTCCTTTAGGATGCGACGAAGACGTGCCAATAAATGTTATATAATTACAGAAAGTCATTGTAGAAAGTGTATAAGGACATAACCCCTGGGCGGGATCCTCAACAACCGCGTCTTCCCGATCCCGAAATTCGTTTACGAACGAGTTTAAGACACATGGACGAAGGCCTGGCGCCCTACAAGGGCATGGCTGAGCTATGGAAGCGGGTGTCCCGAATGGCGCATAAGGAATAAGTCATTTGAAATATATCCGTCCGATAGTGATCGTTTTATCCATCATCAGCCTTATTGTCGTCGCGTATTACGTTAAAAGTGATGTGCTGCACATAGACCTGATCGAAAATCGGCATTTATTCTACTTCGCCGAATACCCCGCAGCTTGCTGCGGGGAGGTTCATTGTTCTTTAAGAAACCGTTTGAGACCCCTCAAGAGGGGGCGGAAAAACTACCCCTTTAAGGTTAATACCCAGGTGGGAAAAAAGATCTTGGGCGTCACCTTCACTAACGACGCTTGGGTTCCGGAGGCAGGAGAGGACAGGAATTTGCAGGTTGGGGAAGTAGGCGTGGTCGGTCGCGGGTAATTGGGAGTTGACCCCCGGAAGCCATGTATTGCAATTTAGTTATAACTAAGCTATACTTCATACTATGAACCAGGCTATTTACAACAATCTGCAGGCAAGAGAGCTTTTTCACCTGGAATTCTTGCGCTGGCTGGGCCGTAAGGTCAAGGCCGAATTCTATGCGCTTAAAGGAGGCACGAACTTAAGGTTTTTCTTTAAAAGTTTTCGATATTCGGAAGATATGGACCTGGATATCCGCACTCTGGGGGTTGCAAGGTTGCAAGACATCGTCATGGGAATCCTTAATACCCGTTCTTTCCTGGATAACTTGCGGTCATTTAATATTGTCCGGTTGGTGCCGCCGGATATGGCCAAGGCCAAACAAACCCCAACAACCCAGCGCTTTAAGGTCCATTTGATCACAGCGGCGGGGGAAGATCTCTTTACTAAGGTTGAGTTTTCCCGGCGCGGGATAAAAGGGAATATCCTCGTCCAGCCGATCGCGGATTCGGTTCTGCGGGAGTATAAATTGGCGCCGTTATTGGTCCCGCATTATGATGGCCCATCCGCGGTATCCCAAAAGATCGACGCCCTGGCCGCCCGGTCCGCCATCCAGGCCCGGGATATCTTTGATCTGTTTATTTTAAATACTCAATATGCGCCGTCCTCCGTAAATCCAGCGATAGCTCCGGATAAGGCTAAAATATCCAAGGCGCACGACAACATCTTTGCTGTGGGATTTGAACAGTTTCGGGATACCGTTGTTTCGTATCTGTCCGCGCCCGATCAGGAAACCTACGGCCATCCTCAAATGTGGGATGAAATCAAATTAAAAACCGCACACTTTTTGGAAGAAATCAGGAATGCCGGACATGGTTAAACAAAACGTTTTGTCTTATATTAAAAAATTAGGCCGTGGGGTATTTACGACCAGTGAGATCATGGCCTTGTCCGGAAAGTCGTCCTCAGTCATCACCCAATCCTTAACTTATCTCCAACGGCAGGGTCTGATTCTTAAGGTTGCGCGGGGGATCTGGGCCGAGGCCAATAGCGCGGTCAGTCCGTATAGCGTTATCCCGTTTTTGGCTCCCCGGCACCGGGTCTATGTCTCTTTTGTCAGCGCTTTGCATTTGCATGGCATTATCGAGCAAATTCCCCAGTCGGTCACTTTGGCATCTACCGGCCACACCCGGACGATTCATACGAAATTAGGGACATTTGTCCTTCACAGAATCGCGCCGGGTTTTTTTAAGGGATTTGACTGGTATCGCGGGGAAGGGAGCTTTTTGATCGCCCAACCCGAAAAGGCCTTGGTGGACAGTCTTTATCTTTCCGCTCATAAAAAGCGGCAGTATGGTTTTTTCCCGGAGTTACATTTCCCCAAAACATTTAGTTTTGCCCGGGCCAAAGAGTGGGCCAAAGCGATCGCCATGCCGAAAGTCCGGCTATATGTTGAGAAGAGATTGCAAGAGCTGAAAAAGGCTGCCGGTTAAATAGACGTTTGGGGTGGCAGGGGACTGTTCCGGGTTTTTGGACTGTCCCCGTTAAAGTTAGATCGCCAGGACTTTCGCGCTTGTGTCATTGCGAGCGGAGCAAAGTGGCGCGAAGCAATCTTTCTTGATTAAGATTGCTTCGTCGCAAAAGACGCTCCTCGATGGCATGCCGAATGACATGAAGCAATGAAATAATCAACGTCCCCGGTTACTGTTATAAACTTGACAGACAGCATATATCATGCTATATATCATGATAATCAGCAATATAAGCGCTTAATTGAGGCAGGAGAAATGGTCGCATATCAACGTTTTCTAAAGTTAAAAGAGGAAAGCCGGCAAAAAAGTTTATTGTTGTTTGGCCCACGCCAGACTGGAAAAACGTATCTGCTGAAGAAATTGTTTCCCGGGGTTCCGTTTTACAATCTTTTGCTCGCGGATACTTTTTTAAAGGTAAGTCAGCGCCCGCAGATTATTCGGGAAGAATTGTTATCGCATGAAACAAAATGTCCCCAACCGATTATTATTGATGAAATCCAAAAGTTACCGGCCTTGCTTGACGAAGTGCATTATCTTATTGAGGAAAAAGGATATCATTTTATTCTAACGGGAAGCAGCCCTCGCAAGCTTAAACATGGTTCCGCCGATTTATTGGGAGGCAGGGCCTGGACCAGGCATTTGTTTCCCCTTGTCACTCACGAAATTCCCGATTACAATCTCAATCGTATTTTAAATTACGGCGCCATTCCATCGATTTACAATTCCGCTTATCCCGATAAAGATCTGGCGGCCTATGTCGGGAACTATCTCAAGGAAGAAATTCAAGCGGAAGGATTAGTCAGAAAAATTGAGAATTTTTCACGTTTTCTTCAGACGGCCTCGTTGTTTAACGCCGAATTAGTCAATTTCGCGAATATTGCCAGTGACGCGGGGGTTCCCGCGCGAACCGTCGCGGAATATTTCAGCATCCTGCAGGATACCCTGATCGGGAGCCTGCTTGAGCCGTTTGTTAAATCGAAAAAACGAAAAGCGATTTCGACGGCCAAGTTTTATTTCTTTGATGTGGGGGTTTGTAATGTGTTAGCCGGCCGAAGAGAAATCAGGCCGAAGACGGAATTATTTGGCAAAACTTTGGAACACTTTATTTTTACCGAGCTCAAAGCGTATTTATCGTATAAGCAAGACACCCGCCCGCTTTATTTCTGGCGTTCAAAATCCGGGTATGAAGTCGACTTTCTCGTTGGGGATGACATCGCCATTGAGGTGAAAGCGGCAGAAATGGTGACGGAACGGCATCTTTCCGGCCTTAAAGCTTTGTCAGAGGAAATGACATTGCGAAAAAAAATTGTAGTCTCCATGGACCAGTCTCCGCGGAAATTGCGAGGCGCAGATATTCTGCCTGTTAAGATTTTTCTTCAAAGATTATGGTCAAATGTCTATTAGAAAGCGGAGCTGTCTAAACTCCCCGAAAGCTTACAGCCACTTATAGCTTAAAACTCGATGAACCGAAGGCGAATCGCGGCGGATTTCTGGACGATAAGGAAATGAACCTCCCCGTAGCAAGCTACGGGGTATCCTCCTGGATGGTTCATTCTTC
>CAZBIH010000145.1:0-3889 GCA_964492015.1 uncultured Planctomycetia bacterium | reverse complement strand
AATCCAGGGGCATGCTGTAATGCGTTCCCAAAAAAGAAAGTTTTAATATCTCATCTCCAAAAGCGGGATCCTCTTTCATAACTTCATTTAAACTAATAAAGTTTTTGAGAGATTTGGACATTTTCTTTCCGTTGATTGTAATTAAGCCATGATGCATCCAGATATTTACAAATGGGTTTCCTGTAACGCAACAAGACTGCGCATTTTCATTTTCATGGTGCGGGAATATTAAATCACGACCGCCCCCATGAATATCAAAAGCACCTTTAAAGTAGGCAAGACTCATAGCCGAACACTCAATATGCCATCCCGGACGACCTCTCTTGCCTGCGATAGGACCTTCCCAACTTGGTTCATCCGCTTTAACGCTCTTCCAAAGTGCAAAATCCAAGGCAAATTTTTTGTTAGAAACTTCAGCATCTTCATAGCGTCCATTTTCAAGCAATTCCACCAGATTTTGCTTTGATAGTTTTCCATAATCAGGAAAACTGCAGATTTCAAAATAAATGTCATCCCCAAGTTCATAGGCATGCTTAGGAATTAACTTTTTTATTAAATCCACCATCTGAGGAATAAACTCAGTAGCTTTGGGCTCAAAATCAGGATCCTGCATTCCCATTCGCTTAAGATCTTTTTTATAAAGCTCAAAATACTTCTTTGAAACTTGGGCTGTAGCTTCATTTAAGTCCGCAATCCCCAAAGTGCGAGCTTTTTCAATAATCTTATCGTCCACATCCGTAACGTTGCGGGCAAAGTTTACTTTGTAGCCAGAAAACTTAAGATAATTTCTCACCACCTCAAACACATACGCCGACCGTAGATGCCCGATGTGCGGCTCGTCATAGACGGTTGGGCCGCAAACGTACATCTTCACCTCTTTCCCCGCAGGATCCAGAGGCTTGAAGTCTTCTTTTTGCTTGGTCAGTGAGTTGTGAATGCGAATAGTCATATAATTTTCTATTTTTTTAAGCACTGCGCCGGGTGACCGGAAAAGCTTTTTGAGACGCGTAGACAAGATGAGCGGCCACGGAGTCCCGCTCTTTATAGCGGGACGAGCGAATCCTTGTCTCCGAGTAAAATTTTCCACGGAGGGAAAAATTTTACGCCGGCTCAAAAAGCTTTTCCGGTCACCCGGCGCAACACCTAAGATCTAGGCTTCTTATCCTTCAATTCATCTTCGATCTTTTGAATTTCCTGCTCAATTTTATCAAGAGTCTGGTTCAACGGATCCGGCAAATTGCAGTAATCGACATCCCCCTGCTCCACCCGCCTGCCTTCGCGCCGCGTAATGCGTCCCGGCACACCGACGACCGTAGAGTTCGGAGGCGCATCATGGATGACCACCGCGTTGGCGCCGATGCTCACATTATCCCCCAGCGTGATATTCCCCAAAACTTTCGCCCCCGCGCCAACCACGACATTATTTCCCAGCGTCGGATGGCGTTTGCCCTTTTCTTTTCCGGTCCCGCCCAAAGTCACTCCTTGAAACAAAGTCACATTATCCCCAATGATCGCCGTCTCCCCGATCACGACCCCCATCCCGTGGTCGATAAAAAGCCCCTTGCCGATCTTAGCGCCCGGATGGATCTCGATACCGGTACGCCCGCGGCCCCACTGCGAGATAGCTCTGGCAAAAAATTTAAGTCCTGCGCGGTGAAACAGCCCCGCCAGCCGGTAATAAAAGAGCGCCTGTATCCCCGCGTAAGTCAGGATGACGACAAGACTGCTCGAAGCCGCCGGATCTCGCTGGAGTGTGGCACGGATCACATCCCCGAAGAAAATTTTATAAAAAATAATTTTCAGAGCCAAATAAGCCAGAACAACCGTTAAAATAAATAGTAACGCTTCCACAGATCAGCTCTTTCTCTTTTTTAAAACTTCAAGCACCGCGACTGCGTAACAGGCGATCGCCTGTCCCCGCCCTATCGCGTCCAAACCTTCATGGGTCTTGGCCTTGACATTCACTGACGCCGCGCTTAAACCCCAAGCATCCGCGAGACTTTTGCGGATCCTGGCCTTGAACTTACCCAGCTTCGGCTTTTCAAGGACCAACACCGAGTCGATCTGCATGACACGTAAACCTTTTTGGGATAAAAGTTGTCTAGTTTTTTGAACAAACGCCAGACTGTCCCGGCCCTTGTTCCGGGGATCCTGGTCCGAAAAATGATCTCCGATATCCCCCAGCCCCGCGGCGCCCAAAACCGCATCGACCACGGCGTGATGCAGAACATCTCCGTCGGAATGCCCCAAAAACCCTTTGGCGAACGGGACCTGAATACCCCCCAAAATAAGCTTCCGCCCCGCGGCCAACCGATGAATATCATAACCGATTCCGACCTTCATTTCACCCTCTCTTCCCACGCTTCAAATAGAAGCGAAAGAGCTCAATATCCTCGAGGGTCGTGATCTTCAAGTTACTCACAGACCCTTCAGCCACACGGACTTTTGTATCCGTTCCGTCAAAAAAAGAAGCCTCATCCGTTAACTTGAAAGCTTTTTTTCCCAGCTGGCGGTAGCGCCCCAGGAGATCCTCTTTTTTGAAAACTTGAGGAGTCTGCGCCAGATAAAGTGTTTTCCGGTCTTCCGTGCGGAAGATCACGCCGCCGGGACCAACACGCTTCACCGTCGCGGTGGCCGGGATCGCCGAAACAGCACCGCCGGAAACACGTGCAACTTTAAGAGCGCGCGAGACGATCGCGCGTGTCACCAGCGGCCGCGCAGCATCGTGGACCAAAACCCGATCGGATGAGATCTTTAAAAGCGCGTTATGGACTGACTCCGCGCGCGTGGCGCCGCCGGAAACGAGCCGAAGCGAACGAAGACCCAGCGCGCGTCCGATCTTTTCTATTTCTTTAAAATAACTAGGGCTTGATGCGACGAAGATCTCCTTGAATGGGTAGGCCCCGGAGAGATTTTTGAGCGTATAAAAAAGGATGGGATTGCCTTCGATCTTAAAAAAAAGCTTGGGGGTCCTGGATCCAAAACGCCGGCCTGATCCGGCGGCAGGGACTATCGCCGAGACGGGACTCACCCCACCACCTTTATGTGAGGGGTAGAAGGTGGTGGGGTCATTCAAACTTGGCGAAGATCATGCGTCCCGCGGACGTCTGCAATACCGACGTGACGGTCACATGAATGGTCTGGCCGATCATTTTTTTAGAATTATCCACCACCACCATCGTGCCGTCATCCAAGTAGCCGATGCCCTGGCTGGGTTCTTTGCCTTCTTTGACCAGGCGCACTTCCATCGCCTCGCCCGGCAGGACCACGGGCCTGAGCGCATTGGCCAGGTCGTTGACGTTCAGGATCGTAACGCCCTGAAGTTCCGCGACTTTGTTTAAATTGAAATCACCCGTGATGACCTTGGCCTCTAAAAGTTTGGCTAATTTGACAAGCTTCTCATCCACGCCCTGCATTTCAGGAAAATCCTCATCGTGAATTTTGACAGCGACCGAAGAAGATTTCTTTAATTTATTCAGGATCTCAAGGCCCCGCCGTCCGCGGTTTCGCTTGAGCGCGTCAGAGGAATCCGCCACCTGCTGAAGTTCTTTCAAAACAAAACGTGGGATCAAAAATCGTCCCTCTAAAAATTTTGTCAGAGAAATGTCAAAAATACGGCCGTCAATAATGGCGCTCGTATCCAAGATCATCAACGTGTTATTCTTCTGGTCCTGACGCTCAAATTTGATATAAGGAATGATCAAGCTGAACTCATCCCGCCCGCGCATCGCCAGTACCATTCCGATGTAGGAAAGTATGAGCACCATCGTGATTTTAATGATCGATGCGAAACCCTGATTCAAATCAGGGATCAGGTCAATGGCGCCCGTGAGGATCCTGGAGACCACAAGCGCCATCGTCAGGCCAAATACCGCGGCTGATAAACCCC
>CAZBIH010000144.1:0-3907 GCA_964492015.1 uncultured Planctomycetia bacterium | reverse complement strand
GCTGGCTTCCGCCGCCGTTTCCGCAGTACCGCAAGGCACATCCGCTAGTAGTTTTTTCAGTTATCGCCCTATCCTCAATAATTTCAATAAGATACAGTATTCAACTATTTTAAAAAAGATTCCCCCAGCTATTGATATTTTTGCTTTTATATGATAAGTTTTGATAAGAGTTATATAGTCTTATTTAAATATAAAGGGAAAAAATCATGGCATGGATCGATGACCTTTTTCGCAAGATGGTAGAGGCGGGAGCCTCAGATCTTCATTTATCTTCGCAAGTAAGACCTATTTTTCGTATCCATGGGGAAATGGAGTACGTGGAGGGCTATACCGAGACCGATCCCAATAAAATGGAAGGTTATATTCGGGAGATCGCTCCGAAACTTAACTGGGACGAAGCCCAAGAGCGATGGGACAGCGATTTCGCCTACGCGTTGGAAGGTTACGGGCGTTTTCGTGTCAACATTTTTAAGGACCATAAAGGTTTCGGTGTTGTCTGCCGCCTTGTTCCCGATAAGATCTTGAGTGTCGATGAATTGGGCCTGCCGCGCTCTATTTTAAATTTTTGTTACCTAACCAAAGGGCTTGTGGTAGTGACCGGCCCAACCGGTTCCGGAAAATCAACGACGCTGGCGGCACTGATCGATCACATCAACCGCAGCCGGAACTGCCATATCATTACCATTGAGGATCCGATAGAATTTGTTCACAATAACAATAAATGCCTCATCAATCAGCGTGAGGTAAGACGGCATACGCAGACGTTCAAGAAGGCTCTGCGCGCAGGCTTGCGTGAAGACCCGGATATTGTACTGGTCGGGGAAATGAGAGACCTTGAGACCGTTGAGATCGCCCTGGAGACGGCGGAGACAGGGCATTTAGTTTTCGCGACGCTTCACACCAACACAGCGCCCTCGACCGTAGATCGCATCATCGATCAATTTCCGGGGAATCAACAGTCGCAGATACGGACGATGCTGGCTCTCACACTGAAGGGCGTCGTTGCACAAACTCTGTGCAAAAAAAGGGGCGGCGGGCGTGTTCCGGCGCTTGAGGTCCTTGTATCCAATTTTGCCGTTGCTTCGAATATCCGTGAGGGCAAATCACATCAGATCGCCTCGGCCATGCAAGTGGGTATCCGGCAGGGGATGAAGCTTCTGAATGATTCTCTCTTGGATCTCCTCAGAAGCAATATGATAGAACCCTCGGAAGCCTACATGAAATCCATCGACAAATTAGATATGATCCATAAATTTGAGAGCATTGGCGTTCATTTTGACCCCTCCAGCATGATCGATAGCTAAATATAATAACAAATTATAGTTTCTACTAATATTTTTGTTAAACTTGAGTATTATTTAATAAATATAAATTTTATTAAATTTACTTAAAAAGTAATTTTTACTCCAATTAGTGTAATTTTAGTTTAATAATTTGGGTTTAACATTAAATAAATAGACTAATTTTAATGTTTAAACCCATATTATATAATATTTGTACTATTAATTTAAATTAAATGTAATCTTGAGGAGTGCGGTGACGGGAGATTGTGCGCAAGATTTCTCGGCCTTTGGCTTCGAAATGACATCGAGTAATCTCTCCGCCCGAGAGCATTTTTTTTAGTATTATATTTGACTAATTGAGTTGTGAATGTTATTATTTAAGTCAATCATATAAAACTGTTTTAGTTATAATTAAGAGGAAAAGAACGACTTATGGATCATTTGGACAAGCTGGAAAATCAATCAGTCTTCATTCTGCGCGAGGCCTATAAGAAATTTAAAAAATTGGCAATGCTCTGGTCCATCGGCAAGGATTCCAATGTCCTCTTATGGTTGGCGCGGAAAGCCTTCTACGGATATGTGCCGTTCCCGCTGGTGCATATCGATACCAGCTACAAGATCCCCGAGATGATCGAGTTTCGTGACCGCTATGCTAAAGAGTGGAACTTGAACCTGATCGTCGGGCAGAATAAAAAAGCGCTGGCGGAGGGCATGAATTACACTCAAGGGCGCATCAATTGCTGTACCGCTCTGAAGACCAATGGCCTTCATCAGATCATGGAGCAGTATGATTATAAAGGATTGATTTTAGGGATCCGCCGTGATGAGGAATCGACGCGTTCCAAAGAGCGTTATTTTTCGCCGCGGGATAAAAATTTTGAGTGGGATTTCAAGGACCAGCCCCCGGAGCTTTGGGATCAGTTCAAGACCAATTTTGATGAGAACACACATATCCGCATCCACCCTCTGCTTCATTGGACGGAAGTGAATATCTGGGAATATATCAAGCGGGAGAATATCCCGGTCGTGAGCCTTTATTTTTCCAAGAATGGCAAACGTTACCGCAGTCTCGGCTGCGCGCCGTGCACGGCGTCGATCGATTCCCCGGCTTCCAACGTCGATGAGATCATCGCGGAGCTCAAGGCCGACAGGACCTCCGAGCGAGCCGGGCGGGCGCAGGATCAGGAAGACACTTACGCCATGCAGAAATTAAGAACTAAAGGATATATGTAATGGAAACGCTCACACAGGCTCCCACTTCATCGGAAACGCTCAAATTTGTCATGGTTGGCCATGTCGATCACGGCAAGTCTACGCTGGTGGGCCGTCTTTTAACCGAGACCGGTTTTGTACCGGATAATAAGATCGCGCATGTCAAAAAAGTCTGCGAAGATCAGGGGAAGGTATTTGAATTTGCTTTTTTACTCGACGGGCTTGAAGAAGAGCGGGACCAGGGCATTACGATCGATGTGGCACAGATGTTCTTTAGGACGAAAAAAAGAAATTATGTTGTCATTGACGCTCCGGGCCACAAGGAATTTTTAAAAAATATGATCTCGGGTGCTTCCAACGCGGATGTGGCGTTCCTGATGATCGATGCCGAAGAGGGGATCCAGGAACAAACGCAGAGGCATGCGTATATCCTCTCGCTTTTGGGGATCAAGCAGATCGCCATCGTCGTCAATAAAATGGACCTGGTCAATTATTCCGAAAAAGTTTTTAGCGACACGGTGACAACGTATACGAAATACCTGGCGTCGATCAGCGTAAAGCCGAGGACTTTCATTCCGATCTCGGCGTATCACGGGGACAACGTGGTAAAGAAAAGCGACAAGATGCCCTGGTATCAAGGCGAGACGATCCTGGGGGTGTTGGAGAATTTTTCATCCAATGATGACCGTTCAAAGCTTGCGATGCGTTTTCCGGTGCAGGACGTTTACAAATTCGATAAGCGGCGCATCATCGCGGGGCGCCTGGAGTCGGGTACTCTTTCCATCGGGGATGAGGTTGTCTTCATGCCCTCAGGAAAATCGGCCAAGGTTAAAACCATTGAGAAATGGAACGCACCGATGCCTACGTCCGTTGATGCCGGGCAGTCGATCGGCCTGACCATGGAAGACCAGATCTTCGTCGAGCGCGGCGAGATCGGGTGCTTGGTCTCTGACAAGACGTTGGTGTCCGACCGTTTTTCGGCGAATATTTTCTGGATGGGGAACAAGCATCTGGAAAAAGGCGGGAAGTACCTTCTGAAAGTTGCCACACAGGAAGTCGAGTGCGTTGTCGAGTCGATCCTGAAGGTCATCAATTCTTCGACGCTGGAAGAGATCTCCAAAAATTCCCACGAAGTCGCCAAAAACGAGGTGGCGGAGATCATCCTTTTGACGAAGAGGCCGATCGCGTTCGATACGTTCGACGAGATCCCGGAAACCGGGCGGTTTGTGCTGGTCAGCGATCATGACGTCCGCGGCGGCGGGATCATTTTGAAGAATGTGGAATACTTTAGTGCGATATAGTTGTCTGTGACAGGTAATGTCATTTCGAGGCCAAAGGCCGAGAAATCTCGCTTTAGAACGAGATCTCTCGCTTCGCTCGAGATGACAAATCTAAAATTATGAATCTAGATA
>CAZBIH010000143.1:0-3943 GCA_964492015.1 uncultured Planctomycetia bacterium | reverse complement strand
GATGAGATATTAAAACTTTCTTTTTTGGGAACGCATTACAGCATGCCCCTGGATTACACGGCGGAGCGGGTGAAGATGGAGAGGCAGATCTGGAAGCGGTTTCTGGATTTTTTTGAGTCGGCGAGGGCCGTTGAGAAGAGCGGGGTTAAGTTGGCGGAAAAGCGTGTGACGGAGATCCACCAGACTTTCCGCCAGGCGATGGATAATGATTTCAATACGCCGGAGGTGCTGACGCTCATGCAGGGGCTGATCCATGAGACTTATAAGTCCAAGGACCAGATCGCTCAGGTGAGCGTGGCGGCGGCGATACGGAATTTTGGGTCGGAGGTGTTTGGGGTCGTGTTTGATCAGAGCGCGGATGCCAGCGCCCTGAAGCCTGAGATCGAAAAAGGGATCGCCGATCGTGCCGCGGCTCGTAAGAATAAAGATTTTGTGAAAGCGGATGAGATCCGCAACCGTCTTTTGGCCGAACGCAATATCGAGCTTCGTGACTTGGCGGACGGCCGCACGACGTGGAGGGTGAAGCTGTGAGTTCTAAGGGTATTCTGATCACTCTGGAAGGCAATGAAGGTTGTGGAAAGTCGACACAGATCAAATTGCTCCACGAATTTTTAAAAAGTCAAAAAAAACGTGTCTATCTGACGCGGGAGCCGGGTGGGACGCGTATCGGGGACTCGATACGGGAAGTGCTTTTGGACAATAAAAATAAATCGCTGACCCCTTTAGCGGAGACGTTTCTTTATATGGCCAGCCGAGCTCAGCTAGTGCAGGAAGTGATTCTGCCGCGTCTTAAAAAAGGCGAAATTATCCTGTGCGACCGTTGGTCGGACGCGACGGTGGCGTATCAGGGGTTTGGCGGCGGGATGGATGCCGGGTGGATACGGTCTTTGGGGGAGAAAGCGACCCAAGACGTCAAACCGACCTTAAGTTTATTTTTAGATCTGCCTTTAGAAGTCGGTTTGCGCCGCGCGGTGTCGCACAAGAAGGCGGACCGTATGGAGAAAAAAACGCTTTTGTTCCATCGGAAAGTACGCCGCGGGTATGAGTGGATCGTCCGGCAGGAGCCCCGGCGTTTCCGGCGTATTCGTATTGCTCCGAAAGATTCCATTGAGATCGTGGCGGAAAAAATAAAAAAAGAGGTTTTGCGTGTCCTTGAACGATAGCCTTACCCAACCTGTTATTTTAGCGGCACTTAAGAGCAATATCGAAAAAAACCGCCTGCCGCACGCGCTTTTATTTTTAGGCCCCCTGGAATCCGGGCAGAGGGAGATGGCGGCAAATCTGGCGAAGATCCTCTTTTGCGGGAATAAAAAGGATCTGGAACCTTGCGGCGAGTGTCCGCACTGCCGTCAAGTAAATGCCGGGACGCATCCTGATTTTTTAGTCATCGAGCCTGAAGAGGGCCATGCGTTGAAGGTGGAGCCTATCCGCGAGCTCATCGGAAAGGCGAGTCTCAAGCCATTTCAAGCCCCGGCCAAGGTGTTTGTGATCGATCATGCGGACTGCATGAACGATATCGCGCAGAACGCGCTTTTGAAAACTCTGGAAGAGCCTCCGGCCGGTACGCATTTTATTTTGATCTCATACGCCGCCGAGAAACTTTTGCCGACGATACGCTCCCGAAGCCAAGTGTTCCATTTTCTGCCGGTAGTTTCGGACATTGCGCCGGATCCCAAGATCCAAGCGGCGCGGCATGACCTTCTGTCCTTTTTATGCGGGGAGCATGATTGGAAGACCGCGGAAGCGGTCAGCCTCGAGCGGGAAGGGGTGTTGAGGCTTTTGAGTCTGGCCATCAACGACCTGCGGGAGATGCTGATCCTGAACGTCGAAGCGGGTCAAATGCTGGGATTCATCGAAGACCGGCCTCTGAAAGAGAGGGCGTTAAAGAGCTTCTCCCATGACGAGTTGGCGGATAAAATAGAGCTTTTGTCAGAATTCCGTGAAAAGGTGATGTCTTCGGCCAATTTGAAACTGGCACTTTCGGTGCTGCGCGAGGAGATAACTCTCGTTGGAAAGTAAAAAATGAAATATTACCTTACCACCCCATTGTATTACGTGAACTCAAGGCCCCACATCGGGCACTCCTATACCAACATCGCCTCGGACGCGCTCGCGCGTTTTAACCGTCTCATCGGCAATGACGTCAAATTCCTGACCGGTACGGACGAACACGGCCAAAAGATAGACAAAGCCGCCCAAGCAGCGGGGATGGCTCCGCAGGAATTCACGGACAAGATCTCGCAGGCCTTCAGCGACCTCTGGAAGATCCTAAACATCTCCAACGATGATTTCATCCGCACAACCGAAGAGCGGCACAAAAAAACGGTCCAATACGTCTGGAACCAGCTCAAAGACAAAAAGATCAACGGCGAGAACATTCTCTATTCGCACACGTACGACGGCTGGTACTGCGTCTCCTGCGAAACGTTCATTACGGAAGGATTGCTGGACCCCAATAATGCGGGTTTGTGCCCGGACTGCAAAAAACCTATCGAGAAGATGAAGGAAGACACTTATTTCTTCCGTATGTCTGCTTATCAGGACCGTTTGACGCAGGACATCCGACAAGGCAAGTTCAAGATCCTTCCCGACACGCGCCGCAACGAGGTTTTGGGTTTTCTGGAGCACAACAAGCTGACGGATCTAAGTGTTTCGCGTCCCAAGAACCGGCTTGCATGGGGGATCCCGATCCCATTCGATCCGGAGCATGTGACGTATGTTTGGTTTGATGCGCTGATCAATTACATCTCGGCCGTCGGTTATGGCTCGAATGAAGCCGAGATGAAAAAATGGTGGCCGGCCGATGTTCATATTATTGGCAAGGACATCATCCGACACCATGCGGTCATTTGGCCGATCCTTTTGTATGCGCTTGAACTGGAGTTGCCCAAAATGATATTCGCCCACGGCTGGTGGGTGACCGGCGGGGAGAAGATGTCCAAATCCAAAGGGAATGCGATAGATCCCGTGGAAATTGTAAAAACTTATGGCATTGATCCTTATCGTTATTTTCTCTTAAGCGAAGCGCCGTTTGGTTCGGATGGAACTTTCTCTGAAGAGGCGCTAGTTAGCAGATTCAACACAGACTTAGCCAATGATTTAGGAAACCTACTTCATCGCACTCTCACTATGTGCGAAAAATACTTTGAAGGAAGTATTCCCAGTGGCAATTCTTTTTTAGATCGGTTTGGCGCATTGTCGGGACAGGAATACTCTCAAAAAGAAAGGCCTATTAAGCTGGGTGATAATGAGATATTCATCAAGTCTTACGCGTTGAGAATAGCCATGAATGATCGTTCAAGAAGATTACCAGGCTATTTCGAAAAACTTGATTTTTCAAATGCTCTTTCCGATATCTGGCAATTAATTGGTGAGGCAAATAAATATATAGAAGTTACCGCGCCCTGGAAATTAGCCAAACAAGAAAACAAGGATGAGCTTGCCTTGATCATTCTTTCTCTTCTTGAAGTATTAAGATTTATTTCTGAGGTAATAAGTCCATTCATTCCTGATACTGGTGAAGCTATTAGAAAGCAATTAGGAATTGAAAAACCCATCACCGAATCACCTTTTCGTGACGATGTGTGGGGTTATTTTAAAGCTGGTGGAAGAATCGCAAAAGGTTCGCCGCTTTTCCCCAGGATCGAAGTTAAGAAAGAATAGTTTTTACACAGCGCCGGGTGGCCGGGAAAGCTTTTTGAGACGCGTAGACAAGATGAGCGGCCAGGAGTCCCGCTCTTTATAGCGGGACGAGCGAATCTTGTCTCCGAGTGAAATTTTGCCTCGGAGGGGCAAAATGAACGGCGGCTCAAAAAGCTTTACCGGCCAGGCCCCGAGCGCAACACCGAACACCAAGCGAGATTTCTCGCTTTGCTCGAAATGACATTTTAAAATATGAAAGCCTATCTAGATTACAACTCAACGACCCCCGTGGATGCCTCTG
>CAZBIH010000142.1:0-3987 GCA_964492015.1 uncultured Planctomycetia bacterium | reverse complement strand
GCGCCGTCCAGTAGCGCTTCAGGCCCCACCACAAGCACTTTGGAGGGCATCACCAGCACGCGGTCCTCCAACACACGGTAACCATCCGGCGGTTGGGTTTCAAGACGTACTTTGACCGGCAAATTTTTGGCGGTGAGTTTTAGCAGGCGGTAGGAAGAATCGCTCGAATTCTTTCTTTCCGAGACCTCGATCACATGGTGAATATAAAAATAGGTCGCGATCGCAACGATCAGAGCGGAGATCTTTAAAACCAAAGAACCTTTTAAAAGGCTCATGCCGCCCCCGCCGTCGGTTTCAGGCGTTTAACGGTTGATCCGTGCTTTTCCTGCTGGCTGATCGCGTAAAGCTGTTCCTTTAATTTCTCCGCGTCAATTCCCTGCAGGACCTTGCCCTGCGTCATCAATGATATAGCTCCCGTCTCTTCCGAGACAATGATCACAAGCGCGTCGCTCTCTTCGCTCATCCCAAGCCCCGCGCGATGGCGCATCCCGAGCGTTTTGGAAAGTTTTTGGCTTTGAGAAAGAGGGAACAGGCATCCTACAGCGGCCACGCGATTGCCCTGAACGATCGCCGCACCGTCATGGAAAGGCGTATTCGGCATAAAAATGGTCATGAGAAGCTCGGCGGTCAGAATGCCATCCAGGGCAATACCGCTTTCTATCTGCGGTTTAAGGCTCACTTCGCGCTCGATCGCGATCAGAGTGCCGATGCGATTTTTGGACATCGTCGTCACCGCGCGGACGATTTCATCGGCTATTTTTTCTTCTTTCACAAAACTCTTGAACAGCGGGCTCTGGCCGATACGTGACAGGCCCCGACGCAGTTCCGGCTGGAAAATGATCAAGAAGCCGATGATCGATATCTGGAACAAATAGGAAAAGATCCAGCGGATGGTCTTAAATCCCAAAATTTCAGAGATGAAAAATAAAACGACCAGCAGTGCCAGGCCTTTAAGCGCTTGCGCCATCCCGCTGTCTTTGATATAGACAAAAAAGAGATAAAATACGAACCAGAAAACCGAGATCTCAACCAACGGCTTCCAGTATTGCTGTATAAAATGAAAAAAAGCTTCCACTGTATCTCTCCGATGTTTGGGGTCAGACCCCTCTGGCACTCCCACGTTGCTTGAGAGTGCCAGAGGGGTCTGACCCCACGGCATTGTCCATCATAACTGCCAAATGCTTATGAGGCAATACTTCATGCACTCTTAAAATATGAGCACCCCGCATCAACGCGACAGCAGCGGCTCCGATCGACCCATAAAGCCTTTCGTGCAGTCCTCCCCCCGCAAAATGGCCAATAAACGATTTGCGAGAGAGGCCGGCTAACAGCGGAAACTTGAGCGCCCCAAATTTTTCAAAATTTTTCAGCATTTCCTGATTCTGTCCGGCTGTTTTTCCGAATCCAAAACCGGGATCCAGAATAATGCTTCTGCGCGAGATCCCCGCGGAAAGAGCGGTACCCACCGCTTGCTTCAAATACATCGCCACTTCTTTCATGAAATTTTTATAGGTAGGATTTTTTTGCATCGTCCGGGGGTTGCCGCGCATATGCATCAGCACCACACCGGCTTTATGGCGGGCAATAAGCCTCGCCAAGCGCTTATTACCGCGTAAAGCATAGATGTCATTGATCAGTGCGGCACCTTCGTCCAGAGCCATGGAAGCCACGTCGTACTTGTAGGTGTCTACAGAGATAGGGATCTGGATCCTGCCGGCCAAGCGCTTAAATACCGGGCGAAGGCGGCGGATCTCTTCTTTTGCGCTGATGGGTTTGGAGCCCGGCCGCGAGGATTCACCGCCAATGTCTAAAAGATGCGCGCCTTCTTCCTGCATTTTGAGCGCTTGAAGGAGGGCGAGGCCGGGATCCAGATATTTTCCGCCGTCACTGAAAGAATCAGGGGTAACATTGAGGATCCCCATGATCTTGGTCTCGGCGCCGAGCGCCAAGCGCCGGGAACCCAGGACGAGATCAAACGACGGGTGCTTGGATCCCGACAAGAGCTCTTACTTCTTCGGCGTCCAGCACTTCTTTTTCAAGAAGCGTTGTCGCGAGCTTTTTTAGATCTTCCAAATGTTCTGTCAAAACGGTGTGAGCGCGCGCGTGAGCGCTGTCGATCAGACGGCGTATCTCGCTGTCAATGATGCGCGCCGTTTCGTCGCTGTAATTTCTTTCCTCGCCCATATCTCGTCCCAAAAATAGTGTCTGATCACGCCGGCCAAACGTTAAATGGCCCAATTTTTCGCTCATGCCAAATTCACAGACCATGCGCCGCGCCATCGTTGTCGCGACTTCCAGATCGTTGTGGGCTCCGGTGGTGATCTCATTAAAAATAAGCTCTTCGGCGACACGGCCTCCCAAAAGGACCGCGAGCCTTCCCTCAAGCTCGACACGCGAAGAAAGATATTTGTCCTCCAGCGGCACCTGCATCGTATACCCCAAAGCGGCGACGCCCCGCGGAATGATAGAAACTTTATGAAGAGGATCCGCGCCCGGCACCAAAAGCGCCATCAGCGTATGCCCGGATTCGTGATACGCCACGATCTTCTTTTCCTTGTCAGAGATCAGGCGGCTTTTTCTTTCAGGCCCCGCCATCACACGTTCGATAGATTCCTGCAACTCGGTCATCCCCACACCTTCTTTATTATTGCGAGCCGCCAAAAGCGCCGCTTCATTGGCAAGATTCGCCAGGTCCGCGCCGGAAAAACCGGGAGTCTGCCGGGCGATGGACTTTAGATCGACTTCGGGAGAAAGTTTGATGCTCCGCACATGCACTTTTAAAATTTCTTCACGCCCGTTTAGATCCGGCCGGTCAATGACCACCTGACGGTCAAAACGCCCCGGACGAAGAAGCGCCGGGTCCAAAATATCGGGACGATTGGTCGCCGCAATGAGGATGACCGCTTCCTGCGTGTTGAAGCCGTCCATTTCCACCAAAAGCGCGTTGAGCGTCTGCTCTCTTTCGTCATGTCCGCCGCCCATTCCGGCAAAACGCTGACGCCCCACCGCGTCAATTTCATCGATGAAAATAATGCAGCCGCGGCCGGTCTGCTTGACACCGCGCTTGGCTTGATCGAAAAGATCACGCACGCGCGAAGCGCCCACCCCGACGAACATTTCCACAAAATCGGATCCTGAAATACTATAAAACGGCACATCGGCCTCGCCGCTGACAGCTTTGGCCAAAAGAGTTTTCCCTGTACCCGGAGGACCCATCAACAAAACACCCCTTGGAATTTTTCCGCCAAGCCGCTGAAATTTTTTAGGGTCTTTTAAAAATTC
The DNA here is from genome assembly GCA_964492015.1 of uncultured Planctomycetia bacterium. GTDB lineage: Bacteria > Omnitrophota > Gorgyraeia > 2-02-FULL-51-18 > 2-02-FULL-51-18 > CAMDWQ01. The sequence goes on along the minus strand of CAZBIH010000142.1, from coordinate 705 downwards.
AATGATCTCCTGAAGCTCTTCCTTGGCTTCCTCCACCCCGGCCACATCTTTGAACGTGATCTTGGTATTCGAGGAAAGCTTCGCCTTCGAGCGGCCAAATGCCATGATACGTCCGCCGCCCGGCGCCCCGCCGCCGCGATAAGAAAGGAACCATAAAAGTCCGACCAGGATCACGGGCCCGATGATCGCATACAAAAGCTGGGCCCAAAAAGTTCTCTCCGCGCGGATCTCGTAGCTCTTGACGTTCTGTCTCAAAAGCCTTTCCAGATCCGGATCTTGGTCCGGCAGGACCACATGATATTTTTCACCGGACGAAAGGTCGCCGGTCAATTCATTGGAGACGCGGATCGCAGACTGAATGACCTGCTTTTCCGGATTGGCCTGAAGCGTGGAATAAAACTCGCTGTAGGTGTATTGATGGCTTGCTTTTTCGGGGGGCACGGAACCCGCATGAACCAGATAAAGGACGCCTAAAAGAAGGAAAACCCACAAAAGAATAGGCCCCGGAAACCATTCCTGGCCGGCCTTTTTGGGATCCTGCTTTTGATCCTTTACTGGATTTTCCATCAAAAATTCACCCCTGATTTTTAAGAAGGGCATTATAACAGAACTCCCCTTGACAAGCAAAGGATGGCTTCATTATACTGACTTGAAATCCATGAAAAAAATAAAGCTCGCTATCATTGGTGTCGGTAACTGCGCAAG
>CAZBIH010000141.1:0-4047 GCA_964492015.1 uncultured Planctomycetia bacterium | reverse complement strand
ATCCTGGAGGGCGAGAGAGCCGGGGAGGAAATCCCTTCAGGCGATGTCGCCGCGCCTGCCCGCCTGAGCAGTAGTGGCGGGCGGTTGGCGGTAACTGCAGAGCCTTCCAGGACGCAGCCTCAGATGCCGCGTTTTGGTTCCGACGGTGTCCGTGCGCCCCGTGGGCCCATACAGGACTGGGACGACCTCAGCGTCTTCTCGGCTGTCGCGGCATTCTTGAAATTCAAAGAACGGAAGAACGATCTTCATAAAGGAGATACGATCGTCGTCGCCGGAGACTTGCGTGAATCAACCCCGGAGATGCTCAAGTCCATTCAAAAGAGTTTGTCCGAATACCGCCTAAATGACGGCGAGAAAGCCGGTCTCAAGATGGATTTTCAAGGGTTCATCCCCACGCCCGCGCTCGTAGCTTATGCGACTGCGCGTGACCGGCACTCGATTATGGTCACTGCCAGCCAGAATCCCGAAAATGACAATGGTCTGAAGTTCTTCGGCCGCGCCGGCGCCACGTCCGTGGGCCAGCAGATCGCGATACAAAAGATCCTGCGGGAGAATTACCAGCATTTTACGAGTACTTTGATCTATCCCTCAAATCCTTTCGGTCCCGATAGGGCGTGGGCCAAAGTTTTCCCGGTGGAACTCGAAGATCCTCTGAGGTATCCGGGTCAAGAAGCGGGTCGGGAATACGTTCGTAGGTACGTCAATTTCTTTTCGAAATTAGGCAAATCAGAGACTCCTCTGGCAGGCAAAAGGATAGTCGTCTACGAGCATTCGGCCGTCGGGATGGATCTGTTCAAGGAAATTCTTGAGAGTCTTGGCGCCGAGGTGATCGCGGAAGGAAAAGATGAACGATTCAAGGCATTGGACCCCGAGCTTTTCTCAAGACGGATAGCGCCGCTCACAAGCTCCGCCTATGTTGCCGGGAACTTCGCGACCGTGAGTACGGGTGTAGACGGAGAGGCGCCTATCTTGTATGACGAAAACGTTCATGGTTACACGGGTGATCTGATCGGTCTGGCCGCTTCGAGAGTCGTACAGATACCCAACTTGGTGGCGGTGGTCTCGTCCACAGCTTCGGACGTCGTGGATAAATACCTTAGCGAGAGGGGCGTGATCCGGCTCAAATCCAGGGTCGGCGCGGCGGAGACGGTATCCGAGATACGAGCTGCCAACAACATGGGCTACGAAAACATCATCGGCTGGGAGCCGGATGGCGGTTTTTTTCTGGGAGTTCCTCTGACGTTTGGTCCGAACAAACTCGAACCTTTGATGGCCCGAGACGCTGTGCTACCTCTTTTAATTCTCTTGGTCGATTCGGCGGCTCGAAACAAGCCTGTGTCCGAGGAGTTCGCAGAATTATCGTCTCGCAAGTCCCATATGGCATCGAGACCGATGGACCGCGGGGAGATCTCAAGGATCATTGATCTCTTTATCCCCAAGTCGGCGCATTCCGGCGTGGGTATCTATTACCCGCCCGGTCCTGAGGCCGAACATGTCTTTACGGTTGACCGCGATGGAAGGACGGTTTCCAAGAGACGTCTGGATTCTTTCCTTGGGATCGAGGCTTTGGCCATCAGAGTCCTCCTGCAGAAGTATTTCAGCGAACACCGCGGCTTTGGCGCGATCGAGAGCATCGAGTGGGTCGACGGTTTGCGTATTATCTTTGTCAAAAAGGAATTAGAAAAAGAAGTAAGGGAGGTGGTCCATTTGCGCGCATCCGGGAATTTGCAGATCGTAAGAGCATACGCGTTCAGCGACAATCAAACTCGTGCCAGGCAGATGGTGGAAATGATCCTCGATCCCGGAGGGATCTTGGATCAACTGAAGCTCGAAAAAGGTTTCGAAGATTTGGGCGGTGGCGCCATCTCATGGGAATTTTCATATGAGGACCCGCCCCATGCGCTTCCGGCCGCCGAGTTTGCCCCTCTTGACGCGAGCGGGTATTTTCCGTATCTGGAAGCTTTTTTCAGAAAGGATGATGATGAAACCCGGCAGTTCATGGAGCTCACATTTTTGAATTTGTTCGGCCGGTCTTTCGACAGAAGCCAAGTTTCGCGTGTGCGCCTGGATTATTTGGGAAAGGGAAAGACCAAGAAAGCATTTGAGGTCATCGTTTTTTTAAAAACGGGTGAGTCTTTCGTTTTTGGACTCAAAACCGGCCTTGCGACTCTCAGTGAAGATCAGAGAAATTATGTGAATGGTTCACTGCAAAACCGACGCGGCTCCATGCGATGGTTCACGGTTTTATCGGACCACGGCACCGTCATCGAGAAAAATCCCAGCTCCGGAGACGTTTCCCGCGCGCTTCATTTGGGTGCCGCGGCTTCACTTAATTTTGGCGGTGGTACCAACGTACCTCTTTTCAGCGAAGAATTCATTGATGGTATAACGCTGGAGGACGTTCTTGCAGATAAGAGGACTCCCGACTTCGATAAAGTGAGGGCCCACGTCAATGCTTACATCGCTTATCAAAAATCCGGCCTCGAGCTCAGCGACCCTTACGCATCCAACATCATCGCTAGGAATGGAAACCTAGATGATTGGGTGGTTATCGATCAGGACACCAGAGGCCGCGGTCGTCACTGGTCCGCATCCGATGGCTATCTGAACCCTAATGAGTGGCTGGACCGTGAGTATCATTTGGCGGGACTTCTCAGGCTTGACATATCTTCTCGACAGTTGGCGGATGAGCTTCGCTCCCGCAAGCCCTATGTCCGGCATGCTCTGCGGGGTTTTAAAACATACCTTGCCGCGCATGAGCCCGTTGAGCGGCACCAAATAAAGATGTACCGCGTGATCGGGAGTCTCTTTGAACGCTCTCCCAACATTTTTCAAGCCAAGCTCGTCTTGATCAAATACATCCTCCAGCAGCGCTGGGAGGATGTTTCAAAAATGGTTGAGGCTGAAGGTGTATTGAAAGTTCCCGAAAGCCTGAACGTCGAAGAGTTGCTCAATCCACCCAATGACGACGGCTGGATAACACGCGACGATGAAATAGAAGATGAATTCTTCACGGTGACGGGGAGAAGGCTTCCTGTGCATCTCAATGCGGATCTTCTTGAGAGTACCGATCCCCGCTTGAGGACCGCTGTGAGTTATTTCAATAAAAGGATCGTCGGAAAGCGCACTTATCAGGATATTCGAAGCTTAAAGGCTAAAGAGATGGTCGATCTTCTGGAAATCTTGAATGGCGAAGATCAAAACGACGTTTATCGCCAAAGCGGCGAGCGCGAACGGAGAATCGCAATGTTCGATTCATTCCCACCGGGCCTTCCCCAAGAATATCTTCCCAATGGGTTTCCTGTTCTTCCAAAACCTCCTGCCGATCCGCGCACAAAGCATTTTTTAATGGAGGTCAATCAAACTTACTTGCCGGCAACCTCGAGTCAGATGAGTGAAATGCTCAAAAGACTTCATAGAAACATTTTTGAATTTCCCCTGGGGTCCGATGATTATCTTCACAATAAGCAGGATCTTTTTTGGATCCTGGCCCAGTACATGCTCATCCGGAACAGCTTCCATCCCTCGTATCGGAGAGGTCTCGATATCCTCAACGACCTCAGACCCGCGGGCGCGCGGTTGGCGTATATGAAATCTCCCAACGCGCCTGAGAAGGTGGTCAAACTCGATGCCCAGGAAGGTGAAATTTTGATCCGCGCGATTCTTTCTTCGAACGACCCGCGGGAAGGTTATCTCAGCACCGGCCCCTACAACAAATCGGTGGCCCGTATCAGGCTGAACGAAGGCCGCCTGGAAATGTGGACCCATAGAGACGACTCTCACCGGGTCTGGGTCCCTTTTTCCTCTGAAGCAAACGGAATTTTTCTGGTCTTTCCTGACCGCAGCATACGTTATCTTCCTTCGGACAGACAACCGGAGAAATTCATCGACCAAGATCTATCTCTCGGGAACCTGCGAGCGGTTTATGCCTCAGAGCTTTTGCAGAGTCCATCCGGGTCCGCTGCCGCGCCTGCCCGACTTCCTTCTGGCGGGCGGTTGGCGTTTTCTAAGTTGGAAGATGAAGGATCAAAGTTGAAAGTAAATGAA
>CAZBIH010000140.1:0-4086 GCA_964492015.1 uncultured Planctomycetia bacterium | reverse complement strand
TGGCGCGAGCGGCGGGATTTTATTTATAAAGGATTGCAAGATCTTGGTTTTGATCTCTGGAAACCCGAGGGCGCATTTTATGTCCTACCCAAGTGCAAGAACGCCCGCAAATTTTTAACTCTCTTGTATGAAGAATATAAAGTGATCACTTATCTTGGTGAATGGTTCGGAGCTCCGGACCGGATCCGTTTAAGTTATGCCCTAGACGTGAAGCAGATCGAAGAAGGCCTCGGACGTATTCGCCAAGCGATGAAGAAAGTACGGGTGCTGTGATGGTGGAAAAGCTGATCGCGGTCCGCACTTCCGAGGATGTTCCCAAAATTTACCTCAATACACCGATCCAACTTTTAACTGAGTACCAGAACGGGATACGTCCTTACAACAACTACGCCAACGCGCAAATCCTGGTCGGCATGTGCATGGACAACCGTAAAGCGCTCAACGTGCCTGAAAATTTTGCCTACATCCTGCGCTCCGGAGGGGCCAACATGCGCCAAAGCGGATTCAAGATCTCTTATGCGGTCGCGGTGGGAGGTGTGCGGCACATCGTCATCGCTGGCCACAACCAGTGCGGCATGGTGAATCTTGCCCAGAGAAAAAAACAATTCATCGACGGGCTGGTGGAGGGCGCCGGCTGGGACCGCGAAAAGGCTGAGAACCATTTTTTGAACCTAGTGCCGATGTTCGAGATCGTCAATGAGATCGATTTTGTCTTAAGCGAAGTGCGGCGCCTGCGTTTTGAATATCCCAAGATCATGATCGCGCCGATGCTTTATCGCGTCGAGGACAATAAACTTAGTTTTATCCGCGAGTAACCGGCTTGTCTTTTCATGCTTAAGCCAAAACTTCTGACGACCTTCGAGGGTTATACCCGGGAAACTTTTTTCTCCGATCTTTTGGCAGGAGTCATCGTCGGAGTGGTCGCTCTTCCTTTGGCGATCGCATTCGCCGTCGCTTCGGGCGTCTCGCCTGAAAAAGGGCTTATCACCGCGATCGTCGCCGGTTTTCTCGTCTCCGTGCTCGGCGGAAGCCGTGTGCAGATCGGCGGACCGACGGGCGCTTTTGTTGTCATTGTCTACGGGATCGTGCAAAAGCACGGAGTGGACGGCCTCATTCTTTCGACGTTCATGGCCGGGGTCCTTTTGATCCTGTTCGGCTTGGCGAGATTTGGCGGGGTCATTAAATTTATTCCGCGTCCGGTTGTCGTAGGTTTTACCGGAGGCATAGCGGTCATCATTTTCTCATCGCAGGTCAAAGATCTTCTGGGGCTGGCCGTCGCGAAGGTTCCTGCTGATTTTATCGAGAAGTGGATTGTTTATTGGAATTCTATCAGTACTTGGAACCCCTGGGCGCTCCTTCTTGGCATCGGGACGGCAGCTTTCATTATTTCATGGCACAAGGTCCCGGCTAAATTTTCCACGAGGATCCCCGGTTCCCTGATCGCGCTTATTCTATTTTCCGCGGCGGCGCATTTGTTGCATTTGCCGATGGAGACGATCGGAAGCCGTTTTGGTGATCTGCCGCGGTCTCTTCCCATGCCCCAATTCCCTGTGTTCGGTCTTGAGAGATTTCAACAACTGATACAACCGGCATTCACCATCGCGCTTCTCGGGGCTATCGAATCTTTGCTGTCCGCTGTCGTCGCGGATGGCATGATCGGCGCGAAGCATCGATCGAACATGGAGTTGGTCGCTCAAGGGATCGCCAATATCGCCTCCAGCTTATTCGGAGGAATTCCCGCCACAGGCGCCATCGCGCGGACTGCGACCAATGTCAAAAGCGGAGGACGCACACCGGTCGCCGGGATGGTCCACTCGATCACACTGCTTCTCATTCTGTTTTTTTTCGCACCGCTGGCCAAATTGATCCCCATGTCATGCCTGGCGGGAATTTTAGTCGTCGTGTCTTACCATATGAGCGAGTGGCGCTCATTCCGCGAACTTTTTAAAGGGCCGGGGATGGATATAGTTGTACTGCTGACAACGTTTTTACTGACGGTGTTCGTGGACCTGACCGTGGCGATCGGTGCAGGAATGGCTTTTACGTTCTTTCGTTTTATTTTCAAAAAATTCAGGAGCTAGCCAGTGGCGCTTTATATCGTTGTATTCGGGGCCGCCGCGATCTTTTTTTTCGCTTACAAAACCTACGGCCGTTTTTTGACGTCTCACCTGGGATTGCGGGATGACCGCCAAACTCCCGCCGAAGAGATCAATGACGGATTGGATTTTGTCCCCGCCAGGAAGGGATTTCTCTTAAGCCAGCATTTTTCAGCGATCGCCGCCGCGGGCCCCATTGTGGGACCGATCCTCGGGGCTGTCTATTTTGGGTGGCTGCCGGTGCTTCTTTGGATCGTTTTGGGTTCTATTTTTTTCGGCGCGGTGCATGATTTTTCAAGCCTGGCCGGTTCGGTGCGCCATCGCGCGGTCTCGATCGTGGAAATGATGAGAACGTATTTGGGCAGGGCGGGACATATCGTCTTTCTTCTTTTTGTTTGGGTCTCCCTTTTATATGTCATCACGGCGTTCACAGATCTGACAAGTTCCGCGTTCGTGGACCCGGAGCTTGGAGCGGCGACTGCGTCCTCGTCTCTGCAGTATCTTTTGATCGGTGTGCTCATGGGGGTTGTGCTTTACCGGTTTAAAATGAACTTGGGGCTGGCGACGGCGATCTTTTTACCGCTGGTTATCCTCTCCATCTTGGCGGGGACTTGGTTTCCTCTGGCGATGCCTTCTGTTTTCGGAAATCCCAAAGACGCGTGGAATGTGGTCCTTCTCTTTTATTGTTTCGCAGCGTCTTTAGCGCCGGTGTGGATATTGCTTCAGCCGCGCGGGTATCTCGGAGGATTTTTTCTCTACGGGACGCTTGCGGCGGGACTCCTTGGGCTTTTGATCGGCGGGGAAGTGGTGCGGTATCCGGCGTTCACGGGATTTGTCAGCGAAAAAGGTTTGCCGCTTTTCCCATTTTTATTTGTGACGGTGGCTTGCGGGGCTTGCTCGGGATTTCACGGGATCGTCTGCTCGGGCACGACCTCCAAACAAATTTCAAAAGAACGTGATTGCCACATGGTCGGTTACGGCGGAATGCTGCTTGAGGGGATCGTGGCGGTGCTGGCGCTTTCCACGGTGATGATCCTTGCCAAAGGGGATGTGCTCACCGGTGCTTCCCCGGACCGCATCTACGCGGAGGGTTTGAGCCGTTTTGTCGGATACTTAGGAATTCCGCGCGAGCTGGCGCGCTCGTTCGCGCTTTTGGCGTTCGCGACGTTCATCTATGACACGCTCGATGTGGCGACTCGCTTGGCCCGGCAAATTTTTGAAGAGCTGACGGGTTTAAAAGGTGTCTTAGGCCGAGTTCTCGCGACTGCCGCGACTCTGGCGATCCCGCTTTTTTGTGTGAGCCTCAAAGTACCGGACGGTCACGGCGGCTTCTTACCCGCGTGGAAGACTTTTTGGACAATATTTGGCACGTCCAATCAGCTTTTGGCAGCATTAACGCTCATGCTTTTGTCGATATGGCTTAAAAAAACCGGGAAGGCCTGGTGGATCGCCGCGATCCCGATGGCGTTTATGGCGGCGGTGACGATGTCCTCTCTGTTCTATCTCATCAAGCCGGCGTTCGTCTCCGGAAAATTCACACCGGATGCGGTGACACTGGTCGTCGCGGTCCTTTTCATTCTTTCCTCCAGCCTGTTCTTGAATGCGGCTCTTCGCTGGAAAAAAGCCTCTTAAGTTCTGATCCCCCTCGATAAAGTTCGTTCGAATCATGTCACTCGTCCGAAACATTCCCGTAATATTTTTTGGGTAGACTTATCAGCGGATCTAGGGAGAAATGGTTCTTCCTGGAGGAAACCGTTGGTGATGGCGGCCTTTTTTTGTGTCATCAGAAGGAGAATCGCTTTATGGAAATGAAAGTAGCGGTTGATACCCTCTGGGTCCTCGTAACCGGAATGCTGGTGTTCTTTATGAACCTCGGCTTCGGGTGCGTGGAAGCGGGGTTTCAGCAAAGTAAGAATTGCGTGAATATTCTGTCCAAGAACTTTGTCGTGTTCGCGGCTTCGACGGTCGCGTTCTGGTTCATCGGATGGGG
>CAZBIH010000139.1:0-4127 GCA_964492015.1 uncultured Planctomycetia bacterium | reverse complement strand
GCCAGGATGAGCCGTTCTCAGTTGGAGGAATCTGCTTTTTTTCATGTATGTGCAAGAGGTAATAATCGTGAAAACATATTTAAGGATGGGATGGACTATAGGAGGTATTTATCTGTGCTTCGGGATCGGTTTAATGCATTCAAGATCGAATGTTTTGCCTATTGCTTGATGACAAACCATGTTCATTTTCTGCTAAAAGTAGCGCGGATCGATGATCTTTCGCGCTCCATCCACTCGGCACACACAAGTTACGCCGCGTACTTTAATATACGCAATCTTCGGTCGGGACATTTATTTTCGGACCGCTTTAGCAGTTGGGTCATTCTTAATCAGGACCATTTTTTTGCAACCAAAGAATACATCGAGGAAAACCCTGTTGCTGCGGGTCTTGTCAACAAAAGGGAGGACTACCCATGGAGCAGCGTAGCTAAGAAGAAAACAATTTTGGCTGTTGCAAGTTATGAGATGTCAGTGGGTTAACTGAGGGACAGTCCCCGAATAATCCGATCGCTGAGCTGAAAGGCGGTCCGATGATTGAGGTGACCCTTGTTTCGGAGGCGCCCAGTCGCCGTGCCCTGGGCAGAAATATTTGGTTTGGGTGAGTCACTACTGACTCTAAATAAAGAAGTTACCAACAATAGGACATAATTAAATGTTTAAAAAACAAATAAAATTTGACAAAATATAAATCATCAGGTAAGTTTTCGATGAAAATAAACAGAGGGGTCAAACAGGAGGTTGAAGTGAAGGGAAGGATCTTTAGTTTGTTGCTGGTGGGATGCGCCATCTTTTCCCCCCAAGCTTTTGCGGAATGGACAAGTCTTTCGGCGGCTCTTCCGGAGGCGGATATTCGCCGTATCGCGGTGGATCCGACAGACTCAAAAATTATTTACGCAGCTTCCGAAAAACGGATCTACAAAAGCCCGGATGACGGCCGTTCGTGGGCTCAAGTCTTTGGATTGTGGGGATTGGGTAATAAGATCCAATTTATTTATCTCGATCCTTCAAGGCCGGGTACGGTGTATGCGGCGGCGGAGAACGGCGTATGGATCTCGACCGATTCGGGAAAAAAATGGAACCTGTTCTACCGCGGGGTTGGCGGTGAAACTAAAAAAGTATTTTGCGTGGCATCTTATCACAAGGATAGCCGGGAAATGCTTCTGGGGACCGGTTCGGGCCTTGTAGTTCTTGCAACGGATCCAAAAGAAGCAAAAAAAATCCCAAATTTTCCAAATATTGCCGTGCATTCCATTTTATCTCCGGGCGTCACCGGAGAAAAGTTTTTAGTTTTGGCTGTGGACGGTATTTATCAAAGCATCGATGGCGGCGTTCATTGGCAAAGAGTATTGGCAAGCCCGGAGCCGGAAGCCGGCGGCGATGAAAAACCACTGCAGGGAATGGGGATGGAGGAGGCGCTTTTATCAGCCCTGCCGACAAATCTTATTTACCATCCCGCGGGGAATAAGTTTTTAGCGGCAACCCCAAGAGGCGTCTACGAAACGGGGCCACGGGATCTATCTTGGAAACCTATCAAGGGCAAAGCGGAGCCCGGCGGAAGAATTAATTATCTAACGGCCTCCTCCCTATTTTTTTATGCGGCGACGGACCGCGGTGTTTATCGCTGGGACCCCGGGCGGGCCACTTTTTTTGATATTTCTCAAGGCTTGGGATCGCCCGAGACCGCCATGATCTTATTTGATGCGCCCTCCGACAGGCTTTTAGCTGCGACAAAAAAGGGAATATTTCAATTTTTTCGGCCTGAAGCGGAGTTGCCGCAAATTCATTTAAACCTCGGAAACAGTGAAGCTCCCCCTACAGCCAGAGATATTTTAAATTTTTTTGAACAGGAGCCCACGATAGCGCAGATCCAAAAAGCGGCGATCGAATACGCGGAGGTGCATCCAAGGAAGATCCAAGAGTGGCGCGCAGCGGCCCAAAAAAAGGCATGGTTGCCGACAGTCTCCTTGAGCCAAAAAATAAACCGTGACCGGAACGTCGATGTGGATCGCGGAGGCACGGGGGATGCCGACCGGTTCATTGAGGGCCCCGAAGACGTCAGCAATGACTGGTCGGTGGGGATGAGTTGGGATCTGGGAGATCTCGTCTGGAACGACGATCAGACATCGATCGATACACGATCAAGGCTGATGGTGCAACTTCGGGATGACGTCCTCAACGACGTAACCCACCTTTTTTATGAGCGCCGCCGGCTTCAGGCTGAGAGGATCATTCGTCCCGCAAAAGCGCTGGCTCTGGAGGTACAGCGTCAACTCCGCTTTGAGGAACTAACCGCGGATATCGACGGTTTGACCGGAGGCTATTTATCCGCACATCTGAACAAGGGGGCCCTTTAAGACCTGTCCTGATAAATAGTTCCGACGTAACCTTGCAGTGCAATATATAGAATCAAATAGAATTTGAAAGAAATAGTTAAATTTGTTAAATAATACGTTGACAAATGGGTGGGGGTGAGCTATATTTTAAAAAGCTACTTTTAGCAGAACGAGGAGTTTTGTCTATGGGCGCCAATCCGAAATTGCTGGTGGTGGACAACGAAATTGATGTCTGCAATTTTGTGAAATCTTTTTTTGGGATGCGCGGGTATGAAGTGGCGACGGCGACCAACGGCGATGAAGCTCTAGCCAAGCTTGAAGAGGCGAAGCCCGATATGGTGATCCTCGACGTATCCATGCGAAGCCCGCGCGAGGGATTGGACTATCTTCCCCGGATCAAACAAAAATTTCCCGACATGAAAGTGATCATGGTGACCGGTATGGAGGATGACGCGACGATCGAAGAAGCGCGCCGCCTCGGAGCCGATGATTACATTACCAAGCCGCTTGTTCTCGAGTATTTAGAATCCACTGTTTTCCAGAAGATCAAAGCTCTGGGGCAGTCCTCCAGCTAGTTATGTATACTCGGCTTGATTATCAAGCAGCGCTTCTAAACGCTTCCAAGGGTATGATCCGTGTTAAGGATCCCGTCACACTTCTTCGCATGATCACCCGTTTTATCGACCGTCAGATCGGCGTGACTCACGTGGCGGTTCTGCTCTACGATAAAAAACGCGATTCCTATGTCCTCATCGACAGTAAGGGGGAGGGCGGCGCCAAGATCCCTGTGGGTTATGTGCGTGTCCTGAAAAATAATCCCCTGGTCAGTTTTTTTCTGTCTCCGGACAACGGCGCTTTCGCACGCAAAGAAGCCCTGATCTTTAATGAGCTGGATCATTTACAAAATTTTGAAGTGCTTGTGAATAAAAAAGAAGGCCGCGCGATCCACTACGATGAGATCCGCAAGCACATGACGTTCTTGCGCGCCGCGATCTGCGTCCCCAGCTTTTATAAAAATGAGTTGGTGGCCATCCTCCTTCTCGGCGAAAAATTATCAGGTGAAATGTATTATGAACCCGAGATCAGTCTTTTTGTGACACTGGCCAATGATGTGGCGATGGCCGTAAAAAATGCCGAATTGATCCGCGATCTGAAAACCTCCTGCGATAAGGAGCACAACCTCTTGATGTGCACCTCCATCGCGTTGGCGACAGCGATCGACGCGCGCGACCGCTACACCCATGGGCATTCCGAACGTGTCTCGCACTATAGCCTTGTGATCGCCAAACAATTGATCGATCAAGGCAAGATCGAATACGACCGCGATTTTATGGAGACGGTGCAGTTGTCGGCGCTTTTGCACGATATTGGAAAAATTGGAATTAAAGATCAGATCCTGAATAAACCTGCCAAGCTGACCGATGATGAATTTGAAGTCATGAAAACCCACGTAACGATCGGCGCTGGTATTATCAAACCCGTGACCGGCCTGACCAATCTGGCGGACGGGGTGCTTTACCATCATGAACGTTTTGACGGCAAAGGCTATCCGACCGGCTTGAAGGGGAAAGAGATCCCTATCATTGGACGCATTGTCAATGTGGCGGATTCCTACGATACGATCACAACCGCGCGCTCCTACAAGGAAGCGACGCCCCCACAGCAGGCCTTTGAGGAACTTAGGCGTTGCGCGGGGTCCCAGTTCGATCCCGAGATCGTGGAAGCTTTTTATGAAGCCCACCTCAAGGGTAAGATCACCAAACGTGAGTACACCAGCTACGACTTTACCAGGCT
>CAZBIH010000138.1:0-4162 GCA_964492015.1 uncultured Planctomycetia bacterium | reverse complement strand
GTCAGCGTGAGAGGAGAATAGAAGATCTCCTTCATCTGAACATACGCCAGATCGAGCTGGACATCGAATTCGTTGGCTGCGGTAGAGGCAGATGTGCCATCGGTTGCCAGAACATTCCCGTTCCAGTCTCTCTGGTTGACGAGATTGATCACCGTGGACACATTGTCCGTTAGATTCGCGGCCACTTCGATCTGGGTGTTGCTCCTGAAGTACTGATCCGCCTCAGACTGATTAGCAGCTTGAGTGGCAGTCGCATGAATAACACCGGGATTGGTGCCGCCCGCCGGGATCACACCCGCGTCGTTGTTCTTGGTCAGGTCATAGTTATTACGGTAGAACGCATAAGCGTCGATCGAGCCGGAAACCTTGACATTCTGCGTTTCCGCGAATGCAGGACCCGACACGAGAACCGCAAGCGTCAAAACGAAAAGCGCTTTTAGGTGCCTCATAATGATTAAATCTCCTTGGAACTTTTTTTATTTTCGATTTTAGGGTATTAGCTTTTAGATAGGCAGTTTAGTGCCTCGATAACCTTGGTGCCTTTAGGTTTGTTCACCCCTTTCCGCGGCGTAATGTAGGTTATCTACAGTTGTAATTGAAAGTACAACAGTTGTTATGTTACAAAATCATTACTTTTCTGTCAAGCACTTTTTACTAATTCTAATCAAAAATGTGTTAGTAGTATAAATGTTTGCCCCAGGACGGAATTGAACCGTCATGCCAGGTTTAGGAAACCTGTGCTCTATCCAATTGAGCTACCGGGGCCAAAAATTTAGAAGCTGGAGGCCAGTGTTTCAGAGGAGCCGATGAGATTGCGAAGTTTCTTGAGAGCGGAAGTTTCGATCTGGCGCACACGTTCGCGTGTGATATTAAATTTTTGAGCCGCTTCATTGAGCGTATGGACTTCCCCGTCTTTCAAACCGAAGCGCAGTTCCAAGATCTCTCTCTCGCGAGGGTTCATTTTTTCAAGGAGTTTCTCTATTCTTTCCGAACGGAAGATGTCATTGACCCGGTCCTGCGAGCTGACGGTCGTTAAGTCTTCCATGATATCCACGATCGAGACCTCGCCCTCTTCACCTACCGGCTGATCGATCGAGGTCGTTCCCTGGTCGTACTGCAGGATCTCTTTGATCTTCGTTGTGGAAAGCTTCATGGCGCGCGCAAGCTCGGAGACTTTCGGCGGGCGACGATGACGGTGCATCAGGCGCTCTTTTACTTTTTTAAAACGGGATAAAGTCTCGACCATGTACACAGGGATACGAACAGTCTTTCCCTGATCCGCCAAAGCGCGCGTGACATGCTGTTTGATCCACCATGCGGCGTAGGTAGAAAAGCGGTAGCCCAGCTTGTGGTTGAATTTGCTGACCGCTTTCATGAGGCCCAAGTTCCCCTCTTCGATCAGGTCAAGCAGAGGGACTCCGTAGCTGGAATACTGTTTGGCAATATTGATCACAAGCCGGAGATTGGAGCGTATCATCAAACGCCGCGCGTGCGCGTCGCCGCGTTTGACCTTCTTAGCGCACTTCAACTCCTCTTCAGGCGTGAAAAGAGGAATGTGGCGAATATCTTTAATGTAGAGCTTCAGCGCATCCATTATCCCTTAAGCTTTCTTCTCCTTTAAAACTGCTTGCGCGGCCGCCAACCTCGCGATAGGCACGCGGAAGGGTGAACAACTGACATAATCCAATTTCGAACGGTGACAAAATTCGATCGAGGAAGGATCGCCGCCATGCTCGCCGCAAATGCCCACTTTAAGGTTAGGCTTGACTGCGCGTCCCTTGGCGATCGCCAGCTCTATCAGACTGCCAACACCGGTCGGGTCGATCGATACGAATGGATCCACCTTCAAAAGCCCCTTGTCGATGTAATACGGCAAGAACTTGCCGACATCATCACGCGAAAAACCAAACGTCATCTGCGTCAGGTCATTGGTGCCAAAGCTGTAAAACTCCGCTTCCTTGGCCAACTCCTGCGAGATAAGTGCCGCACGAGGAACCTCGATCATGGTTCCTATCAGGTACTCGATCTTCACTTTACGCTTAGCCATGACTTCTTCGGCGACTTGAATGATGTCTTTTTTCGTGAACGTCAGTTCCCCGATCATGCCTACCAGCGGGATCATAACCTCCGGCGCCACACGCAAACCTTCCTTGGTCAACTCTGCAGCCGCTTCAAAGATCGCCTGGGCCTGCATTTTGTAAATTTCAGGATAGGTCACGGCCAAACGGCATCCGCGGTGTCCCAGCATCGGGTTGACTTCGTGAAGCGAAATGACTTTTTTCTCAAGATCCTTGACTGAGATCTTAAGCTCTTTGGCGACTTTTTTCAGTTCCGATCCGCCTTTGGGAAGAAATTCGTGCAGGGGCGGATCTAAAAGGCGGATGGTGACCGGAAACCCGGCCATCGCCTTGAAAATACCTTTAAAGTCGGCTTTCTGCATCGGCTCCAGTTTATTTAAAGCCTTGATGCGGTCTTTTTCGTTGTCCGCCAGGATCATCTCGCGAACGATCTTGAGACGATTGTCACCGAAGAACATATGCTCCGTGCGGCAAAGCCCGATCCCCTCGGCACCGAAATTGCGTGCGATCCTCGAATCTTCCGGCGTATCCGCGTTGGTGCGCACTTTTAAGCGGCGCACATCATCCGCCCAACTCATGAACTGTTTGAACTCCGGCCCAAGCTCAGGCGTCACAAGATCAACTTGACCCACGATCACTTCTCCGGTGCTGCCGTTGAGCGTGATGTAATCGCCTTCTTTAACCTTGATCACTTTTCCGGTTTTGTCTTTGACCGTGAAAAAATTAGATTCGATATGGATCGCGCCGCAACCGGCCACACAGCATTTGCCCATGCCGCGCGCGACAACCGCCGCGTGGCTGGTCATGCCGCCTGTCGCCGTCAAAATTCCCTCAGCCGCGATCATACCGCCAACATCTTCGGGAGAAGTTTCCATGCGCACCAAAATAGTCTTGTCGCCTTTTTCCTCGGCCGCTTCGATCGCGTCCGCCGCCGTAAATACCACACGGCCCACAGCCGCTCCCGGGGATGCCGGAAGGCCTTTGGCTAAAATGCTGAGCTTGGCTTTGGTATCGATGGTGGGGTGTAAAAGCTGATCCAATTGCTCAGGCGCCACACGCAGAAGTGCCTCGTCCTTAGAAATCATTCCCTCCTTGACCATGTCGCAGGCAATTTTGACTGCGGCAGCGGCGGAACGCTTGCCGGTACGGGTCTGAAGAAGGTAAAGTTTTTTGTCTTCGATCGTAAACTCTAGATCCTGCATATCACGAAAATGCTTTTCAAGCCGCTGGTAGATAGCCTCCAGCTGATTGTACGCATCTGGTAGGACCTGCTTCAACTGCGCGATCGGATTCGGTGTGCGGATACCGGCCACGACGTCTTCGCCTTGAGCATTGACGAGGAACTCGCCAAAGAACTTGTGCTCGCCGGTGCCCGGGTCGCGCGTGAACGCAACGCCCGTGCCGCTGGTCTCACCCATGTTGCCGAATACCATCGACTGCACATTGACGCCGGTGCCCAGATCATGAGGGATCTTACTGGCATTGCGGTAAATGATCGCGCGGTCATTATTCCAGGATCTAAACACCGCGTTGCAGGCGAGTTTCAACTGCTCCTGAGGATTTTCCGGGAACGGCTTTTTGGTGATCTTTTTGACAAGTTCTTTATATTCCTTCACGAGGTCCTTCAACGCCTGGGCGTTGAGCTGGGTGTCCTCGGTGACTTTAAGCTTGGCTTTCTTGGCTTTCAGGATGTGTTCAAAGTTGTGATGATCGATATCGAGCACCACGTTGGAGAACATCTGGATAAAACGGCGGTACGCGTCATACGCAAAGCGCTCGTTGCCTGATCTCTGGGTGAGCCCCTTAGCCGCTTCGTCGTTAATGCCAAGGTTCAAGATCGTATCCATCATGCCCGGCAAAGAAACGGAAGCGCCTGAGCGGACCGAAACCAGGAGTGGATTTTCGCTGGAGCCAAATTTCTTGCCGGTTGCCTGCTCAAGCCTTTTTAAATTTTCGCTGATCTCCGCCTCAAGTCCGGCGGGCCATTGCAAATTTTGCGCGTAAAACTCTTTGCACGCGACGGTAGAAATAGTGAATCCCGCGGGAACAGGAATGCCCAAATTGGTCATCTCGGCGAGATTGGC
>CAZBIH010000137.1:0-4175 GCA_964492015.1 uncultured Planctomycetia bacterium | reverse complement strand
CTAATTTAGATTCCTCGACTCGCCTTCGGCTCGCTCGGAATGACAATAGTTTAGCCGCGGCGAGATTGGCGCAAAGGGGTGTTCGTGTGAGCCCTGCTCCTGAAGAATTCTCAAGGATTAAATTCAATAAATCAGTAATCGAATGGTTGGGGAAACGATTCAGCAATGGCCAAACTATTGAAATCGCCGGGGCTTTCTCTCCCGATCAAATCTTGTCCAGGAACTTTCCTACTATTGAGGTGACGAAACAAGACGGAGTTGTTCAGATAAATCGTGCCGGGAGATTTGAAACTTTTAGCTCTGATGAGTCCATGTCGTTTTTTGTGAATAAACAGGGACTTTTATTGTACGTTGCCAAAAATTTGTTCAAAAAACCCGAGGCTGGCTATCATGAACTTTATGTTTTGAATAACAGTGTAGAAATGATTATAAACACGCCATCCGCCGCCAAAGCATCGGCGGTGGGAGCGCGGCTGGCGGATCAAGGCAAGGCGGAAGGCGGAAGGCTGACGGCGGAAGCAAACACCAAAACTCCTTCAGCCCCCAGCCCTCTGCCTTCAGCCTTAGCTGCCGCGCGGTTAGCGGAGAAAGAAGAAAGACCTGGTTTTTTGGACCTTCTCAAAGAAGAAATCCAGTTCAAATCTTTCAGCACTGTTTCCCATCGGGTCTGGGTTGTCGCTATTCCTGTCATCACACTTGTGGGCAGTGTGGTCCCTACGATTTGGACCGGCAATTTGCAGTACTTCAGCGCGACATCTTGGGGAACTATGGCTTATTTGGCATTGTTGAAAATGCTGGATGTTTATCTTAGCCTGCGCTCATTTAACCGGTCGACTCAGAAGTTAAGGGAAGCTTCTTCCTATTCAGCCGATGGCTCCGCCGCGCCGTTGGCGGAGAAAAAAGAAAGACCTGGGTTTTTGGACCTTCTCAAAGAAGAAATCCAGTTCAAATCTTTCAGCACTGTTTCCCATCGGGTCTGGGTTGTCGCTATTCCTGTCATCACACTTGTGGGCAGTGTGGTCCCTACGATTTGGACCGGCAATTTGCAGTACTTCAGCGCGACATCTTGGGGAACTATGGCTTATTTGGCATTGTTGAAAATGCTGGATGTTTATCTTAGCCTGCGCTCATTTAACCGGTCGACTCAGAAGTTAAGGGAAGCTTCTTCCTATTCAGCCGATGACTCCGCCGCGCAGTTGGCGGAGCAGACGGAAGGACGTGAGGTTCTATATCTAGCTTATGACCCTGAAGATAAAGATCTAAAAAGTCAAGTGCCGAAATATAGGTCAATGTACGTACCTAATGTTGTGATCAGCCTTGGCATAGAAAATGTACTTAGTTACATCCAAGAGAAAGATAATTGGGCCCTTGATATCAATGATCCGAATATTACCGCCGCGCGGTTGGCGGGTTCAGGAAAAGGTCTGCATTTTAAGTTAAATGAATTGCGCCCGCTATCGATTCAGCGGGTGAAGATGAACTCAGGGTCAACATACGAATGGGCGGAGCGTCCTTTGGACATAGATGATCCCAACACCAGAAGCGATCTCGAAGTTCTTGTGAGGCAACTTGACTTAAACCTCTCTATTTCATCTATTAAGGATCCTACTATTCTCGTTGTAACTCATCCCGGAGAAAAACCAGTTAGGCTTTATTATCCGGCGTTGGTCATGACAATTAATAACGGCCAAGAAACTCTGATCGTGGATTTGATGGGTGTTTCTAGCTCAGGGATACCTGGGATTGATAATTTTTATTATGCTTACTTATCCGCAAAAAGTGCTGAACGTGTCGCGGCCAGCAGAGATAGTGAATTTGCAAGTGCGCGTGTTTTAGCTCTTAGACATTTCAGCTACCCAACATTTGATTGGTCAACGGGTGTTTTGACAGTACCTTACCTTGTACTGGCCGCCGCGCGGTTGGCGAAACAAACGGCCGCGGGTCGCGGGTCGCGGGTCACGAGCGTAAAACATTCTACCGGAGACCCATCCCTCGCGACTCGAGAC
This sequence comes from uncultured Planctomycetia bacterium, assembly GCA_964492015.1. Taxonomy (GTDB): domain Bacteria; phylum Omnitrophota; class Gorgyraeia; order 2-02-FULL-51-18; family 2-02-FULL-51-18; genus CAMDWQ01. The sequence goes on along the minus strand of CAZBIH010000137.1, from coordinate 2,169 downwards.
CAAAACGCCGCGCGGTTGGCGACGAGGCGAGTAGAGAAGGTGGCGGGCTCCGGTGACCAAATAACTTATTCGATCAATACACAAGAAGCGGCGTTTGCACAGATGATCCATGAAGTGGGCGAGGGCTTCTCGTATCATTTCCTGTCCCAGAAAACATCAGGCCAAGCTTTTTTATACACGGATGATAAGGGCGAGCCAATACGTTTTATTTATGCCGGGCTTAGTATTGACTTTGGGCAAAACCCTGGAGATGTTCGGATCCGTACGCCTCACCCGCAGTATGGTTACCCTGATAATGCATATTCCCTTGAGAGCATTGGGAATGTGAATGCGGTAGCCCCAATAGTGAGAGTCATAGATGCAATTGCCGGCCAGTATCCCGGTGATCGTGAATTGTTTGCCGCGCTCGCTCAAAAAATCGATGCAAATCTGAAAGTTCGCTTAGAAATGTTAAAGCCGGAAGAATGGCCTTTGACGAACCCGCCAGAAGATTTTCAAGTTCTTTTGGAGGGGCTCCGAAGACGCAAAGACGTTCTCGAGGCTGCCACCCACCAGAATGCGCGGCTAGACGTCGGCGTAAACACGTTTACTTATACGGTTAGAAGCCAATCCGGTGGATTGCGCGCGTCTCAAGAAATCAATTCAGTGACGGTTTCTCTTCAAGGTGCCGATATAGTTGTCCATAGCCGCAAGGAAGAAGAGAGCGATCTCGTTTCGACCAATTTGTCGACGGAGGTCACATTCGGGCCGGATTCTCTGCATGCTTTTTCCAGCGGCGGCACAAGGTCCGGGCCTGAGCGTTCCCCCTATGAGGGCGATGAGACGGTTCTGATTCCGGCCGCGCTGAAAGCTGTCCGGGTTGATGAGAAGGGGTTTTCCCTGGTGGTAGATCCCAGAGTTTTTGATTTTTTCAGACAAAAATCTTATCAGTTCGGTTTTTTTGGCATAAAAATTATACCCGCCGCCGCGCGGTTGGCGAAAAAAACGGCCGCGGGTCGCGGGCCGCGAGTCGCGGGCGTAAAACATTCTACCGGAGACCCATCCCTCGCGACTCGAGACCAAAACGCCGCGCGGTTGGCAGGTTGGACGCTGGACGACTTTAGCTCTGCCCTCCAAACTGCTACGCAGGTTGATTTAGTCAACTCCGCTGAGGCCGGCTCAATTTATACCGTTGTTTCTCCGGATGACAAGAAAACGACGATCCAATTTAATTCAGCCAAGGGAATTTTATATGGACGGGGGCTTGAGAATCTCGGCCGACTGAATGAGGCGGATTTTAAGAAGGCCCGGAAAGAGTTACGCACTGCTTATTTGCAATCAGCAATTCGTCAGGTGAACGGCGAGATTGCTGAAATTTATCAAAAAAGAGTGACGCTTGGGTCGAACTATGCAAGCCGACGAATGTGGGATCTCGGGCGTGCAATTAGCGATGCAAACGCCGAGTTGGAGCAATTGGGCGTTGCGGCGAGACTTGCAAAAGATTTAACATTTGGCGATCTGGCAGTTCTGTTACAGGACTACATCAATCGGGGATTTAACAGAAAACCTTCCAAAGGGCGAGTTATTGTTTATGACCCGGTTTTGAATCCTCATAACACTAAGACGATTACCAGGCATCTCGTAGGGGATTTTTCTTTTAGCGAATTTAAAACGGCTCGAGCGCTTAATCGGGCCGTTATGCAGGATTTATCTCAAGTTGCGGAAAACTATTTCGGCCGGGACGGCCGGAAGAGTCAAGCCAAATTTGCCATTGAGTATTCGTTTCCCGATGATGAAATTTCCATTATTCCGGAGTTTTCAGTCGCGCGGTTGGCGGAAAATCTGACAGCCAGTGATGTTGTGGAGCTTATTCCTTCCAGGGCAAAACAGGCATTTTCTTACAATGTCAAGAAAAGGGTTGAAAACAAAGGAAAAATTCGAATTATATCCGACCTGGGCAAAGGTTTTAGTGCGCAATATGACTGGACTTCAAACAGCATCGGTTTGCCTATCAGCGAAGTTCATGGATTTTTAGCGTTACAGAGCACCAGAACGCGTTTTAGCATTTCCGTGAGAAAAAATACCATTCGTATTAACTCGTTCACTAGGCGCGTGGGCGAGTCTAACGCCGCGCGGTTGGCGGCGGGGATCGAGGAGGATCCTATTGATTTGAAACAAACCGCGAACATT
>CAZBIH010000136.1:0-4216 GCA_964492015.1 uncultured Planctomycetia bacterium | reverse complement strand
TGTCTGTCAGCCAATTCAACTGCCGACTCAGATGCCTCCAATACTGTTTTTTGCCTTTCGAGAACTAGCTCTCCCGCCTCAGAAAAATCGGAGGCCTTTTTAACTTCTAAAATAAAATTCAGCACGGCATCCGTTACACGAAGCTTCACAGCGTCATATTCAGCAGTCGCAACACGACGTTTAAACGGCATAAGAATGACGTCGATAAAATCCTGACTCACACTAAGCTCCACATTGTTTTGAGTCCGACCACCATTCTCAAGCGTGTCATGGTTAGGGAATCGTACAAAGCCATCAAAAGTTGGATTCTTGAAAAGCGTCGCCTGCCAAACATCTGCCTTTGCAATTCCCAAGTCTTGAAAAGTCGACTGAATCTCACCATTGTTCGTCAATGCGATTTTAAGAGCGGTGTCCAAAGAAAGCTGATCCGCCGATAAGTCGCTAGATGAATTAGAAAACGCTTTTACCTGATCTTGTTTTAAGTGTTGGACAGCAACACCTGATCGCTCCCTCACTTCTTTTTCGACTTCTTTCATGGGACGCCTTGCCATCCCGGAAAAAGCAAAAAATACAATAAGACCAATTAACACTCGCCGTGGGAATGTTGTAATTTTAGGTCGAAGAGTTAACATTCAACCTCCTTTTTGAAATTAAAATAGTGAGAAAATAAAAACAAACAGGAATCAGTTTGAATCTCTAAGCCTTAAAAACAGGCAAAGAAATAGCTATCAAACTTGATTTAGAAGAGAATCAAATCCGAAGATTGGAAATTTCGAGGTAAAGCGGAAGCGATGAAAGTCTGCCGGGTGGACCGGTATCAATAAAATCAACCCTAGAGTCAGCCTGGACCAAAGAAACTGAACGCGAAATATAATTCTTAAAAAGACTCAACGAGATAGGTAAATGGTTACTTACAAAGACACTAGAAGGACCATTGGCTATTAGTTGGTCATGCTCACAATCCCCGTGATCATGATCGCCTGACTTTTGACCGTGCTCGGCGGCGTGTTGATGTTCGTGAGGTATGATCGAAAGTTGTGGGCTGGGATTTGAGATAAGCTAAAAAAAGCGTATCCTTTCAGGTGGGAAAAAAGAAGAACCGTGGTCTGGCGACCACAAACCATGAAAGGATACGCCGTGAAGAAGAATAGACCTGAAGTCATTGAAAATCCAGAAGAAAATGTTTTCGACTCGATGTTGGATGAAGTGGTCCGTAAAGGGGCGCAGAAAATGCTGAGAACGGCGTTGAATCTTGAAGTGGAGGAGTTCTGCGAAAGCCATGAGCAGCTGCAGGATTCGGAGGGCCGGCGGTTAGTGGTTCGCAACGGATTCAACCGCGCTCGGGATATTGTAACGGCCGCCGGGCCGTTGCGGGTCCGCACGCCAAGAGTCGATGACCGTGTTCTGGAGGAAGCCGGAGAGAGCCGGTTTAAATCGAGCCTAGTGCCACCCTATTTGCGGAGGTCCAAGAACATCGAAGAGCTGGTGCCCGTGCTTTATCTCAAAGGGATTTCTACCGGGGATTTCACCGAGGCATTGGCCAAGATCCTGGGCAAGGATGTCATTGGGTTTTCTGCAGAGAATATTGTCCGGATGAAACAAATTTGGCAGGAGGACTACCGGCTGTGGATGAGTCGAGATTTGTCCAGAAGCCGGTATGTGTACTGGTGGGTGGATGGGATTTATTTCAATGTGCGGCTGGATGATGACCGTCAGTGCATCCTTGTCATCATTGGGGCGAAGGCGGATGGCACCAAAGAGCTGGTGGCTGTCGTCGATGGATTCCGGGAGTCCAAAGAAAGCTGGGCATCAATTATTCGGGAACTAAAACGCAGAGGTTTGACCGCCGGCCCTGAGCTTGCGATCGGAGATGGCGCACTGGGATTCTGGGCGGCCATTGCTGAAGAATTTCCAAAAACGAAAACACAAATCTGCTGGGTGCATAAGACCGTCAATGTTCTGGATAAAATGCCGAGCTCCTTGCAAGGCAAGGCCAAGAAAATGATCCATGACATTTACCTGGCACCAACCCAAATGGATGCCAATGTTGCTTTCGATGTGTTTATCGAGGAGTTCGACCTGAAGTACCCAAAGGCTGTTGACTCTGTGAGGCGCCACCGGCAGGAGTTGTTGAGTTTCTACGATTTCCCGGCAGAACAATGGCAGCATATCCGTAGTACCAACGTCATCGAATCAACGTTTTCGACCGTGCGATTGCGGACGAAAAAAACGAAAGGCTGTGGATCCCGAATCGCAACACTGACGATGGTTTTCAAACTTGCAGAGTCCGCTGAAAAACGATGGAAAAAATTGCGGGGCTACAGAAAGATTTCACAGCTGCTTGAGGGTGTGCAATTTCAAGACGGAGTTGCGCTTCAGAAAGCGGCTTGAACAATACTGGAAGGATACGGTTTCAAATTCTCAGACCACAACATTTGACAATATCTCCAGCATCGCGGCTCCAGCCCATATTAATAAAACAGGCTCTTCCGGAATTTTAGTGGGTAAATAACCATGATTCTAGCTGTCTGGAATGAAAGAAGTGATGACTTTGAGTTTTAAATATTCCATATCTCTGATCCCAAACGCCCGGCGTTGTATAACTCTGATTTTATTATTGAGTCCCTCCATGAAGCCGAGGGACACTTTATGATTGGGATGGCAGTAGCTGATGATACCGTCCCAGTGCCGTTCGACCAACGCCACGAAGTCTTCAAAGGGTTTGAGCCGACTCCAACGCAGTTGGTCTTTCCAGTTGTCAAAAAATTTACGAGCCCAGGTTGGATTATTGTAATTCCACAGCTGGCCAAAAGATTCTTTGAGGAGGTAAGCCTTGTTCAATCGTTTATTGGCTTTCAGTAAAAGATCCAAGGCCTGCTTCCCTTCCAGATCGAGATTGGCTTTATGAGACAAGAGCGTGTAACGCTGCCCTTTAATAAAGCGTTTGTCTTTTTGTGCCACTCGTTTGTATTCCAGACGGCGGACATTGTCCAGCGCACGGGAAAGATGGTTGAGCACATGAAACTTATCGTAAACAATTTCCGCCTGGGGGGCATTTTTTTTAAGCGAGTTACGGAACGGCTTCCACATGTCCATGACTGCCAGGCGAATACTCCTAGACCGATTGCTTCCCATGGCCTTGAAGAATACATCCATATGCTCTTCGGCGCGGCCCAACGACTCACTCATCCAAATCGGGCGGCGATGGTGAAGATCGGCCACTACGATGGCGTAACTGTGTCCTTTTCGAACCGAGATTTCATCCACGCCAATCGCCTCCAGACGTTGGGGAACCGGATGTTTTTCAATCAGATCCTGCATATATTCCATTTCCAGCGATCGGACTTGATCCCAAGTCATTTGATGCATTTTTGCTACACGAGTGACAGACATCTCCCGGCATTCACGTCCAATCTCTTGGGCGAATCGCTTGGTGGCGCGTCGTGAATTCGACAGCCATGGCAGCCATTCTTGTTTCACAGAGTTGCACTGCCGGCAATCCACGCGCCGGTATTCGAATTCCAGGTAGATTCGCATTGACCCTGCGCACAAATCACGAACCCTATGAAACCGACGATCGTAGAAACTCGTCCAGGGATGTTTGCACCCTGAACAAATCGTTTTTTCTTGCGCCGAACCAACGATACCACTCGCGCATGGGGATCTTGAAAAATACCGCTCTTAAAGCGCGCACGGGCACGAAAGCCTGGAAAGCTGTAGAGCTGACTAAAGGTGGTCTTGGTTTTCATAAGTCTCAACATTACCACCGTCAACCTAAACAGGACAAGTTTTTAAAGAGCTTTTCCCTCGAGAAATGATCAATATTTACCCACTAAAATTCCGGAAGAGCCATAAATAGTAACCTTGAGAAGGCTTTGAAATCTAAAGAAGACTGGCAAAACGTATCGGCTTTTGTTCTGCCGGGCTTGCCTGTGAGGGTTCTACAATTAAATACCAACCCCATAACAGAAGACGCTCGCACGCTTTTACGTGGGGCTGCTAAAATTATTAAGAGGGTAGGTTGGGACAAGACACACCCTGCAGCCGTTACCACGATTAACTATCTTTCATTAACAGACGACGATTTACAGATTGCGAGCAATCTGGCCCTTGCGACAAGGATTATGGATCTTAATATTTGGGACTGGGTTGAAGAAGACTCAAGATTTCAAGCCATGAATAATCGGTATGATACGCTTGCCGTGGAAAAAGGGGA
>CAZBIH010000135.1:0-4220 GCA_964492015.1 uncultured Planctomycetia bacterium | reverse complement strand
GTGTTGCCAGCGGCTTGTGCGTTGGAGATGATACACAGCTACTCGCTGGTGCATGATGATCTGCCTTGCATGGATGATGATAACTTTCGGCGCGGGAAGGCGACTTGTCATAAGAAGTTCGGGGAAGATACGGCGCTTTTGGCGGGGGATGGGCTTTTGACGCTGGCGTTTAAGATCTTGAGTGAACCGGTGAAGAATACGGATAAAAATTTTGCGGTCCGCCAACTGGAGGCTATTCGTTTCATCGCCGCGGCGGTAGGGGCTCCGGGGATGGTCGGTGGGCAGGCGGCGGACCTCGAATATCAGGATAAGAAGACAGACCTTGCGACGCTAGAGTATATTAATATTCACAAATCGGGAGCTCTGATCGCGGCCTCGGCGCGAGCGGGGGCGTATTTGGGAGGCGGCAACTCGGCCCAGGTGCAGGCGGTTTTTCGGTATGGACAGGCACTGGGGCTTCTGTTTCAAATTATGGATGACATCCTGGATGGTGAGGGGTATGCTAAATTGTTGGGTTTGGTTCAGGCGCGTGAAGAGGCATTGGCAGTCTGCCGACGCGCCAAAAAAGAAGCCTCTTTTTTAGGAAAAAAGGCCGAAGTTTTGTCAAAAATAGCTGATTTTGTACTCGAGAGAAAAAAATAAATGTCTTTTTTAAATGGAATTCAAAATCCCGCTGATATTAAGAAACTTCCCAAGGGTGATCTGGCGGGACTTGCCAAAGAAGTCCGAGAATGTATTCTTCAGGTTGTTTCAACCAACGGCGGTCATTTGGGCGCAGCCCTCGGGGCTGTGGACCTGACCATCGCGCTTCATTATTGTTTTACCACTCCTCACGATACGATCGTCTGGGATGTCGGGCATCAGGTGCATGCACACAAAATTCTCACGGGCCGCAAGGAAGCGTTCAAGACTTTCCGTCAGGAAGGCGGAATGAGCGGTTTTTCCAACAAAGACGAGAGTGAACACGACCCATTCACGACTGGACACGCCGCCACCTCGATCTCCACCGCATTCGGTATCGCTGTGGGCAACCGTATCCTGAAAAAAGACGCCAAAGCGATCGCGGTGATCGGGGATGCGTCGCTGGTGAGCGGAATGGCGTTCGAGGCTTTGAACCACGCAGGGCATGTTAAAGATAATTTTATTGTTATTTTAAACGACAATGAGATGAGTATTTCTCCGACGGTCGGTGCTTTAAGCAAATCTTTCAATAAATTTATTTCCGGTGGTTTTTACAATCACCTGCGCCAGGATATCGTCGCAGGCTTAAAAAAGATCCCAAAAGTCGGCGATCAAATGGTCGCTCAAGCTAAAAAGATCGATGAGGGCATAAAACACATTTTTGTTCCGGGCCTTCTTTTTGAGGAAATGGGATTTCGTTATTTTGGGCCGTTGGACGGGCACAACATCGAATCAATGATAGAGATCCTTGAAAATGTCAAAAAGATCCCGGGGCCCATCTTCCTGCATGTGATCACCAAAAAAGGAAAAGGCTATCCGGTCGCCGAGTCCGATCCATCCAAATGGCATGCTTCGACGCCTTTCTGTGTCGAAACCGGCGAAGTAAAGCTTGGTTCTAAACAGAAAACCTACACGAAAGTTTTTGGCGACAAGATGATGCAGTTGGCGGAGAAAAACCCCAAGATCGTCGCGATCACGGCCGCGATGTGTGACGGTACGGGGCTTGTGGAATATTCTAAAAAATTTCCGGATCGTTTTTTTGACGTGGGGATCGCCGAAGAGCATGGTGTGTCATTCGCGGCGGGATTGACGAAGGCGGGTTTAAGGCCGTTTGTGGTGATCTATTCCACATTTTTACAGCGCGCGCATGATCAGATCATTCATGATGTGGCGTTGCAGGGCCTACCGGTTGTTTTTTGTCTGGACCGCGGGGGGCTTGTCGGAGAAGACGGGCCGACACATCACGGGGTTTTTGATATTTCCTATCTGCGCAAGCTCCCTGGGATGACGCTCATGGCTCCGCGGGACAGCCGTGAATTTGTGTTGATGCTCGAATTTGCTACTTCGCATCTTTCGGGCCCTATCGCGGTGAGATATCCTCGCGGCGCCGTCGCCGAAGAAACCGATTCCCCTTTGAAAAGTAAGGTCCCCGTGCCTATCGTTTTGGGAGGATCCGAAGTCTTGAGAGAAGGAAGAGACGTGCTGATCTTGGCGTATGGCAGTCTGGTCTATACCGCCTATGAAGCGGCGAGTCTCCTTGAAAAGCAGGGGGTCGACGCGGCAGTGGTGAACGCGCGTTTTGCCAAGCCTCTGGATGAAAAAACGATCTTGCGCCTTTCCAGAGACAAGAGGCTTGTGGTCACGCTGGAGGAGGGTTCTCTTGTCGGCGGTTTCGGCGATGCAATTCTGGAATTATTTGAGAGATCTGAAAGCACGGCGCCTAAGATCAGGACGCTGGGTATTCCCGACCGTTTTATCGAGCATGGAAAGCGCGATTCGCTTTTAAGCAAACTGGGGCTGACAGCACCGAAGATCGCAGAGGAGATCCAAAAATTGATCTCGGCAAACGTGGTATTTCAAGAGATAAGGGCCTAACCTTCATGAAAATAAAAAAGCTTTTTGCCGCTCTGATATTTTTTCTCTTTGTTTTTGCTCCGCAAAGCTTCGCCAACAACCTCTCCGTCTCCAACGCAGCCCTCACCTCCCCCAACGCGACCGAAGGCACGACCCAAGTCCAATTCGACATCTCCTGGTCCAACTCGTGGCGCAATTCGGTCAATTATGATGCGGCGTGGGTATTCATCAAATATTCCACTGACAGCGGCACCAGTTGGTCTCACGCCACCCTAAAAAAATACGGCACGACTCCCACAGGATTTAACACAGGTTCTGGCACGGCGATCGAAATTGTGGTTCCATCAGATAAAAAGGGAGCGTTTATCGAACGTTCCGGATCAGGAGCAGGCCCTCTCTCCACAACCTCTGTGCAACTGGTATGGGACTATAGCGGTGACGGGGTATCCAACTCCGCTTCTGTGCGTGTCAAAGTGGTTGGTATTGAGATGGTTTATATTCCGACCGGGAGTTTCTACATTGGGGACGGGGACGGATTTACAGAAGCAGTCAGAGCTTTGCATGTGACTGATAATACGGCGGTGCAGGTTACTTCCTCTCAACTAGCCGGTGTTACTGTTGATCTCAATAACGACGATAATATTGATACAACACCTGTTACTATCCACCCTTCTAACGCCACTGGTATTACGGGAAACTCAAGTTATCTCACAGGTTATTACGCATTTTATCTGATGAAATACGAGATCACCGAAGGCCAGTGGGTAGATTTTTTCAACACACTTGCTTCTGCTCAAAAAACAACTCGTGATATTACCTCTGCCACCGGCAAGAATTCAGACAGCACGGTGACTCGCAATACCATTGCTTGGACTTCCGGGGATGCTACCACGACAAGGTCAGACCGAGGCTGCAGTTATCTATCATGGATGGATGGAGCCGCTTTTACCGATTGGGCCGCGTTGCGACCTATTACTGAGCTTGAATATGAAAAAGCTTGCCGCGGGTCTTCATCAGCAGTTTTAGCAGAGTATGCATGGGGCAGCACGACCATCAACATAACTCGGACTATTTCAGGGACGGAAAATGGAACTGAAACCATTTCCACATCAGGCGCTAATATTTCTGTCGATTACGTTACTTATGTTGGCGGAGATACATCCAGCGGCCCTTTGCGTGCCGGAATTTTTGCGACGTCCTCGAGTATACGTGTACAAGCGGGAGCGGGGTATTACGGTAATCTTGATCTGGCTGGAAATGTAGCCGAGAAGTGTATCTCTATTGGGTCCTCTGCAGGGAGGCTTTTTACCGGTTCTCACGGAGACGGAGTTTTGACTACGACCTCTAGCTACGAAGGTAACGCGACCAATACGGACTGGTCTGGTATTGATGGAACCTCAGCTCGAGGTGTTACCGGAGCCACTGGTTCAGGCTCTCGGGGCGGATATTGGACAGACCCCATATTGGGGTACGCACGGGAACAGACTTCAGACCGTATTACTGGCGCAGCTGTAGATACTACTCGAACCAATACAGGGGGATTTAGAGCGGGAAGGACAGCGCCGTAAATAGAGGGTTAGATCCTTCGACGCGCTTCGCTTGCTCAGGATGATTTCGCGATTTTTACCGTTTACCGGACCCCCTTGCTCTCTAGTTTTTAACGCAACACTTCAGAAAACGCTTCA
>CAZBIH010000134.1:0-4237 GCA_964492015.1 uncultured Planctomycetia bacterium | reverse complement strand
ATCCACGGCATATTCGACGGGTTTGACAAAAAAAAGACTTCCCATGACCAGAAGCGCCGCGTGAAATAAAAAAGAAGTGAAGTAACCGATAGAGCTGTCCCTGCGGATCGCCAACGCGGTCATCCCACCACCTCCCTGTCAGATAAAATAGGTGGTGGGATCATGGCTTCCTCTTGGTCTGGATAGACACTTTTTGGATCCCGAGAGAACGGATATCGTCCAGGATCTCGACAGCCCCGCCAAAATCGGCGTTTTTGTCGCCATTGATAAAAACTTTCAGGTCTTGATTTTCACTTTTCAGGCGTGAGAGTTCGATCTTGAGCGCTTCCGCTGTCATTACTTTTTTATCCAGATACACCTCGCCATTCTCGGAAACTGTCACCGTCACGGAGGATTTGCGATCTTCCGCCGCCGCGGTGGCCGCTGAGGGCAGATCCACTTGTATACCCTCATTCTTGATCATAGACAGCGACACCATCATGAACGTCGCCAGTAAAAAAAACATGATGTCGATGAAAGGGATGATCTCAAGCCTCGGCCTTGTTTTGGGGCGCGGAGACGGAAGCGAAGGCATTTTTTAACGGCCTGATTTTTTTCTCAAAAGAATGGTCAATTGGTTCATCGAACCCTCGATCTGTCGGCGCACCTGCTCCAGCTTCGCCGTAAAATAATTCAGAGGAAGGATCGCGACGATCGCCACAATGAGGCCGAACGAAACCGCGATCAGCGACTCGGCGATGCCGCCGGTGATCACCTGCTGTTTGACGGCCAGGTCCCCGCCGCCGACAATACCGAACGCGCGGATCATGCCCACTACCGTGCCCAAAAGCCCCAAGAGCGGCCCCAGCGTCACGGCCGTATCCAGTACGACCAGGCCGCGGTTGTATTCATCCAATTCGCGGCTGGCCGCTTCCAACAGAGCGTCATCCAGAGAGCTTTCACGGTTCTCCAGCCCTTCCGTCAGGACCCGGGCGATCATGTCGCTGGAACCTTTACCGGTCTTGATCGCGTCCTCAAATTTTCCATGCTGAACCGCTTCAAAGATCCGGTGAACCACGGCCTTATCCCGGCGGCGCGTTTCCCGGACAATAAAAATGACGCGCTCGACCACAACACCCATCGTAATGATCGAAAGAATTAAAATGGGCCACATGATCGGCCCGCCTTTGTAGAACAGTGAAAACATAGTTTTATCCTTTTTTGTTCCTCATGGCCCAAACCATCGATCCCAAATACAGCCAATAAGCGGCCATTTCCGTCAACGAAGGATTTCCGTTATATCCAAAGATCGCTTTCAGAAAAGACCCGATGCCTTTTTTGTCGTTCAGATAGGCATTGATATTATAAACAGGGTCGATGACCGGAGGGATCCACCCGGCTTCGTTCAATTCATGCACGCCGTAAGCCAGAAGGCCCGCGGCAATAAAAACGATCAATATCCCCGTATATCTAAAAAGTGCCTTCAGCGGAACTTTTCTTCCTCCGGCAAATATCAAAGCGGTGACAAGAGCCGCGGCGGCCAGCCCCGCCAAGGCTCCCTCCAAGGAGATCCGTCCGCCGCTCTGAAAGGAAACAGCTTTTAGAAAAAGTACTGTCTCAGCCCCTTCCCTGAAGACCGCGAAAAAAGGCAAGGCCATCAAAGCCCAATAGTCGCGGGCAGTCACGGCACTTTCCACTTTGGTTTCTATCGAAGATTTGAGGTAGCGTCCCTGTTTTTCCATCCAAAAAAACATGTACGTCAGCACACCGCAGGCCACGATCGAAATAACGCCTTCAATGATCTTTCCTGTTATTTCCTTGTCAGATTCGGCCATGCCGGCTAACCAGCTGCCGGCGCCCAAACTGGCCGCCAGCGCCAGTGCTACGCTGGCCGCGATGTGAGAATAATACCGGGCCGCGTTCAGCCGGGCCAGCACCGTGAGAATGATCCCCAGAATAAGCCCCGCCTCCAACGCTTCCCGAAAAACGACAAGAAAAACAGAAAACAAAGAGTCACCAGACAAGTTTCATCCCTCCGTAGTAGTTGCGCCCGGCAGCGGGATCGATCCCGTCCGACCGGACACGCGCAAAATACTTTTCATTAAAAACATTGTTCACCCCGCCAAAAACCGAAACCGCCTCTTTCCAGATCTTTAGCTCCATCGTCAGATCCCAGACTTTATAGGACGGCACGATCCGCTGGGCTGTGTTGTTATCATCGGCAAAATGGTCATCCACGAATGTGCCCGCCATTCTTATTTTGAGGCGCTCATTCCAGCCATACTGGACCCCTGTGCGCTGGATAAAATCAGGCGCGTATTGAGGGATCTTCCCGGTGTTAGGGCCTCCGGTAAATTCCGCGTCCAGAAACATCGCGTTGTAAAACAGGTTGAGGGACCCTATTTGTTTGGCATTCTCTTGGCCGGTGATGTTATCCCACAAACCGACGAGATCAAGTTCGGTGGCCAGCTCGGCACCCTGATGCCGCGCGTCGCCGACGTTTTGCACCGTGCTGAGCCCGCTGATCGTGGCACTGCCGATCTGATCGTCAAATTCCATATAAAAAAGGCTGGCATCCCAGGAAAAATAGGAAACCGGCTTGCCGCGCACACCGGTATCCACCTGCCAGGAGCGCCCATCTTGCAGATCCTCGTTGACCGCCTGATTGGTTCCATTGGGCACCGCTTGGGTGAAGATCTTCGGACGATAGCCTTGTGAAAAATTGGCGTACAGATCCACTTCCTGGGTCACTTCGTACTGGGCGCCCACTCCGGCCAGCGCTTCAAAATCAAACTCGCTCTCATCTGCCAGAGGCACCGTGGTTTTATCAAGATTCAGGTTTTCTTTGATCGATTGCCAGACGTGTTCAAGACGAACACCGGGTGTGACCGAAAATTTTCCAAACTTAAAAAGATTTTCGGTAAATATTGAGACATAATTCAGATCGCGGTCCGCGTCTTTACGCAGTGTCCCCTCTTCCGAATCCGCCGCGGCGCCGCGTGAATCCAGGCGAGGGGAAGTCGTGTGATGGTAAAGCACGCCGCCTGTTAAAACATGCTCCTCCGATCCCAGCGCCGAGTATTCATGCGCCAGCCGGGCTTCCACGCCGCCGGTATAAAATTCCTGGTTCTCGATGTCATTGCTCGGAGCGCTGGTCCCGCTCGGTGCGGTCCCGAAACCGCCTCCGCGCTGACGCCAGCTTAACCGCTCGTAATAAATGCCATAACCTTTGATGTCCAGGCTTGTTTTTTCTGAAATTTCCTTTTCCATCCCCACCCACCCGCTATGACGGTTCAGCTCAAAATGATCCATGAGCTTTGTCGACACGGACGGATCCAGGTCAAACTGCGCGCGCGTCAGCCCGCCGGGCTCGCCATGCGTTTCATGGTAAGAATCCCAACCCACCGTCCAATGCAGGGTCGGGTCTTGCTTGATCGTAAGTTTCAGTCCGCCGGACAAGAGATCGTATTGGCTGTTGAAATCACGAAAACCCTGCGACTGGCGATGATGAGCGTATCCATAGTAACCCACAGGCCCTTGAGTGCCGCTGACGCTCTCATAAGTTGAAAATGATCCATGACTGCCGCCGCTATTTTCCGCTTCAAAACGGAATGGAACTTCATAAGCGGTTTTGGTCACAAAATTCAGCGCGCCTCCCGGCTGCGGGCCATACATGAGCGATGCCCCGCCATGAATAAAGTCGATATGGTCAACTGTTTGCGTGGCTGGCACATAGTAAGCCTCGGGATAACCGAACATATCCGCGTGGATGGGGATCCCGTCTTTCAGGATCTGGGTGAACTGAGCGCGGTGAGGATCTAAACCGCGGTAACCGACGCTTAAAAGCGGCGTGGATTCCTCGCTTAATAGCAGCCCCGGAGTTTTTTCGAGCACTTGGCGGAAATTATTGTTCACAATAGCAGGCGCTTCCCCCAGATCAATGACTGCTGTTTTTTTTCCGGAGTAAATTTTTGCGCCTTCAACACCCTGCTTATAAACGACCCCGCCGGTCTCCAAGTGCCCCTTCACCAGAACTTCGGATAGCGTTGTCACGGTGCCCGCGCTCTTACCTTCTTCAGCTGCCCATAAGAGAGGCTGTATTTGAACCGTTACCGCCAATACCGCAGAAAAATAAACTGCCCAATACGTTTTACGAATTATTTTGCGCATTACTTCCTGCACTTTGCACAGCGCACATAGAGTTTGTGATCATGAAATAGGAGCTCAACATCGTATTTCTCGCAAATTTTAGACTGCT
>CAZBIH010000133.1:3181-4254 GCA_964492015.1 uncultured Planctomycetia bacterium | reverse complement strand
CCGTGCTTGACGACATACGGCGCGTCCTCAAACCCTTGAGGAGGCTTGCGGGTCGTGAGGGTCACCCGGTGTATCTTTCCGATACGAGCCGCTTTCAGTCCGTCGATGCCGACCACGCCGCCCGAAGGAATATAAAGACAGCAGTGATGCGTGCGGGCCATATGAAGCAGTTCTTTTTCCCTGCCGAGAATGCCGCCGACACTCATCACCATAATGTCTTTTCCCAAAAGAAGCGCTTTTTTGGCGATCTCGTAAGAATTGTGCGCTGACGCGGCTTCGATCACCAGGTCACATCGCTTGATGAGCACGTCGTAAGGCATGATCGGCGGACGGGGTTTGAGTTCTTTTTGAAGCTTCTTGGCTTTAGCAGGATCGACGTCAGAGAGTGTCTCGACGGTTACTTCATCTACAAATTTTTTCTGGCAGGCTTTGGCGAGTTCTTTGCCAATAGTTCCACAGCCGATAATACCGACTTTGATCACTTCCTCTTACCTCTTCCCTCTAGCCTCTAACCTGCTCTTACTGCGGTTCTTATCATCAACAAACACAACTTTGGGGCTGTGTTTTTTAATTTCCTGTGAGGTCATGAGTCCGTAAGAAATGATGATGACCTTGTCGCCGATCTCTGCCCAGCGCGCGGCGGCGCCGTTCATGCAGATCGTGCCGGACCCGGCAGGACCTTCTAGGACATAAGTCTCAACGCGGGTACCGTTGTTCAGGTTTACGATCTGAACGCGCTCATACACGCAGATGGCGGCGGCTTTTAAAAGATTTTTATCGATGGTGATCGAACCAGTGTAGCGCAGGTTAGCTTCCGTCACCGTCGCCCCGTGGATCTTGGACTTCATCAGTACGCGAAACATAATTTTTCCCCTTTAAGAGACATCCACAAGCGTATTGTCTAGGAGCCTTGTGCCCGAAAAATAGACCGCCAGAGCCACGACAACTTGAGAGTCTTTGCGTAATTTTACCACACTCCTGAGAGTGCAGACATCGACAATTTCGGCGTAGTCTACCCGGGCGGTGCGGGCACTTTTTAATACCAAGAGGACCTCTTTTTTGATCTTGGCGGC
>CAZBIH010000133.1:0-3081 GCA_964492015.1 uncultured Planctomycetia bacterium | reverse complement strand
ACCGTCGCCACGCCGGCAAAGTGCCTGGGACGGGTCTTGCCGCAAAGAGGCAGACTTAAAACGCTCACCGAGACCGTCGTTTGGAAATCCGGCGGATAAAACTCTTTGGCGTCCGGTGCAAATAACGCGTCCGCTCCCGCGCGGCGCAAAAGCTTTTGATCGCGCTCCAAGTTGCGGGGATAACGCTTCAAATCTTCTTTGGGGCCAAACTGCAGAGGATTGACAAATAGACTGGCGATCGTGACATCATTTTCTTTTTTGGAGGCCCGCACCAGGGACAAGTGGCCTTCGTGGAGAGCGCCCATCGTGGGCACAAAACCGATGGTCTTTTTCTTATCCTTGAGAGGACCGACGAATTTCTTAAGCGCTTGGCGGGTTTTCAGAACTTGCATGCTGCAATAGGTCCCGGTGAAGTTCCTGTACAGTTTTCCCTAGACGAGGATGCTTGAGCTCGGGCGCTATTTCAAGCAAAGGCTCCAGCACAAAGTTGCGCTCATGAAGGCGCGGGTGCGGAATCTGGAGGCTCTTTCCATCCACGATCACCACGTCGTCGTAAAAAAGAATGTCCAGGTCCAGCGTGCGCGGCAAATTCCGTCCTTGAGCCTTTACACGCCCAAGCCGCCTTTCAACCATTTTCAGACGGCTCAAAAGATCCAGCGGTAAGAGATCGGTCTTGATCTTTAGAGCGCCGTTTAAAAATTTGGACTGCCCGGGACCTTCCCCCTGAAACTCCGTCTCAACGATCTTGGCGAGAGCCAAAACTTCTATCTCTTCATTCTCTTTGAGAAAAACCACCGCGCGGTCAATGTTGGACTGACGATCTCCAAGATTGCTCCCGATCCCCACATAGACGATGGCCATGAGTGCGGTCAAAGCGCCTGTGTAAAAAATTTTTTCATGCGCATGATCGCCTCGCGGATCTCAGGTTCCGCAACGGTCAGCGTAAAACGCACATACCCTTCGCCGGGCTTTCCAAATCCGACCCCGGGTGTAGCCACGATCCCGGTCTTTTCCAGGAGATTTTTACAAAATTGAGTGGAATCACCGGACCCCTCAGGCAGGCGCGTAAATAAATAAAACGACGCCTGATTCGCTTTGACGGGAAACCCCAGCTCTTTTAATCCCGCGACCAGAAGATCGCGGCGCTGGCGGTACAGGATGTTCATTTTTTTGGAGAAGCCAAAACTGTTCTTCAGCGCTTCGATGGCTGTCCTCTGGATCGCGGTAAAAACACCGGAATCTAGATTGGATTTGACGCGCAAAAGCGCCGAGATCGCCTCGGCCCGCCCGAGAGCGAAACCGACGCGCCAACCGGTCATGTTGCAAGTCTTGGAAAGTGAGTGGAACTCGATCGCCACTTCTCTGGCACCGGGAACCTCAAAAATACTCAGCGGTTTTTCTTTTCCGAAATAAACTTCAGAGTATGCCAGATCGGACGCGATCAAAATTTTGTGCGTATGCGCCCATTTCACGAGCTTCTCATAAAAAGAACGTGGCGCGACAGCGCCCGTGGGGTTGTTGGGGTAATTGACAAAAATAATTTTTGCTTTTTTTAGCACCTCCGCCGGCACCGCTTCAAGATCAGGTAAAAAACCATTCTCTTCTTTGAGCGGCATCAAATAGGAGTGTCCTCCGGCAAATAAAGTGCCGCTCTTGTACGGCGGGTAGCACGGATCCGGGACCAATACCACGTCTCCCGGATTGATGAACGCTAAAGGCAGGTGCGCGATCCCCTCTTTGGAGCCGATGAGCGGGAGGATCTCGGTATCCGGGTCAAAAGTGCCGCCGAATCTTTTTTTGTACCACTGCGATACCGCCAGGCGGAACGCGGCGCTTCCCCGGTCCAAAGGATAATGATGGTTCTTGGGCTCTTTGACCGCTTTTTGCATCGCGTCCAGAATAAATTTGGGCGTCGGCTGATCCGGATCGCCGATACCGAAATCAATGACTTTCACGCCCTTTTCAATGGCGCGCCTTTTAGCGCGGTCGATCTCCAAAAAAAGATAGGGCGGAAGGGCTTTGAGACGATCGGATTCTTCCAGAAAAAAAGGCTGGACTGTCATTTTTTAAATTCCCAGGACGTCCGCCATATGGAACAGGCCTGTTTTCTTTTTGGATAAATAAGCAGCCGCAACAAGCGCCCCCCGGGCGAACGTATCGCGGGACTGGGCGCGGTGCGTGATCTCAATGGTTTCCGCCAGGCCCGCGAAAAGAACTGTGTGGTCGCCCACGATCTCGCCGGCTCGTATCACCTGCATTCCGATCTCTTCGCTTGAACGCTCATTTTGGGTTTTGCCCGGCTCGCGCATTTTCAAAACTTTTTTCAGGTCCCAACCCTTGGCGCGGGTGATGGCTTGCGCCAACAAAAGTGCCGTGCCGCTGGGCGCGTCCTTTTTGTGACGGTGATGCGCTTCCGTGATCTCGATATCAAAATCTTTCCCAAGAGACGCCGCGGCCAGCGCCACAAGCTTGGCGATCAAATTCACTCCGACGCTCATGTTCGCGGAATACACAATAGGGATCTTTTTGGAAGCGGCGCGGATGGATTCCTGCATGGCGGGCTCAAGTCCCGTCGTACCGACCACGAGCCCCCATCCGGCTTTTTGAGCATGAGCCAGCGCAGAAGAAGTCCCCACGGGGCCTGAAAAATCGATCAGCACGCCCCTCCCTTTTAAAGAATCGGCGGACAGACGCTGGCCTTTTTTATCCTGCTCAAAAGCACCCGCGATCTGAAAATCTTTGGGAGACTCTTTTGCCAGCGCTAAAATGCGGGTGCCCATTCTTCCCATCGCTCCGTTGACAGCAATTTTAACCATGAGATTATCCTTTGATCTTCAAACCAAAATCTTTGAGCGCCTGGACCAGCACTTTTTCATTCTGCGGCTGTATCGCGCATAGCGGCAACCGCACGTCTTCTTCACAGAGCCCCAAAAGCTTCATCGCGCGCTTCACGGGGATCGGGTTGGTCTCGACAAAAAGAGCGCGGCACAGAGAAAAAAGCTTCAGATGCGCGGCCTGCGCCTTGCCGAGATCACCGGCCAAAAACAAATCCACCAGCTCGCAGACCGCGCCGGGAACAAT
>CAZBIH010000132.1:0-4413 GCA_964492015.1 uncultured Planctomycetia bacterium | reverse complement strand
AAAAGTGAAAAAAGGGATTGACAGGAGCGGGGCCCTAGAGTACACTATCGTTGCAGGTTAAGTTAGGTTGTTTTTGAAACTTACGAAAATAATGTTTTCAAAGCCGTGAACTTTACTTGGTTCGCGGTTTTTTTTATTTTGGTGGGACGAAGACAGTAAATTAAAATAAGTAAAAAAAGAGAGAATTAAAAAAATGGCAAAAGGCACAGTGAAGTGGTTCAGTGACCAAAAAGGTTATGGATTTGTGACTCCCGAGGGCGGTTCGAAGGATATCTTCGTTCATTTCTCAGCGCTGCAAGGCGAGGGGTTCAAAACGTTAGCCGAAGGTCAGATGGTATCCTTCGACGTCACTCAGGGACCCAAGGGTGAGCAGGCCACAAACGTCGTTAAGCTTTCGTAACAACCGTTTGTAAGTAAAAGTTCCCTGTCCAACCTACCCGGTTGGGCGGGGGCTTTTTTTTCTGTTACAATGGGGGAATGTTCAGGATTCTCATTTTTAGCCTCATTACTTTAGCGGGACTCGCGGTCCCGTCTGTTTTTGCCGAAGACAAAGAAGAATCGGTACTCTTGAAGAATATTTATCCGTTCCCCCTGACTTACCGCGAGAAACCTATCGGATTTTCTGAAACGCCTTATGGTTATCAGAACCCGCCTCGCGGCTTCAGGGAAAAATCCAATAATGCTATTGAGGCCCCCCTGAACGCTCTTGAAAAGCCGGTTGGGCAACTGGATGTGCCTAGAGGTTTCAGTGAAAATCCTCCGAATTTTATCGAAAAAGACAGCCATCCTCAGGTCAGTCAGGACCCGAAATATCAACTCGATGCAGTGACTCATCCCGCCGCCAACAATGATCCGTCGATCCGCGTGAGCATTGAGGAAGACCCTAAGACGAAATTGATCGTTACTTCGGACGGCGGATGAGATTGAATTACTTGCGCTTATTTCTTGCTTTATGCGTCTTTTTTGGGCAGACTGCCGCCATGGCTTCGCAAACTAAGACCCCACGCATCCCCCTTGAAATTCTTTTCGGGAATCCGGAAAAAACATCGCCTCAAATTTCACCGGACGGCACGAAGATCTCCTATTTAGCTCCTTTGGACGGTGTGCTGAACATCTGGGTGCGTACCCTCCAAGGCGGTGACGACAAGCCGGTGACTCAGGACAAGGGCCGCGGCATCCGCTCGTATTTTTGGGCGCAGGACGGACGGCATTTGATGTATGTGCAGGACAGAGAGGGGGATGAAAATTGGCATTTGTACAGTTTGGACCTGGGCACGCGAGAAATTAAAAACTACACGCCGTTTGACGGCGTTCAGACGCGCATCGTCGGGGTGGATAAGCATTATCCCAACGAGATCCTGATCTCATTGAACAAAGAAGATAAAAAATTGCACGATGTTTACCGCCTGGATCTGTCGACAAGCAAGCTTGAATTGTCAGCCAAAAATCCCGGAGACATTTCTGGGTGGATCGTAGACACCCATTTTAAAGTCCGTGGCGCTGTTCGGACGAGGCCTGACGGAGGCAACGATCTTCTCATCCGGGAGGATGAAACCGCGCCCTGGAAAAAATTGACCGGCTGGGACCTTGACGATGGTATGGAGAATGGACCCATCGGGTTTACCAAAGATGGAAATTCCATGTATTTAAGGGATTCCTCTGACTCGGATAAAAGCCGCCTCAAAAAAATCCAGATCCAAACTCAAAAGACGGAAGTCATCTTCGCCGACCCGGATTATGATTTCGGCGGCTTGATGTCGGATCCGGAGACTTATGAGCCTCAGTTGGCCGTGATCCAAAAAGAGAGGATCCATTACGTGATCCTGGACCCTGCGATACAGCCGGATATCGACGTTATTTCAAACATCAGCGAGGGTGATCTCTCGATCATCAGCCGCGACAACGCGGATCAAATTTGGCTTTTGGCATTTTCTCAGGATAAGTCGGCAGCTTCTTATTATTCGTACGACCGGAATACAAAAAAAGCGGTGTTTCTTTTCAAAAATAGGACAGCGCTGGATCCTTACACACTGGCTTCGATGGAGCCGATCCAATTTACTTCCAAGGATGGCTTGACGATCCATGGATACATCACATTTCCTCCGGGAAAAGAAAGATCCGATCTCCCGATGGTTTTAAATGTGCACGGCGGCCCCTGGTCGAGAGAGGGATGGGGTTACAACGCGCAGGCGCAGTGGCTGGCCAACCGTGGGTACATCTGTCTGCAAGTGAACTTTCGTGGTTCCACTGGTTATGGGAAAAATTTTGTGA
Source organism: uncultured Planctomycetia bacterium (assembly GCA_964492015.1). Classification (GTDB taxonomy): domain Bacteria; phylum Omnitrophota; class Gorgyraeia; order 2-02-FULL-51-18; family 2-02-FULL-51-18; genus CAMDWQ01. Next base: position 2,142 of record CAZBIH010000132.1, on the reverse strand, counting down.
ACATCGCCGACAAAGAATGGGGAGGGGCCATGCAGCAGGATCTGACCGACGCGGTCCATTGGGCGATCGAAAAAGGGTACGCGGATCCGAAAAGGGCCGCGATCTACGGAGGTTCTTATGGCGGCTACGCGGCGCTGGCGGGCGCGACTTTTACACCGGATCTTTTTCGATGCGCGGTCGACATCGTGGGCCCCAGCAACCTGCTTACTTTTTTAAATACGATCCCGCCTTATTGGAATTTATACAGGCTTGAGTTTTACAAGCGGGTGGGGGACCCGGCGACGGAGGAAGAATTTTTAAAGTCACGCTCGCCTTTTTTTCACGCGGACCGCATCAAGATCCCTCTTTTGATCGCGCAAGGGGCCAATGACCCTCGTGTCAACCAACAGGAATCCGAGCAGATCGTTGCCCAATTGAAGAAAAAAGGGATCCCGCACGAGTACCTTTTGTTTCCCGATGAAGGACATGGTTTCGCGCGGCCTGAAAACCGCCTTAAGTTTTACGCGGCCTGCGAAAAATTTCTGGCGAAACATCTGGGCGGCGAGTAAAATCAACGGTTAAAAGGTAACTATGCCCCCCAAACTGTCTCTGGTCGTGCCTGTTTTTAACGAAGAGGGAAATGCCGCCGCGCTTCACCAGGAGATAAGGTCCGTTTGCCAGCAAAATCGCTATGATCATGAGATCATCATGGTGGATGACGGCTCGACAGACGGCACTGCCAAGATCCTCAAAACCCTTTCTCCGGTCAAAGCCCTATTTTTGCGCCGGAATTTCGGCCAGACGGCGGCGATGGATGCCGGGATCCATGCGGCTTCCGGCGAATACATCATCACGATGGACGGCGACCGCCAGAATGACCCTCAGGATATTCCCCGTCTGATCGAAGCGCTGGAAACAGGCGGTTTGGATGTGGTTTCCGGCTGGCGCAAGGATCGTAAAGATGATCTGGGAAAGCGCCTTGTTTCGCGAACGGCTAATTTTTTGAGAAAGATCCTCATCAATGACGGTATCCATGACAGCGGCTGTTCGCTAAAAATTTATAAAAAAGAATGTTTCACAAATCTGCATCTTTACGGGGAGATGCACCGTTTTATTCCGGCGATATTAAAGATCAAGGGTTTTAAGATCGGCGAGATCGTCGTGAATCATCGCCCGAGGGTTTCAGGCCGCACCAAGTACGATTGGCGGCGCGCGCTCAAAGGCTTCATCGACATGATCTCCGTCTGGTTTTGGAATAAATTCGCGGTCAGGCCCTTGCATCTGTTGGGAAGTTTGGGGCTTTTCTCGATCTTTCTCGGGGGGATCTCATCCGTGTATACCTTGATCCTTTTTTGGGAGGGGACCAGCCTTTCGGATACGGTGTGGCCGATCCTCTCGGCGTTTTTTCTTTTGACAGGCATTCAGCTTTTTATCTCGGGGCTTTTAGCTGATTTTCTTTCCAAAACTTATTACGAAACGACTCAAAACCGTTCCTACCATATCCAAGAGGTCTTGGAAAAAAAGTGACGTCCTGCCTTATCACCGGGAAAGCCATCCAACCATTCTTGTCTTTCGGCCGCATGCCGATCGCTAACGGATTTCTTTCTCGCGATCAATTCGCTTCGGAAGAATTTTTTGAGCTTTCCGTGGGATTTGATCCCGAATCCAAAATGGTCCAGCTGGTCGAACGTGTCGACGAAAGAAAAATGTTCCATGAGAACTACGCGTTCTTCTCCTCTACCTCTTCGCGCATGCAGGCGCATTTTAAGGATTTCGCCGGGCTTATTTCGGACAAATATTTAAAAGGGGCTCAAGACCCGTTCATCGTGGAGATCGGAAGCAACGACGGAATTCTTTTGAAGCATTTCGCGGGAAAAAATAGAAGGCATTTAGGGATCGAGCCCTCGGCCAACGTGGCCCAAAAGGCTCGTGAGATCGGGATCAACACCTGGTCTGAGTTTTTCAATGAGGATCTTGCGGAAAAGATCTTGAAAGAATACGGCCCCGCGGATGCTTTTTTAGGGGCCAATGTAATGTGTCATATTCCGTATCCGCATTCTGTATTTGGAGGCGTGCGGCGGCTTTTGAAGCCCAAAGGCGTATTCGTGTTTGAGGACCCGTATCTGGGCGACATCATCGAAAAAGTTTCTTATGATCAGATCT
>CAZBIH010000131.1:0-4418 GCA_964492015.1 uncultured Planctomycetia bacterium | reverse complement strand
CACAAAGGCAGTGGAAAGAAGGCTTTACCACGCCAAACAGCGCCTCCGCGACAAGTTTACAAAATATTTCTAAAAGAAAGTGCCTCTCATGCGAGAAAAGCAATTGATTTTGGAATCAACGATCAAATGTCCTGTCTGCGGTTCTGAAAAGAAAGAAATCATGTCTTTGGATGCGTGCCGGTTTTTTTATGTTTGTAAACAATGCAGATCTCGCTTGCGGCCCAAAGAAGGGGATTGCTGTGTGTTTTGTTCCTTTGGAAGCGTGAAATGCCCTTCTAAACAGTAGTCCGTCGGGTAAAATGTGATAGAATTCCCAAGCATGGATCATCAAATCGAGCTCTTGAAAAAATCTCTGTCACCTATCAGACAAGAAATTCTCGGGCATGAACTTTACCGTTCGCTGACAAGCGCCGGCAGGCTTCAAACTTTTATGGAATATCACGTCTTCGCGGTGTGGGATTTTATGTCTCTGGTCAAAACTCTTCAGGCCAAGCTCACCTCGGTGACGATCCCATGGGTCCCAAAAGCCGACAGAGATGCGACCCGGCTTATCAATGAAATCGTGCTTGCGGAAGAGAGCGATGAGCATCCTGGCGGCGGATACGTAAGCCATTTTGAGTTATATCGGCAAGCCATGAAACAGGCCGGTGCCGACACGAAGCTCATTGATGCGTTGATAGAAAGAATTGAAAACGGGCAGCCGCTCGATGCGGCGCTGAAGCGATTGGACGCTCCTCCATTCATCGAAGATTTTATTAAAACCACGTTTTCTTTCATTAAGAAAAGTTCGATCCATGAGATTGCCGCCGTCTTTACCTTTGGACGAGAGGATCTTATCCCAAGCATGTTTCAAAAAATCGTAAAAAAAATCGACCGAGAATACAAGGGATGCTTTGAGCTCTTTGAGAAATATCTTGAGCGGCATATTCAGCTTGATGAGTTCTCCCACACGCCGCTGGCCTTACGTTTGGTTTCAGAGTTGTGCGGTAATGACGAACGTAAGTGGCAAGAATCCCGTGAAGCTGCCTTTAGGGCGCTCGCTCAGAGGAAAGCGCTCTGGGACGGGATTTTCTCCGCGACAAGTTTACCCAATATCTCTAACTGATTCCGGCATAAGCCGATAAATCATCTAAACTTTGTTTGGGGGATTTTGTCCTCTCGTACGTTTAATCAGTGCGGAGGGTATTCCTAACAAGTGGCTCCTTATATCAAGCAGGTTATTTCCGGGATTGGGAGCCGCATTAGGCGTTGCCGCCTGGCATTGGGAATATCCAAGGCCCGGTTGGCCTCAAAAGCCGGTTTAACTCGCCCGACGATCACTTACTATGAAAACCGCAATGTCAGCCCCACTCTAAGATCTTTAAAGAAGCTTGCGGATGCCTTGGGTGTGTCCGTTGATTATCTCGTCGGATTGGAGAAAGACCCAAAACACTCTGGTGATTTCAAAATAAGGCTGTTGTTCAAGGATATAAATGAATTAAACGAACGGGAGATTTTATTGATGGAGGAGATGTGTGAGCGAATCCGAAAAAGAAATGGAAAAAGAACCGGCAAAAAACCTAGGTGACCGCATTCAGCGTTGTCGGCGTTCTCTGGGGATGACAAAAGCACAGTTGGCATCAAGTGCTGATTTGGCGCGAGCGCCGGTGAGTCGATATGAGGCCAAACAAACTGAAGATATGTCTGTCAAAACACTCAAAAAACTGACTCGTGCCCTTGGGGTATCTGCTGATTACTTGGCAGGCCGCCGAGAAGACAAAGTCTATTTTAAGAATCCCCGTCTCCAGAAACTCATAAAAAATATGAAATATTTGGAGCAAAAAGATCTTCAATGCCTACATAAAATGTACCTTTTTATTTTGGAAAATCATCAATTCCTACCAGAGAAACCCAAACCTTAAATCGAAACCCTGCATTATGCGGTTCGATGTCAATAGTTTTCACCACTTTTGTTAATTGTTTGGTGATTAATTTTAACTTCGACGAGACGTTGATGTAAAACTCCGGAATAAAATAATCCAGAAAGTAACAGATGATTTTCTGGAGAGAACGAAACTGGAGGAATAGCAATGAAAAAGGGTATTTTATTAGTTTTAATGGCACTGGCCATAGGATCAACGTCTCCAGCTTTCGCGGACGCGGCAAACGACGATTTGAAAACGGAGATCAATGCGCTCAAGGCAAGGCTTGCGCAGCTTGAGGCGAAAGTGGCCGAACCACAATCCCAAATGCCGGCGGCGAATGCCGCACCGGCATTGACTGTTCCAAGCCTCGTGCAGGGCATGGGCCTTTCAGGTTATGTGGATTCAACCTACACCAATAACTTCAACAGTCCCAATACGCTAACCAATCGCGCAAGAGTTTTTGACCGTCATCCAAACAGTTTCAATCTCAACGCCGCCGAGCTTGTTTTCCAAAAACCCGTTTCAGCCGACAACCGCGTGGGTTACCGGACGGATCTTTTTTTCGGGAATGATTCAGAGGTGATCACGTCAACAGGTTTAGGATCAGCCGCTGATGAGTTTGATCTGCAGCAAGCTTTTGTGGAAGTGCTGGTCCCCGCAAGCAATGCCGTTTCGTGGCTCAACGATATCGATCTAAAAGTCGGAAAGTTCGTCACGATGAACGGCGCCGAAGTCATTGAGAGTAAAGACAATTGGAACACTTCACGCAGTTTTCTCTTCGGCTACGCGATTCCCTTTACGCATACCGGAGCCCGCGGTACCTACACATTCAATAACGGCTGGGATCTCGCGCTCGGCGTTGTGAATGGCTGGGATGTCACTGACGATAACAACACCGGTAAAACGATCGAGACGCATTTTGGCTTCAACAATCTCGCGCTTCCGGGTGACTCTTCTCTTACGGTCGCTCTTCAGGGTTATTTTGGGCCTGAACAAGCGGGCAATGACAGCAATTGGCGCAATCTCTTTGACATGGTGGCTATTTATAAGACTCCATGGAAACCTCTTACCTTGATGTACAATTACGATTACGCGGATGAGGAAAATCTTCTTGCGGATCCGCGTAGCACCGCATTGACACTGGTGGATAACGCCAACTGGTCAGGTCACGCGGCTTATGCGCGATACGACATCAACGATCAGTGGTCGCTGAGCGGCCGCTATGAATACTTCAGCGATGCCGACGGTGTCCGTGTTCTGTCAGGAACCCCCGCGGATTATCAGGAAATCACAGGCACTCTGGAGTATCGCCCATGGAAGAATTTGGTCACCCGCTTGGAGTATCGATACGATGACGCCAGCCGGAATGTTTTCTTTGATCGCAGCGCTTCCGGTTTTAGCGATAACCAGAGCACGATCAGCGGCGAGGTGATGTTTATCTTCTAAAAGGTAACGCTTACAGAATCCGTTTTTCCGGCCAAACTCTCTTGGATGATCGCCTATCCAAGAGAGTTTTTTTAAGTGACTAATAATAAAGGAGATACGACTATTTTGGGGGTTTTGGTGTTTCCGGACGTTTAATCAACAGGAAGTTGAAATTTACCAGATTATAAAAACGGAGGTTTAAAATGAAAAAGATGATCGCGTTGATGTTCGTTGCAGTTTTCTTTGCCGCGCCGGTGTACGCGGGAACAGGGTCGAGCGGAAAACTCCTTTCTTCCATTGAGTTTAGCTCAGTACCCGAAAACCGCGGGATGCCGCAAAGAGTTATCGACAGGAGATACTCCGAATATCGTAACGGCCGTTTTGCCGTCACGACTCTCGATACGGCGCATATCCGGTAACCGGTATATCAATTATAGAAGGCTCCGGGCAGCCAGTGAGAGGAGAATAGTATCTTGAGTTTGTGGGTCAAGAGTTTTTAACTTGACCACAAACTCGAGGGTGCCCCAGGCTTGGGCCTTTTTGAAGTACTCGCAAGCAGACCCAAAGTTTTTTCCATAAAGCTTGAGACATCCGAGGTTATAATAGGCTTCAGTGTCGTTCGGATCCAATTGGGTGATTTTTTCAAGCGAGGAAACAGTCTCTTTTAGATCTTGTTCTTTGTAGTAAGCGATCGCCAGATCAAAATAGACAGCGGTTGAGTCGGGATCAAGTTCAAGCGCTTTTTTATACTCGCCGATGGCCAGGGCCGATCTGTCAGACCGGAGGTGATCGTCACCGGCTTCTTTGTACTCCGCGAAAGTCCGGCAATAAGCGTTTGTTGGGCTCAAGAGAACCCAAGCGCTCACGATCATTAAGCCGGTTATTTTCAGTCTCATCTTCTCGCCCCTCCCAGCCATAAATATGCGTTTCTTCTATCTCAACCCCTTTTCAGTAATGTTAAAAGTATGTTACAGTGTATGAAAAATAGATCGAGATTTTTTTGGGGGTTTGACAGAGCTGGTTCGTTAAACAGTCAGGAGACGGCAATGGATTGCAGAGACTCAAAAAAATACATCTATCAAGTGCTCG
>CAZBIH010000130.1:0-4432 GCA_964492015.1 uncultured Planctomycetia bacterium | reverse complement strand
CCGTCTCATAAAAGGGCTGGATTTTCCGTCTCCCTGGCTGGTGATCCCGCAATATTCCTGCGCCCAATGCGCGGAACCCACTCCCTGTTTGCCGGACGTGCCGGGAAGCGCGTGCCAGGCGGGATCGCCGGCTTTCCACCATTCATCGATCCACTCGAACGCCATCCCTCCGATCGCGTTACCCGCGCCGGAGCCAGCCCGATTCCTCCAAATGTCGCGCCAAGCCGCCTCATGGTACCGTGATTGGGATTCCTGATTGTAGCCATTGCCCTGAGCTCCTCCGTACTCGGTCACAAGCACCGGCTTCCCGAGCGACCGCGACACGGATCCCGTAATTCGAATAAAGGTCCCTCGATATTTTTTTATCCGGAAGCTGGTCTCGGAAATCATTCACGTACCAACGGATGGTATTGACCCCCATACTGCGCAGGAGCTCAAAATCACCCGTTACCGGCTCCTCACGGTCCCGGCGGTTGTTATGATTTCTGTCAACCCACGAATCGTAGGCAGGATTACAGCGGTGATTGCGGTCAAAATCATAATCCATCCAATCCCCCAGCGTCGACAGATCCGGGCTCTGCCCCGCCTTCGAAACACGGTAGTCGACACCGCGAATAAAATATTTTTTACCGTCGGCTAAAAGTGTCCAGTGGCCTCGGTCGTCTTTTTGAACTTTAACTTCGGAGGCGAATAAAATAGGGGTCAGAAAGAAAGTGAGAATAAAAATGCCGCCTGCCAAATAACAGCGAAGCGGCATCAAATGAAAATGTTTTCTCAAAAAAATTCTAAAAAATTATTCTTTTGCCCCGGGAATATCTTCTTGCCCCGGTTTACTCTGGTCCTGTATCTCTTCCGACTGCGTCAGGAACATGATCGCGTCCTCCGGCCTTAAGATCCACTCCGGCGTTTGGTTGTCTTCCTCAAAAAAAGGCATCGCGCGTGAATATTCTTTAATTAATTTTTTTGCGTCTTTCTCGTTTAGTCGGATCCCATCCCACAGAATTTTTTTTGCCGAGCCCGCGGCCTTGAAAATTCCGTCGATAGGATCAAAAAAACCGCTAGCGTAAGCTCCGTTGTGCTGTTTGAGGATGTAGGCGGGAATTCCGTAGTAGTTGTAATGGCCTTCGATGGACCGTTCATTTTTCTTGGCATTGCTCATGGGTTGTTCTCCTTTTCACCGTTGCTCAACTTGACGGGACCGCATGCCAAACCTTAAAAAATATGGGATACTTTTTTACTATATCATGCGTGCATCGAATGTCAAGGCTCAGGGCCCTGAAAATTCTCCAAAAACTGTTTCTGCAAATAATTTTCCGCGCTCGGTCAACCGGATCCTTGAATTTTTCTCATCGATCAGGCCTCTCTCGGTCAGGTCGCGGAGCGTTCCGTTTCTTTTGCGAAGCCACGCGCCGAATTTTTTACGGTCCACTCCCTCGAACGTACGCAACGCCAGAATGAACGACTCTGTATCTTTTTTTTCGACGCTCAAAATCTCTTCTTCGACATTAGCCCAATCATCGGCGGCAGTTTTCTTCAGGTACTCCTCAAAATTCGCGCAGTACTGAAAGCGTTTCCCATTTAGATATGAAAACGCACCCGGCCCAAGCCCCAGATACTCTTCATTGCGCCAGTAGATCCGGTTATGCGAGGACTCATAACCCGGCTTGGCGTAATTCAAAAGCTCGTATTGCCTCCATCCGCCATTTTTTAGGAAATCCCGCGCCACCGTGAGCATGTCAACCTGCAAGTCTTCACCAGGAAGTACCAGCTTTCCTCGGTCATGCTGTTTTTTGAAAAAAGTTTTCTCCTCGAGAACAAGCTCATACAGCGAAACGTGTTCGGGGTTGAGGCGCTTTAATTCCGTAAGAGAGTGCTGAAGGTCCTCAAGTGTTTCACCCGGCAAAGAAAGCATGAGATCGAGATTGATGTTGCGGATGCCGGCGTCGCGGAGATTTTTATAAGAAGTGTGGATATCACGGACACCGTGCGAGCGGTTCATACGTTTGAGCGTCTTCTCGTGAAATGACTGCGCGCCCAGACTCACGCGATCCACGCCCAGTGCCTTAAGACGCCGCGCCTTCGATGGAGAAATGTCACCGGGGTTGGCCTCCAACGTCACCTCCGTCGACGGTTTGAATTTGAAATTTTTCCGCAAAATTGAAAAAACTGCCGTCAGGTCCTTTTCGCCCAGAGCCGACGGCGTGCCCCCTCCGAAATAAAGCGTGTCAAATTTGCGTCCCCGAACACCCGGCGCGAGGTGCAAGATCTCTTTCTCCAGGTTCCCGAGAAAACGGCTTTCTTTCGCCGCAGAACTTTTTAGCGTGATCACAAAATTGCAGTAATGGCATTTGTTAACGCAGAATGGGATGTGAACGTAGAGGCCGAGCATGCCTAAAATTATAACACCTCCTGTGATACAATATCTCCTCATGAGCGCACAAAAATCAAAATCCATCCAAAATATCGAAAACCGTATGGGAAATCTTGAGCCGGACAGTTTGCGGTTCAAAGTCCTCGACGCCGCCAAAGGCTTTAAAAGCTCCTGGATCGCACTGGGGCAGTACCTTTTCACCGTGTACAAGGACAAGTTGTACCGCGACTGGGATTATTTGACGTTTGAAGCCTATTGCTCCAAAGAGATCGGCATCCGGCAGAATACGGCGCTGAAACTCTTGAGATCCTATTCGTTCCTCGAGAAAGAAGAACCGGAGTTCATCCGCCCGGAAGTTTTAAACGAACGCAAAGCCGATCGCATCCCCAGCTACGAAGCCGTGAATACTCTTCGCCTGGCTCATGAGAACGAGCGCGTCTCCGAAAAACAATACGAAGACCTGCGGCAGGACATCCTGGAAGACGTCAAAGAAAACGCCGAGATCAAAAAGAAAGTGAAGTACATCCTGAAGTCCGGTTCCAAAAACAACTCTTCTTCGACCGAAAACAAACAAGCTTCTCTCAAGAAACTAACTCTTTATTTAAAAAATTATAAAAACGATGTCTCAACCCTCGAAGTCCCTCCCAAGATCATGAGGAAACTCGACGAGCTCATGGAGCTCCTGGAAGATTACCTGAAACCGTGACTGAGCTTAAATATTTCACTCCCCTGGAAGCCAACAAGATGCTTCCTCTGGTCCGCAAGATCGTCACGGACATTTTAAAGAACGGCCGAGCGATCCGCGCGCTGTCCACTCAGACCGATAAACCCGAGGAGGATCCCCAGATCAATTCCCTGATGGATCAGCTGGATGAGCTCTTTGACGAGCTGGAGTCCTTGGGATGCTCCTACCGAGATTGGAATTTTTCCGAAGGGCTTGTGGATTTTCCTTCGAGAATTCACGGACAGGAAGTACTTCTGTGCTGGAGAAGTGATGAAAAGACGGTCGCCTACTATCACGACCTTGAGTCCGGTTATGCCGGACGCCTCCCCATCCCAAAAGAACTTCTTTAGAATAACTCTCTCTTGATAAGTTAGCTATTATATAATTAAATATGAATATATATATAACTTGTCTATTTAAAATCATGATTTAGCAATGTAACATTTGAATTGTAAGCAAAGATGGTTGTAGTCCAGAGATGTGCAAGGGATTAGATAAATCCCCATTTTTTTTGATTACTAACTAAAATCTTTTAATAATAAATATACGATGTAAACCGCTCAGGAATCGAAAGGTTGGCGCTAAAATGCTAAACATCCTCAAGAAATCGATCGCCGTGATCCTCTGCGCGCAGTTGGTCATGCCGCCTCAAACGCTTTCCTTAATCAGCTTCGCATGGGCGGCAGATCAGCCCGCATCCGAAGTTACTAAATTGATCCCTATGGGCAGTCCAAGCAATGCCGCGGCCGCTGCTGTTGCCAATAAAGAAGCAGCCGTCAAATTAGCTGAAGAAAATCCTGGCCCGGCTAAGTCTAGTCCCGATGCCACAAAAACCGCCGAGATAAAGGTTGTGTTAACTATTAAACAAGGTGGCATACCAGAGAATGATAAATATATCGAAGCTCTGAAAAAGCGCATGCAAGAACTAATTCTTAAGTCTGTGAATGATCGCATAAAATTAATTGACGAGAAGGCTCGTCAATTAAATGATCCGGCGACTTCTGAAGAAGAAAAAAATACTATCCGGAAAGAGCGGGATGCACTAATAAAAGAAGAATACTTAGCGGATCAACAACTAAAAGCTGCAAAAAAGGCACTCACCGATTTAGATTATATTGCCAACAGCATTGCAAAATATCCAAAACTATGGGGAATAACAGATTTTGATGATTCAGGCAACGCCACAATCACTTGCACTATCACAGAGGAGTCGATTACTTTTAGGGACAAGAATGGAAAAATTATTAGCAGGGATGGCAAAGGCGAGACATCTACAAGAGTAGATGCTAAGGGCAATATAAATGCTCAAATATCAATTGCTGGCACTCCTATCAAAA
>CAZBIH010000129.1:0-4435 GCA_964492015.1 uncultured Planctomycetia bacterium | reverse complement strand
GCTCGGTCGATCGTCTTGGAGATCTCGCTTAAGGCCGTGATCTTGGCGGGGTCATCAAAGAGGTCAGGTTGAGTCTGGGGGCCGTATTCCAGTTGTTGGAACCACACACCGGTGGCACGGTATTTGACGGCGGGGTTGAAGAGCTTCTCAAAAAGTTTAGATACAACAGAAATTCCCTCCATCGGAGAATCCGTGGGGCGGGCCAGTTCCGCGAAGAGGCCGCTGCCTTGATGGTCACTGTTTTTCAGATAGATTCCGACACCTTTGGTCCTCAGATGATGGCGTCTTAGTTTGATAAAAGCCGATTCCATGTTGCGGATAAGCTGAGCCCTGACAAAAGCGCGGTCGTTGGAGGGAGGCGTGAATGTTTTGGTTTTGCTTAAAGACGCCTGCGCTTCTTTTTTTTCTTGGACGATAGGGTGAACAACTTCTCCCCGAAGCTCGCGCCATAGCTCCGAGCCGATCTTGCCCAGAATTTTTCTAGCGAAAGGTTCAGGTCTCTGGACATAATCCCATACGGTGTGAATATTGTGCTTGGCTAAAAGCGCCGTGCTTGCCGGGCCGAAGCCGCAGACGCGTTCTGTCCGGACCGTTTTCAAATAATCCCGAAGCTCATACCCGCGCACACAGGTGAAGCCCGACGGTTTTCCATCCTTGGAGCAGATCTTGGCCAGCGATTTGGTCAGGCTTAATCCGACGGAGACGGTGATCCCCAATTCCCGCTCGACCGTATTCTTCATATCGAACGCGATGGCCTCATAAGAAGTGTGGTGCACACGGCGCAGGCCCGTCAGGTCCGCGAAGGCTTCATCTATGGAATATTCCTCGACGTCCGGAGTGAAGCGCCGAAGGATCGCGTAAAATCGTTGTGAAAAAAGACTATAAGATTCGTAATCGCAGGGAAGGAACACTGCATCGGGGCAGAGCTTTTTGATCTCGGACAGACGCATCGCGCGTACGACCCCAGCACGCTTGGCCTCGTAGCTGAAAGCGGCGGCGATGCCGCGGTCTTTTCCGACGATCACAGGGCGGCCACGAAGCGCGGGCTTGAGGGATTGCTCGACGCTGGCGAAAAAAGCGTCGCAGTCTATATGGATGATCGCTTTGGGAAGCGAGTGAAGGCTGATGAGTGGGGAATTATTTATATTTTCGGACGACAGCGACAATGACCCCTCCGATCTTAAGTTCTTCTTTGGGTTGGATCGCGGGATATTTTTTATTGGCGGCAACAAGGTGTATTTCTTTTCCTATTTTTTCATAATATTTCATGGTCCATTCATGGTCGATCTCGGCGATGACGATGTCGCGGTGTTTGGGCTGTCTTCCGCGCTCCACCAGGACAAGGTCCCCTTGATGAATGCCGGCATCGATCATGGAATCTCCCGTGACCTTGATGAGAAATGTCTGCTCCGGGTGTGTCACCAGGTATTCGTCGAGGCTTAAGACATCCACGAGCTCTTCTTCGGCGGGGCTGGGCCAGCCGGCCTGGACGGTGCCCAGAAGCTTGATCCCGGCGGAGGGACCGAAAAGTAATTTACCTTGAGCATCTTTTTGGATGAGGCCTTTTTCGGCCAGCTTGTCGATGAGCCAGGAGGCGGCGTTCTTGGATTTGTAGCCAAAAAGTTTTCGGAGCTCTTCAAAACTGGGCGGACGTTTTTTATTTTTGCAGAAGAGGCGGATCTTTTGAAGCGCTTGGGTCAGATCGATCGAATTTGGCATCAAATATCTCTTAACCTTAGTATATTGAACGTTCGTTCAAATGTCAATTGGAAGAATAACTTTATTTTAGTTATTCAGGGTTGTTTTTTGTTAATCGACCAAAGTTTAATTATACTTAATTTCTTAGGTTCTCATTTTTCAAGCTTGTGGTGTATCCTTTCATTAGAAGTGGTTTTCATTCTTAATTAGAGATTTGTTATACGACTAAAATAGGAGAAAAGCCATGATATTCATCGTAATAGGCGGCGTGCTGTTGGTCGTGATGATTGTTTCTGTTTCCATAGGATTCCTTACGGAGAAGAAGCGCGTGCATTGATGTTTTGATGCTACTTCTTGAATAATTGATCCAGGATGATCTTTAATGTTTTGTTGTCCGCTGAGACCGGGGGCAGATAGAGTCCCAGAGGTTTACGCACCCACCAATCCCCGGTCTCTTTTCTCTCCTGGGCGCTTGTGAAGCGGTAGCTGTAAAGTACTGCGCGGATAAATTGCGGTGGATGGTTGGGAAATGGATTTTCCCCCATGAGCGCCAAAACTTCCGGATCGTTGTGGAGAAGTTTGTTCATAAGATTGATGATCCACGGATGATGCCGCCAGTCGGCCATGGCTGCAAACCACATCAGCCAATCTAGCCTTAAGTGATACGGCGCCACTACCGGCGGCCGGCGATGGACATCTCCCGGTTTGGCTTTGAATTCATATTCTTTCCATTGGGTGAGGGGCGTGATCTCGGCGTCCTCAGTGCCCTCGAGAATTATTTCATTTCTATTTTTAGTGACAGAGCCAAACGCACCGTAAGCGTTCACCAGATGAAGCGGATCAAAACTTGCGTTCATTGCTTGCCTTGGCGAAAAAAGATTCAAAGCCGGGCCGACGCTTAAATAGAGGATCAGCGCTGCCAGAGCCGCAAGCACACCTTTTCTTAATTTTTTCATCGGAATTGCTGAGGGAATTTTGACTCTCGTTAATTTTGCAAAAAAAGCGTCGTCAAAACAGGCGATGGCAATGACGAGGGTCAGATAATTCAGCCATGACAGATTCCCGCTTAAGATCAGGCATACTTGAAATGCGATCGTCAAAATTCCTGCGATCCAACGAAGCGGGCCCGGGATGAAATAGAAGAATGGCACGATCAGCTCAATGAAGTGTGTGTAGAGCGTTTGAAATTTGAGAAATCCGTGCGGCAGGTGGTGGAAGTACCAGCTCAATGGATTGGGAATGGGCTGAGTTTCGTAATGGTAGAACATGCAGGTCAAGTCGCGCCAACAGGCGTCCCCGCGTAGTTTGATGAGGCCTGCGCCGAACATGAGGCGAAAGAGGACCCAGCGCAGGGACCAGATCACGACGGCCGGAGACTTGGTGTCACTTGAGCCGAAAAAGATCGCCAGGAAACCAACTTCTAGAAGCATGATCTCCCAGCCAAAACCGTAGAAGATTTGGCCTACGTTGACGATGGAAATATAAAAAAGCCACAGAAGCGCCCATACCGCCGTGGAAAAATAAACTCCCCGTTGTTCGGAAATACCGGTGATCGCTAGGACAGACAGACCTACACCCAGCCAAACGACAGTGCCAATAAAGGAATCCGAGGCATTGAGAAAAAATAAGCTCGGGCTGCGCCAAAATTCCACTCGCGCTAAAAACAAACGTACCGGCAAAAGGCCATGTTCACCGATGAGTCCACGGAACTGAAATGCTGTCCCCAAAAACGCGAGGAAATAAATAAACCCGAGAGTTCTTTGAAAGTAAAGTCGGGTCCAGAAATAGGAGGAGTTGGTTTGAGCCATCAAAAACTGATTATAGCATGGCCTATTGGAATGAGTTACGAGATACGGTATAGTCTACGGGCAGTCTTTCTAAAAAAGGGCAAAAATCGTATGGCGTTGATCAGCATTCAGGAAGTTTCTCTGGCTCTGGGCGGCCCGCTTCTTTTTGACAATATCAGCCTGCAGGTCGAGTCCGGAGAACGTGTGGCGCTTCTGGGCCGCAACGGCGTGGGGAAGACCACGCTCATGAAAGTCATTGCCGGCCAGATGAGGATCGACAAGGGCGAGATCGGCTATCAAAAGGGGATCAAGGTCACGCATTTACCCCAGGAAGTGCCGACCGATATTACGGGGAATGTTTTTGATATCGTTCTTTCCGGTCTGCCCGACCAGGTGAAACTTCTCGGTGATTTTCATCATCTGAATCAAAAATTGGAAACGGAATACACGCCGCAACTTCTAAGCCAGTTGGACAAGCTGCAAGCCGAGATGGACCGCACGCACGGATGGGAGACTCAGCGCCAGATCGAAGAAGCTCTCTCGCATATGAAATTGGACCCCGAAAGCCATTTTGAAAAATTATCCGGCGGGCAGAAAAGAAAAGTTCTTTTGGCCAAAGCGTTGGTCGCCAAACCTGAAGTTCTTCTTCTGGATGAACCGACAAATCACCTTGATATCGAATCAATCGACTGGCTAGAAAATTTTTTAAAAGAATATCCAGGCACGATCTTTTTTGTGACGCATGACCGCATGTTCATGACGCGCCTGGCGACCAAGATCGTCGAGCTTGACCGCGGCAAACTTTACAGCTGGACCTGCGATTACCCGACATTTTTAGAGCGCAAAAAATTGGCGCTTCACGCCGAGGCAATGGAATGGGAGCAGTTCGACAAAAAACTCGCTCAGGAAGAGATCTGGATACGCCAGGGCATCAAGGCGCGCCGCACGCG
>CAZBIH010000128.1:1390-4466 GCA_964492015.1 uncultured Planctomycetia bacterium | reverse complement strand
ATAAACACGGGAGTCATGCTTTTAAAGATAAAGATCGGCTGACTTCTAGGGCTATACAGAAAGTGGAAATATTGGAACATGACAGCCGGATCGATTCGATTGCAATAGTACCTATGAAAAACCTTCGTGGCTTTCTAAAAAGGATGGATACTACTATTAAGAGAGACAAAGACCGTGTTTGAAATAGGGCGTCTTTATGGTATACTTTATTCATACCAAAGTATGAGCGGAGGATTCTATGAGCGCAAATGCGGTTAAGATCGCGATCAGTTTGCCCAAGGGTATTATGAAGGAAATTGAGCAGCAGCGTCACAAAATGGGTCTGGGCAGAAGCCAGGCGATATTGCAGGCCGTTTCGTTGTGGCTTAAAAAGAAGCAGGAAGAAGCAATGGATAAGAAATATGCCGAGGGCTACAAAAAGAAGCCTGAAAATCCAAATGAAATAAGTCCTCTCTTTTTCGCCAGCCTTTCTAGTTTTTCAAAGGATAAGTGGTGATGCAAAGAGGCGAAATTTGGTGGGTGGATATGCCGGAACCCGCCGGCCGTCATCCTGCCGTGATCTTATCGCGGAACAAAGCTGTCCAAGTGCGCGAGTTTGTCACGGTCGCGGAAGTTACGGGCACGATCCGGCACATTCCCGTTGAAGTAGTTTTACATAAGAGCGACGGTATGTCGAAAGAATGCGTTGTAAATTTGGATTCGATTTATACAATTTCAAAGAAATTTTTTGTAAAGAAAATTACGGATTTAGATCAGGCGAAGTTGGAAGCCGTTGGAACAGCTCTCAAGTATGCTTTGGATTTAAAATAATGTCCAAACTAGCCGACCAATACACAGACCTAGACAAACTCCGCCATAGCTGCTCGCACGTTCTCGCGCAGGCGGTGAAGCGTATTTATCCCAATGCGAAGCTGGGTTTCGGCCCTCCGGTGGAAGAGGGTTTTTATTACGATATCGTGCTGCCGGAACCTTTGAGTGAAGAAGCGTTGAAGGGCATTGAAAAGGAAATGGATAAAATTGTTAGGTCCAATTTTCCTTTCGAGAAGAAAATGGTATCTCCCGCGGAAGCCAGATCGATCTTTAGCGCTAAAAATGAAACCTTAAAATGTGAAGTCATCGACGAGCTGGCGGGTAAAGGTGAGCCGCTGTCGGTGGTGACCGACGGCGAATTCTGCGATCTCTGCAAATATCCGCATGCGGAATCTACAGGACTCATCAAGGCATTTAAGCTGACGAGCATTGCCGGTGCCTATTGGAAAGCCGACGCGAAGAATAAAATGATGCAGAGGATCTACGGCACCGCGTTTTTTTCTAAAAAAGAACTCGATGATTTCATTCGCGTACGCGAAGAAGCCAAAAAGCGCGATCACCGCAAGATCGGCAAAGAGCTCGACTTTTTTTCCATTCAAGACGACGGCGGCCCTGGGTTAATTTTTTATCATCCGAAGGGCGCTTTCTTAAGGCATTTAATCGAACAGTTCGTCAAAGAAGAGCATTTAAAACGCGATTACAAATTCGTGATCGGCCCGCAGATCTTAAAGAGCGATGTGTGGATCAAGTCGGGGCATTATTCTCATTATAAAGAGAACATGTTTATTTTTAAGACCGAGGACGAAAAGGAATACGCGATCAAGCCCATGAATTGCCCGGGGCACATGCTGATCTTTAAGACTAAGATTCGCAGTTATCGCGATCTGCCGTTGAGGTTTTTCGAGCTCGGCAATGTCTGCCGCAACGAGAAATCGGGAGTTTTGCACGGGCTTTTGCGTGTACGGAATTTTACTCAGGATGACGCGCATATTTTTTGCATGCCGGATGCGCTCCAGGAAGAAATTGAAAGAGTGGTGGATTTCGTATTTTATACCCTTGATACTTTTGGCTTCAAAGAGAGAGAAATTGAGATCAGCACACGGCCTGAGGGGTCCATTGGAACCGATGAGGACTGGGGCCGTGCGACTGGGGCGCTTCAAGGGGCTTTGGATTCCAAGAAAGTGGTTTATAAAATTTGCGAAGGCGAAGGTGCGTTTTATGGGCCTAAAATTGATATCAAAATTAAGGACGCTTTGGGGCGTTCTTGGCAGTGCAGTACCATTCAATGTGATTTTGCACTTCCGGAGCGTTTTGATCTAGAATATACGGGAGCCGACGGCCACAAGCATCGGCCGGTCATGCTTCACCGGGCTATCCTGGGAAGCGTTGAGCGTTTCATGGGGACGCTTTTGGAACATTACGCGGGGGCGTTGCCTGTGTGGCTGAGTCCCGTGCAAGTGAGCCTCATCCCTGTTAAAGATACGCACAAAGAATTTGCCGAGAATATTTTTAAGCAGATGACCGCCGCGGGCCTGCGAGTTGAGATCCAGTCCGCGGATGAGACACTCGGCGCGAGAATTCGTCTGGCGCAGACGGAAAAAGTGCCTTACATGATCGTGTTGGGCGATAAAGAAATACAGGCGGGGAAAATCGCGGTGCGGTCCCGGGTGCTGGGCGATCTAGGAGCGATGGCGCTCGAGGATTTTTTAATCAAAGTCAACGACGAGCTAAAGGCGAGAAGCTGATTTTCGCTCAAGTTCGAAATAACCAGGAGGTTGTACATTTCTAAAGATAAAACACGTATTAATGAGGGGATCCGGGTCCCTCAAGTCCGGTTGATCGATCACAACGGAGATCAAGCCGGAGTCGTTCCGATACAGAACGCGCTCCAAATGGCCCGCGAGGCCGAGCTTGATCTGGTCGAAGTTGCCGGCGCGGCGGTACCGCCTGTTTGCCGCATCATGGACTTCAGCAAATTTAAGTACGATCAGGAAAAGAAAGAAAAGGAAGCCCGGAAGAAGCAGAAAGTGATCCACCTGAAAGAGGTGAAGTACCACCCTTTCATCGAGGAAAACGATTACCAGGTGAAACTTCGCGGTATCGAGCGCTTTCTGAAAGAGGGGGACAAGGCTAAGATCACGATGGTGTTTCGCGGGCGAGAAATGAACTACGTGGACAAGGGCCGGAAAGTATTGGAACGTCTGGCGCAGGACATTTCCCCATTGGGAGAAGTTGAGAGGGCGCCGATCCTTGAGGGCAAGATGAT
>CAZBIH010000128.1:0-1290 GCA_964492015.1 uncultured Planctomycetia bacterium | reverse complement strand
AATGCCAAAGCTAAAAACAAATAAATCCACCGCAAAACGCCTGCGGAAGACCAAGAGCGGGAAGTTCAAGAAAATGCGTGCCGGAAAGAGGCACTTGTTAAACCATAAGTCGTCCAAGCGCAAGCGCCATTTAAGAAAAGGTGATTTTGTTGCCAAGACATTTGAAAAGCAGATAAGGAGATTGTTGCCGTATGCCTAAAGCCAAAACAGTTCCCGCGGGTCGCGCACGCCGGAAAAAATTCTTAAAACGCGCCAAAGGGTTTGTCGGCGGACGCCGCAAGCTTTACCGCACAGCCCGTGAGACGGTCCAGCGCGCGATGGCATTTGCCACACGCGACCGCCGTGATTCCAAGTCCGTGATCCGCAAGCTGTGGATCACCCGTATTTCCGCAGGAGCCGTGGAGAATGGGTTGACTTACAGCCGCTTGATCGGAGGCTTGAGAAAAGCCAATATCGAGATCGACCGCAAGATCATGGCCGATCTGGCGCACAGCGAACCTAAAGTATTTAGTGAGATCTGTAAGATCGCTAAAGCTTAATATCGCTAAAAAAACGCGAACCCCGCCTATTCTATGACCGTTTTTAACGCCGGTTTGAATAGGCGGGGTGAACTACTTTAAAGGGTTCTATGATCGAAGACTTGAAAAAACTCGAAATGGATGCGCAGGCCGAGATCACGACCTTGGCCGAAGCGCGCCTTTTCGAGGAAGCCAAGATCAAATACCTCGGCCGCAAAGGGCTTCTGGCCGCGGTTTCCGCGCGCATGGCGGAAGTGCCTTCCGATCAAAAACGCGAAGCCGGCCAGGAGTTGAATCGCGTCAAAAATACGATCGAATCTCTTTTTTCCGAGAAGGAAAAGTCTCTTAAGTTTTCTTCAGTTTCTGCCGCCAAAAAGATCGATACTTCGATGCCGGGCACGTTTTATGCACCTGGGACGCTTCATCCTCTGACGCAGGTCATGGAGGAGGTGGTGTCTATCTTCAGGCGCTTGGGGTTCTGCCTCGTCGAGGGGCCTGAGATCGAGACGGAATATTACAATTTTGAAGCGCTCAACATTCCCTTAAATCATCCCGCCCGCGACAGCTTTGACACTTTTTACCTCGACAACGGAAAACTTCTGCGCAGTCAGACGTCTCCGGTGCAGGTGCGCGTGATGGAGAAAACAAAACCGCCGCTCAAGATCATTGCGCCCGGAAAAGTTTACCGGCCGGATGCGACGGACGCGACGCATTCGCTCATGTTTCACCAGATCGAAGGGTTGATGGTGGATGAGAATGTGAGCTTCGCGCA
>CAZBIH010000127.1:0-4577 GCA_964492015.1 uncultured Planctomycetia bacterium | reverse complement strand
GATATTACAAGAACGTGTTCACGATCGCACCGGCGTTTGATATCACCGACAAGGAAATAGATCTGGCGATGGATCTGTTTGAGCAGTTGATTCGGCGGTGTTTGAAGAAGTACAGATAGGTCTTGGGTATTGCGCCGGGTGTTTGGGTTTCCATTTATTTGATAGGATGAGTGTGAGTATAATTAAAAAACAAGACTTCATTAACGTTGCGGCCATCCTAATTATTTTTGGATTGTTTTTTGGCTTGATGGCGCTGATCGCACCCTCTCTGCAAAAAGCTTTTGAGACGGATGAAAATCGTTTTCAGCAGGAACAGAGTAGCAAGGCATATAAAATTGAATTGGGAGTTTCAAAAGACAAATTCGTTAGCCAAATTGGAAAGCCTGATTATGTTATGGTTTCAAAAGATGGCCGGTACAATTGTTTGGAATATAAAATGCTCATGCCATATTCGTCCAATTTAGTTGCGACGGTTGAAAAAACAAGCGGCAAAGTAATTGGAATCGGTCATGGCGAGGATTGGAAAGAAGATCGATATTTAGAAGGTTATTCTCGTAAGGAAATTGAATGGGATTATCCCACTAGAAGTAAATTTCTAGGATAAACTAATAGAATGCCTTTTACGCCATTTCATTTTGGGCCCGGAGTTCTAATTAAATCTTTTGTTTCAAAGAAGTTCAGTCTTATCGTGTTCATAGCCACCCAGGTACTGATCGATCTTGAAACTCTTTATTTTATCGTGACCCGTCAGTACCCGCTTCACCGTCTATTTCATACTTATCTTGGATGCAATCTGGCGATTGTTATCCTACTGACAATATTTTGGCCCTTGTATAATTACATAGGCCCTAAATTTTTAAAACTTTCAAAAATTTCATTCAAGACCGCCCTTATTTCTGCTTCTATCGGAGCTTACAGCCATGTCTTTTTTGACAGCTTGATGCATCGGGATTTGAGGCCGTTTTATCCTTTTTCGGATAGAAACCCTATGTTAAATATTATTAACATAGAATCATTATATTTGATTTGTATTATTTCGGGGGTAGTGGGAGTTGGGATTTGGTTGCGTAATATTTGGGGACAGCATACTTAATTCGTGAATTAAGTATGCTGTCCCCATTTTAAATCTAGGCAAAACTACCCCTCCGCCTGCGGCACCTCCCCTTAAATAAGGGGAGGAAAAGGAATCATGAACATTATCTCTCTTATCAACGCGATCCCTTTTGGCGAACCTGCTGAGAAGGGTTATTTCTTTTATAAAAATACCCCTCAATCTATTTTAAAAAAAATGGAGCATGATAATTTTGTCGGGACGGTGCGGTATGTGGCGGAGCATTCTCCTTTTTATAAAAGAAAATTTTTGGAATACAAGATCGATGCCGGAAAGGTGCGATCAGCGGAAGATCTGAAGGATTTTTTTACGACGGCGGAAGATATTCGTTCAAACCCGGATGAATTTGTATGTATGACGCCCGATACGGCTTATGAGTCGACGGGGACGACGTCCAAAAGGACCAAGCGTGTGTATTTTTCCCGCAACGAAGTGCGCGAAGCTGGCTGGGCGGGAGCGGTAGGGTTGTGGGGAGTGGGGGTCCGCAAGGAGGACCGCGTTGCGAGCGCTTTTGATTATTCGTTTTGGGTGTCGGGTCCGGTGCTCATGGCATCCTGCGAGACGCTTGGGTGTTTTCATGTCGAGGCGGGGCGTATGGATCCGGACGAGTTTCATGACCGGCTGAAGGATTATAAGATCAGCGTGATCGTCGGCGATCCCTCGTGGCTTTTACGTTTTTCGCAAATCGCCGAAAAAAAAGGCACTTGGCCCGTGAAGCTCATGATCGGCGGCGGGGAAAATATGACGGAGGAGACACGCCGCTACATTGAGAGCGTGTGGAAATGTGATTTTCTTTTAAGTTACGGGCAGACGGAGGCGTTTGGCGCTATCGGGATGGAGTCGCGCGCCAAGGACGGGTATCAGCTGAATGAATTTCACAATTTTTTTGAGATCGTGGACAGGGACGCACAAGGGTATGGCGAGCTTGTCTACACGACCGTGAACCGGCGTGTGATGCCTCTTATTCGTTACAAATCGGGAGATATTACGCGATTCATCGATACACCCTCCAAAGAAAATTTACCGGGGCGCCGCATTGAGAAACTCAAAGGCCGTGTCAACGAATGGGTCGCGACGGCGATGGGAAATATCGCACCGTGGATGTTTGAGCCGATCCTTGGTCCCATCCTCGGGATCTCTTCGGACTGGCAGATCATTATTGAAAAAGCAGGGCATCTGGACCGCATGACCTTCACGGCGGAAACGGAGACGATCGCAGGTCCCGCTCTGCGTGAAAAGATCCTCACTCAGTTCGCGTTTATCATGCCCGATGTCTGGAAAAATTTTAAAAACGGTCTTTTTGAGGTCGATGCGCAGGTGGTCCCCAGAAACTCGCTTCGTACCGGCCGGAAACTTTTACGGATCGTGGATAAAAGGAAGTTTTAAAACAACCATTTCACACCTACGAGGTGTGAAATGGTAAACCGAACAAGGAGATAGAATGAAAAAGATTGTTTTGGTTCTAGCGCTGGTGGTATTGGTTCAGAGTGTGGCGTTTGCGGAGACTGACCGTGAACGGTTGATCGCGTACAAGAAAGAGCAGCGTGAACTCAAAGAACGTGAAAAAGCGAATCCTTCTCCCAAAGCCAAAGGTTTTTGGGCGCGCGAAGCTTCGCGTTCAGGGTTTGCAGGAACTGGAGCCATGCTTACCAGTGCTGTTTTTAGTGTGGTGCCTTTGGACAAACCAAACTCCAAGAAAAAATCTTAAACCTTTTTAAGTTTTGGTTTTTCTTTCATGAAAGACCACAGGGCCAGGCCGACCGCGATCCATATCATTTCGCGAATGCGGCGAATGAGGGCGAACGCGAGGCCTGACCCCTGGTTTAAGCCGAACTGAGAGAAGATCAAAACGATCCCGCCTTCCTGCAGACCCACGCTGGAAGGGATGAAGAAAGTGATGATACGCAACACCTGGATCAGCGCTTCCAAAAGCCATGCTTCGGTGAAACTGATAGGCAACCCCATGAGTTTTCCGACGAAGTAAACCTCGAATGCCCCCGCAAACCACGCCAGAAAATTCCAGAACACCGAAAGAAAAAAATTCTTTTTGTTTTGCGAGTAAAATTTTTTAATATCTTTGTCCAGCTCCAGAAATTTTATTTTTTTCTGGTCGGAATCGTGTTTCCACCATTTGAACATTTCTCCGAATTCATGAACTTTTTTAAATATCCCCAAATGAAGCCCGCCGATCAATAGCGCCACCACCAGGCCCAGCCCGCCCAGGAACGCGATCACGCTCTGCCAAAGCACCGCGGTCAGAGGCATGGTCTTTAAGGTCACCAGGATCCCGCCGATGACAAATAGATTCAGCGAGACATAAAAAGTCGTGTGAACGATCAGAAGCGACGCGTAGCCTTCGGCGAGGGAGACTCCGTAACGTTTTTTTAATAATTCCGCCTTCACGGGTTCTCCTCCCAGCGACGCGGAGAAGGGAATGATCTCGTTGAGCGTCTCTCCGATGATGCGGATGACGTAGAGGTCTTTCCAGGGGATATGCTTGGGAAGATTTCTTGGAAAGGAGTATCGCCAGCCCAGTGTGTTGAACGCGTAAATAAAAGGATAGACGAGCAATACAGGAACCAGCGGCCATCCGATGCCGCGGACGCTGTTCCAGATATTATGCAGGCCGACCTGGCGGACGGTGAAATACAGGATGTAAAAGCCTAGGCACAAAAGAAGGATCTTTAGGAGGCGCATTTCACTGAGCCTTAAACAAAAAGCCAGAATAGCACAGCAGCTGCTATGCGGTAGGCGCCAAACGCGGCGAGGGTAAACCTTTGGACAAAGCCGAGAAGGAATTTGATGCTTAAGACCGCAACGACAAAAGAGATCGCGCAGCCCAGGCCCAACGACATCCACTCGGCGGCGGTGAAAGAAAAGGAGCTTTTCATCAAGTCCAACGCTGTGGCGGCCAAAAGCGTTGGGACGGCCAGAAGGAAAGAAAATTCGACGATAGTTTTACGTTTAATTCCGAGGCCTAAACCTCCCAGGATCGTGGCGGCGGCGCGTGAAATACCAGGAATGATCGCGATCGTCTGAAACAATCCGATCAGGATGGCTTTGGAATAGGGGATGCGCGAAACGTCATCTACATGGTGATTTTGTTCGCGGTGCCTGGATTCGAACAAGATCAAAAAGATCCCGCCTAGAAATAAAGTGACGATGACGACGATCGAATTCCCCAGGAGAAATTTTTTGATCAGCTTGTAAAGGAGAAAACCCACGACCGCTGTCGGGATAAAAGCGGCGGTAACGCGCTTCATTGTCTCAAGATCGGTAAAAAGCCGTCTCCAGTAAAGAAATAGGACCGAAAAAATAGTGCCCGTCTGGATCGCAATAATGAAACTTTTCACAAATTCCGATTCAGGGATCTGCAGGATGCTGGTTGCCAGGATGAGATGCCCGGTGGATGAGACCGGAAGGAATTCCGTGATACCCTCGACGAGACTTAAGATGAAAATGTGAA
>CAZBIH010000126.1:3046-4581 GCA_964492015.1 uncultured Planctomycetia bacterium | reverse complement strand
ATGACTTTTTTCTCCGCGACAATGTAGGCCTGCTCGTAGGAGGCGACATCGGAGCGCTCACGAGCTTTGGAGTCCATTAGAGAAATTTCAAAAATTTCTTCGGGAACCTGTTCATCGATCAATACACGCGCTTCCAGCGGTGCGCCGATATAAAACTCCAGAAGGTTCTTTGAAACAGCCAGCGCTGAACGCGCTTCCACAAGATCAGACTCTAAAATTTTTAGATCCGCAAGTGAAGTCTGACGGTCCGTGGCGCGCAGGCGCCCGACCTTGATCTTGTGGGCTAATTCCCGCAAGCGGCTGGCGCCGAGACGGTGAGTTTTCGCAAGGGCATGGACATTTCTCTGGGCTTCCAGCACCGCATAATAAGAACTCATCACATCAACGAATAAAAGCTCTTTGGCACGCTTCCATGCCAGGACTTGCTGTTTCTTATCAGCGCCGGAGGCTGACAAAATCGCGATCTCGCGAAAACCGCTGAATAAAGGCTGGGTGAACGTAAATCTATTTTCCGGTGTTGATCGACGGCCGCTATTACTGCTGGAATTGGAACTTGCACCGCCCGCGGGATCGCGAAAAGTCTGTGCCATGACAAAATGCGCTGTCGGGAGAAAATAATTGAAGGAACGGTAAAAACGTGCCCGGGCCTGGTTGATCTCCTCGGCTGTGATGGCGACGGACTCGCTTTTTTTGAGTGCCAGGCGGTAGGCGTCCATCAGAGTCAAAAATTCAGGGGCTTTTGGGATCGCTTTATTCTGTATCTCTTTTTTGGAATTTTTCCACAACCAAAACGCCTCGGCAGGCAAAGAAACGATCAAAAAAATGCTGATCAGGCTCAAGGTCAGAACAAATTTTCTCATGGTTGGTTTATATCCGCGGTGGAGTTTGTGAGTATATCTCCCGCGGGAAGACCCTGTCAAGCGGTGGTACTCCTAGATCCCTCCGCCGACGCCGGTAAACCCGACCTGCCCCCAATGATCGCTCTCCGCCGCGTGCATGCGGATCTCTTTGGGGGTCACATAGACTTCTTCGTCTTTTTTCAATGCGAGTGCGCGGTATTCTTCCTGGCTGATCTCCACCTGGACGGGGTCGCCCCATTCACTGGTCATTTCAAGTTTTACGGTCGAGCCGGCCGCGTTGAGGTATTTGATCTTGGCTTTGAATGATTTTTTTTCCTTGGGAGCGCGGCTGACTTCAAAGTGATGCGGCCGCACGTAAAATGTCGCGGTCTTGGCGCCCGTGGCGGCTTTTTTGGGGAGCTGGATGGTGACATTCCCCACCTGCGCCTTGCCGTCTTCCTCAATGCGCGAGTGAAAAAGATTCACGTTGCCCAGGAAATTCAGAACGAACGCGCTCGCCGGGTTGTGATACACCTCTTCGGGCGTGCCGATCTGCTCGATGCGGCCCTCGTTCATCACGACAATGCGGTCGGCCACCTCCAGCGCCTCTTCCTGGTCATGCGTGACAAAAAGGCTTGTGATGTGAAGGTCGTCATGAAAACGCCTGAGCCACTGGCGGAGTTCTTTGCGGACTTT
>CAZBIH010000126.1:0-2946 GCA_964492015.1 uncultured Planctomycetia bacterium | reverse complement strand
TGGAAAACAAATCCCACATTGCGGTCTTTGGCCTTGCGGTCCTGGGCATCCTTGCCTTGAAAAAGGATCTCGCCGTTTTCTGCCGATTCAAGGCCCGCGATGATGCGAAGAAGCGTCGTCTTTCCAGAGCCGGAAGGCCCCAAGAGTGCGATGAGCTCCCCCGTTTCTACTTTTAGGCTCACATTTTTCAGTGCCTGGAAAATTCCAAAATTTTTGGATATATTTTTGACTTCAATGCTCATTTTATTTTTTCTCCGATTGAGTCTTCATGAAATTTTGATTCAACAAATTTTTTGGCAACCAAAGTCACCAGCGCCAGAAACACAAGAATAGACGCCGCCGAGAACGCCGCGGTAAAATTGTATTCGTTGTACAAAATTTCGACATACAGCGGAAGCGTATTAGTCATCCCGCGGATATGCCCCGACACTACCGACACCGCGCCAAATTCTCCCATCGCACGCGCGTTGCACAGGATCACGCCGTACAAAAGCCCCCACTTGATATTGGGAAGCGTCACGTGCCAAAAAGTCTGAAATCCTCCGGCACCGAGGGTGATTGCCGCTTCCTCCTCATCATTACCTTGAGATTTCATCACCGGGATCAGTTCTTTCGCGACAAAAGGAAATGTCACAAAGATCGTCGCCAAAATGATCGCCGGCGGCGCGAATAAAATTTTTAAATTGTGCTCTACAAGCCAGGGACCAAAATATCCTTGCGCGCCAAAAAGAAGCACGTAGATCATGCCCGAGATCACCGGTGACACGGATAGAGGCAGATCGATCAGCGTGATCAGAAGATTTTTTCCTCTGAAATCAAATTTCGCGATCGCCCACGACGCCGCAATACCAAATATCAAATTAAGCGGCACCGCGATCAAAGCCGTCAGCAGTGTCAATCCGATCGCCGAGCGCGCGTCCGGCGCAGTCCAAGATTGAAAATAAACTTCGACGCCTTTTCGCAGGGCATTGGTAAAGATGCAGATCACCGGCAAAAATAAAAAGATCCCAAGATACAAAAGCGCCGCGCCGATCAGCGTGTTCTTCACCCATACCGGTTCAGCGGTCAGTTTGTTGGTTCTCATGAGGTGAACCCCGTCCGCTTGGAACTGAGCCACTGAAGCCAGTTGATCGTGAAAAATAGCGCAAAAGAGACCACGAGCATCACCAGCGCGATCGCCGTAGCGCCCGCGTAATCATACTGTTCCAACTTGGTCATGATCAGGAGCGGCGCGATCTCGGTCTTCATCGGCATATTCCCCGCGATAAAAACGACCGAGCCGTATTCGCCCAGCGAGCGTGCGAATGCCATCGTAAATCCCGTGATGAGCGACGGAAAAAGCATTGGAAGAATAATTTTGCTGAAAATTTGCCGGCGTCCCGCGCCCAGGCTTGAAGCCGCCTCTTCGATCGCCGGGTCCAGATCCTCCAGCACCGGCTGTATCGTTCGTACCACGAACGGCAGACCGATGAAAGTCAGCGCCAGCGTGATCCCTAGAGGAGAGAACGCAGACTTGATCCCGACCTTCGCCAGATATTGTCCAATCCAGCCGTTAGGAGCATAAATTGCGGTCAACGCAATCCCCGCCACCGCGGTGGGGAGCGCAAACGGAAGATCCACGAGCGCATCCACGATCGATTTTCCCGGAAACGTATACCGCGCCAACACCCACGCCACCAAAAACCCAAAAAAAGCATTGATGAGCGCCGCAACAAACGCGGTCCCAAAACTCAGGCGATAAGCCGCCAGCGTCCGCGGAGAAGTCACCACCGCCCAAAACTGATCAAAACTCATCGTCGCCGTTTTTAAAAATAGAGTCGCCAGCGGGATCAATACGATCAGACTCAAATAAAAGATCGTATACCCCAACGAAAGCTTAAATCCCGGCAGAACTTTTCTTTTTTTCATTTCTCACCGTGTCATTTCGACGAGCGAAGCGAGGAGAAATCTCGCTTTTATGGGATTTCTCGCTTCGCTCGAAATGACAATTTTACTTTCTTCTTTGTATAACGTTATCCTTGATAGATTTGATCAAACACTCCCTTATCCGAAAAATGTTTCATCTGTGCCGCCTGCCACCCGCCAAAAACTTCATCGACCGTAAAAAGTTTTACCTTCGCAAATTTATCCGAATACTTGGCCGCGATATTTTTATTTCTCGGGCGGTAATAATGCCGCGCAGCGATCTCCTGCCCCTCTTCGGAGTAGAGATAATTCAGATACTCTTCGGCAGCCGCGCGTGTGCCGTGCCGATCCGCCACCTTGTCCACCACCGACACCGAAGGTTCGGCTAGAATACTCAGCGAAGGCATGATGATCTCGTATTTTCCCTGCCTGCCGGTCAGGCGGGCTTTTTCAATATCATTCACCGCTAGATACGCCTCATTTTCCCAGGAGATGAGCACGTCCCCGATCTCACGCTCGATAAATGTGGTCGTCGACCCGCGTGCACCGGAATCCAGCACCGGCACATTTTTAAATATGGCGGACAAAAACTCCTTGGCTTTTACCTCATCGTTGTTCCATTTTTTGAGCGCATACCCCCACGCCGCCAGATAATTCCACCGCGCGCCGCCGGAAGTTTTCGGATTCGGCGTGATCACACTTACCCCCGGCTTGGTCAAGTCGTCCCAGTCCCGGATATTTTTCGGATTTCCATTTCGCACGAGAAACACGATCGTGGACGTGTAAGGCGCGCTGTTGTCCGCAAGACGCGACTGCCATTTTTTAGGCAGCAGAGCGGCCTTTTCGCTGATGGCATCAATGTCGTAAGCCAGTGCCAGCGTCACAATATCTGCTTCCAACCCGTCAATCACCGCGCGAGCCTGCTTACCGCTGCCGCCGTGGGATTGGTTGATCTTTACATCCTCCCCGGTCTTTTCTTTCCAGTACTTCTTAAAAGCCTGATTGTAGTCCTGATAAAATTCACGGGTTGGATCGTAAGAA
>CAZBIH010000125.1:0-4596 GCA_964492015.1 uncultured Planctomycetia bacterium | reverse complement strand
ATAACCGCGGTTGATCCCGCAGGGATTCCGGCGACTTGCGCGGCAGTTGTAGCAATCCAATTCCGAGCGGCTCTTGAATTAAAAATCTCAACCGGAGCGATAAACCTCGGGCCGCCCGGCGGAGCAACCCACGTCAGAGTTCCAGCAGCATTGCCGGCGTTTGTAAGAACCGTGTTGGCAGCTCCCTGAGCCGTGGGAAGCGTATAGGTAATGTTGGCAGCTTGGTCTCCCCCTTGGAAGATCGTGTGGAAGGGACCATCTAGTTCCAAGATGCCCAGAGTACCTTCCACCGACAATCTTTGTCCAGGAGTGGTCGTCCCAATTCCTACGTTCCCCAAGCCCTCGATCGTCATCTTGGTGGTTGTCGTGGTAACGCCGGCAGTTGTGCTGGTAGTCTGAAGTTGAAGGTCTGAGGCTCTTGTGGCATCGGCGGGTGTGGTCCAGGTGGATTGAATACGAGCCATCGGCTGACGCGTATTGGCAGCCGTTGTCGTCTCTCCTGTGAATAGAAGTCCCGTACCAAAATTAGCAGCCGGAGTTCCTGTGGAGGAGTGATTTAGTTCGAGAATATCCGTAACAGCGGCGAGGGTACCGTTATCGGCAACGACGTGAATCCTGGCTTGGGGAGTCACGATACCGACTCCCAGATTTCCGTTTTGATCCAGAACCAGGCCATTGTTAGTGATACCGCCACCGACTCCAAAAGTGTTGGACGTGCCAAAGTACAGAAGGCTTCCGGTTCCGGCGGCGTTTATTTGCATCCAAATACCGGCTTTGGGCAGGAGGGGGCTGTTATCTTGTGTGGACCAAAAAACTCCTGGGGTGAAAGCGCCCACATTGAAATCGGTGATGATATCGATCCCTGCCTGGATCAAGGTTCCGGTGGGATCTGCATTGTTTGCCTCTTGGATCTGGATCTGGCGGTAATTTCCAAAGGGTGAGGGGTAATAGGTGGAGAGGCGGACGTCTTCGGCGTGAAGGCTGGTTAGAGGCAAGAGGATAGAGGTTAGAGGGAAAAGCATAACAAAAACCGCTGCGCGTACCGCTTTGAGCATAAATAGAACCCCCCCCCTCTCTTTATTCCCTAGCGATAGTATGCCATAACATAATTCTATTAACAAATAATTCTAATCCACTATTTATAAAAAGTGACGGTCGCTTTTGCCTGGCCATTGGCGGCAGCGTAGGGCGTTACATCGCCATCCCTGCTAATCGTTAATGAAATACGAAGCTGAGCGGCCTGTGTGGGAATATCCACCAATTGCGAAGTTCCTATGCCGCTGGACCTCGTTTCCGTTATATTCGCAAAATGGGCTCCCATGACCGAAACAAGCACCGTGCCTGATGAATTTAAAAAATCATAAACGATCTGCGTATAACCATCGTCACCCTTCATCTCCGCCAAGTTTTCAAGTAGCACTTTTGTAGCTCCTGAATAACCACTGAGTCCGATCGTATGAGTGTCCGTGCCATTTGTGAGGGCGTCATTGACCCTGACCACTTGAACCCCCACCTGTTGGCCTAAAAAACCGCTGGACGCGACTGTTCCTTGTACACTCTCAAACTGCGGAACCGTGCTGTTGTAAATGACCATTCCATCGGTCGGGGTGGTTATATTGCCTCTTTGAGTCGTCGTCATCCTCGGGATCAAAAGCGCCTGAGTGGTGGAAGTTAAGTCTAAAATTGCCGAGGCATTGGGTGTGGTGGTTCCGATGCCCAATTGAATGGCGGGGGTTCCCGCCGCGCCGGTGTCTGCGCCGGGGGCTAAGATCACACTGCTGAGTGCATCGTTGGCTCCTACCACATGCAGAGGGCCTGAGGGAGCAGTGGTGCCAATCCCCACACGGATGTTGGGGACTGTTGCAACGGCCACAGTATCTGCCCCGGGCATGAAAGCAACACTGCTTGTCACGTCACTGGCTCCCACCACATGCAAGGGTCCTATGGGAGCCGTGATGCCAATGCCAAGATTGCCGTTCCTGTCGATCACGGTGTTACTGGTGATGCCTGTTCCGTAGGCGTTGGAGGTGCCAAAGTATAAGAGGCTTCCGTTGGCGTTCTCTTGCATCCAGATACCAGCTTTGGGGAGGGTGGGATTATTCACAGGGGTTGACCAAAAGATGCCGGGGGTGAAAGCGCCAACGTTGTAATCAGTGATAATGTTGATCCCTGCCTGGGTCAAAGCTCCTGTGGGATTTACATTGTTTACGTCCTGGACTTGGACTTGACGGTAGTTGCCATAAGGGGAGGGATAATATGCGGAGATGCGGACGTCTTCGGCGTGAAGGCTGGTTAGAGGCAAGAGGCTAGAGGTTAGAGGGAAAAGCATAACAAAAACCGCTGCGCGTACCGCTTTGAGCATAAATAGAACCCCCCCCCTCTCTTTATTCCCTAGCGATAGTATGCCATAACATAATTTCATTAACAAATTTATTTAAAAAAATAGCCTGGTTAAATCAGTGGAAACTACTCGGACTGGCAATAAATATTTCTGCCGAATTGATCGATATGCTGTTTAAACGCGGGTGTTTCGATGCTTTCATAATCGACGACATCAAAAAAATAAGGCAATGCACTGCTTTCTTCAAGTTCCCCCTTGATCTTGGCTACCAAACTTAAGGCCAGATCCCCTTTCAGCGCAATATCCACATCAGAAGCTTTTTTAAAATTACCCATCGCGCGCGAACCAAACAGCAGCGCTTCATGGACTTGAGGAAATTTTTTTAAAATAGCGGCGATCTGAGATAATTCTTTTTCTGAAAGACCCGGGATCATCCAGCAATTTCTTTTTTCAAACGGACATAAAGTGACTTGATCAACGGAAAATAACGGCTAAGAATAAGATCGCGGACTTCATCGCTCTTTTTCTCATCGTAGGTATGCGCCAGCAAATTACGATTGTCGAGCGCTTCGATCCACGCGTCACCATCACCCAAATACCCGCTCTGAAAAGCAGCCTTGATCACCTCACGCGGAGAATTCGTGGACTGGCCTTCAAACTCAAGCTTATCCTTCAAAGTTTTCCATGCCAACTCAAAAGCCACTTCAAACATCTGAATGAGGCCCGCTTGAGCCAGCGCGTCATAATGGCCCCGCGCCACTGCCTCAGCCAGATGGTTGAATGCTTTTTCAAAATTGATAAATCGTTGTTTCCACCGGATGTCTTTATTCATGGACGCTCCCCATCTGACGAATATTCTACAACCAAACATCGTCGTTGGCTAGGGGTCCTTGACAAACGCCGCTTTCCGGTGAAGTTTCCGGTGATACGTGATCGCGAATCGGTGCGCCTCGTCACGCAAGCGGCGGATGAGAGCCAAGTGTGGTGAATTAGGGGGAAACACCAGCGGTGCGGATCTCTTCGGCAAATAGAGATATTCGTGCTGTTTGGCGATCGAGATGATGGGAATATCTTGCAAGCCGGTCTCAACCAAGAGCGAATAGACCGCCGCCAAATGCCCCTTGCCTCCGTCGATCACGATCAAGTCGGGCCGGGCCGTTTTCTCCGCGAGGCTGCCCAGATACCGGCGATGGATCACCTCGCGCATCATACGGTAATCATCGATCCCTTTTACAGTCTTGATACGAAACTTCCGGTATTCTGATCGCGCCGGTCTTCCAGATAAAAAAACGGACATGGAGCCCACCGCTTCGGCGCCTTGAATATTAGAAATATCAAAACACTCGATCCGCCCGGGCGGCCCGGTCAAACCCAATTCACACGCAAGAATTTCAAGCGCTTGTGTTTCATTGACACCAGGATTGGCGACTTGGGGCACGGTCTTGAGAGCCTTTACCTGGTCATACAAAATTTTAGCGGTTTCAAAATCACGTTCCTTCGAACACTGCCTCATCCGTTTTAGCAGACTCTTCACCATAACCTCACGGCGACCCACCAGAAAACTTTCCAGATCCTTCACCGTCACCAGATAATCTTCGCGGGACTGAAGTTTTTCGCAAGGGCCGCCGCATTGGCCGAGGTGATAGGCCAGGCAGACTTTTTTCGGCAAATGACGGCAGATCCTCAGAGGAAATTCCTGGCGGAGTATCTTCACCGCCTGCTTGAGCAAAAAAGCGCTGGTGTAAGGCCCAAAATATTTGGCGCCGTCCGGCTTTCGTCCGCGCACGATCAAAAGGCGCGGATACTCCTGGGCAGTGATCTTAAGGTAAGGATAACTTTTATCGTCTTTTAATTCCTGGTTGTACTTGGGGACAAATTGCTTGACCAGGCTCGATTCTAGAAGCAGGGCCTCGGCCTCGCTCGGCGTCTCAATGAAATCAATGCGTGTCGTCTGTGAAAGGAACGCGCCTTCTTTTGAAAAAGTTTCTCCGTAACAGCGAAAATGCCCGGTGACGCGCTTTCGGATCGACACGGCTTTGCCGATATACAGGGGGTTGCCTTCACGATTTTTAAAAAAATAAACACCCGGCGTTAAAGGAAGCTCTTGAATGCGTTTTTTTAAATATTCCGGAAGGGTCCGAGCGGAACTCATCGGAGGATCTTTTTGGCTTCTTCCAATTTTAAAACCAAGGCTGTCCCAAAATAGATCAGGATCGCCAGCGCGATGCCCAGCACCAGCATCCCGCCCTGCATCC
>CAZBIH010000124.1:0-4637 GCA_964492015.1 uncultured Planctomycetia bacterium | reverse complement strand
TCACCAAGGGCGGCCGTACCGGCAACATCGGCGACGGAAAGATATTCGTCATGAACCTTGATGATGTTATCCGTATCCGCACTAGCGAGACCGGAAAAGTTGCGATCGGTTAAATAGACGTTCGCCGTAAAAGACATCCCTCCGCCCAAAGGTTTGGGCGGAGGGATTTTTTTATTAACTCTTTATGGATTTCTTATACGTTCACCCAGCGGAACGTGGTACCACCGCGGAATCCGATAACCTCTCTCCTTTCGAGAATAATTTCGTTGCCTGAATTGCGCCGGATCCTAAAAAAAGTCGAAGCGCGCCTGAACTCGATCAAATCCGGGCTAACAGATTGAAGTGTGATGTCATCGATGATCGAAAGCGGCGGAGCGGAGTTGCCGGCTAGCCTGGACAATCCATCATAAAGCATGATGATGGGAACATTCGTAATATCGGGTGCGCCGGACGTGAGTCCCGCAAAAACTACTTGCATCTGATTCGTTAAGATATCGACTCCGTTTTGACCTGGCGCGGAATGCATGGTGTAGGTCATGGACCTTAATTGCCCCCTACCTACACTCCCGTTGGCTGCCACGGTGACTGTGAACATCGCGGAGTTGCTCGGTGAAATAGTAATGGCTACATTGTAATTAGTCCCGATACCCTGCCTTGCATAATTACGGACAAAAATAGGCGCCACCTGCGTGACAAGAGCGCCATTCACCTCATAGGACTTGCCACCCAGGCTGAAGAAATAATGCGTACCCGACCTAACCTCTTCAAATTGAATCCGGCTCAAAGTAGTGAGCACATTCGGACTGCCGGGCAATTGACCGATCGCCTGGATAAGGCTCTGACCATCAGGATTAACGCTTACGGCCACGTCCACTCTTAAACTCGCCGGGATGATCCGGACTGAGGAGTCAGCCAAAAGCTCCGCCGTGTACGTGATGCTGCGGATCTCTCTTGCAGGCGCTGTGCCGTTATAGCGAACCTCTACAAGGAACTTGGTGGGATCGGTCGTGGAAGCGCGAGCCGTCACGATATAATCACTCCCAAAAAGCGTCCGTGAATTTTGCAGATGAGCTTGAACCGTCGGATCCGAATTGACGTTCAACTGCAGACCGGATGGCCTGATCGTGTAGTGTCTGCCGCCAAAACTGAAGTCATAGTTATTGTTGGCCAAGGACGTGAAAGTAGCCCGGCTTAAAGCACCAATGGCATCCGGATCTCCTGGGAGCTCGTTTAAACCAGCAAAAAGAAATGTTTCATTCACATCGATCCCCAGATTTGCAGCGTTGGAGATCGTGGAAGTCGGAACGAGGGCGAACCCGCCTAACACGGCGCTCAGCGTTGTCAGCACGCCGGCCAAAGGATTCGTGATCACGACCGTCCGATTGCTTATGGAAGCGGTCCCTGCTGAATTTAAATTAACGGTATACGTCATGCTTCTTAACCTGCCGGATGTATTCTGAACGGACGAAATGGTGACAGTTGCGCGTTCCGGATGCGACGCGGATGACAAGAAGCTGACCCCATAGCCAGGGCCAACCAGTGTTTGGATGCTCTGCACGTAAGCGGCCACTTGGGTGAAAGTGATCTCGGCCAATACATTGTTCTCCATCTCGTAGTACTTCCCGTCAAACAAGAAGAAATAATGCGTACCCGACCTGACTTCTTCGAATTGGATCCGGCTTAAAGTCGCCAGCACATTCGGACTGCCGGGCAATTGACCGATCGCCTGGATAAGGCTCTGACCATCAGGATTAACGCTTACGGCCACGTCCACTCTTAAACTCGCCGGGATGATCCGGACTGAGGAGTCAGCCAAAAGCTCCGCCGTGTACGTGATGCTGCGGATCTCTCTTGCAGGCGCTGTGCCGTTATAGCGAACCTCTACAAGGAACTTGGTGGGATCGGTCGTGGAAGCGCGAGCCGTCACGATATAATCACTCCCAAAAAGCGTCCGTGAATTTTGCAGATGAGCTTGAACCGTCGGATCCGAATTGACGTTCAACTGCAGACCGGATGGCCTGATCGTGTAGTGTCTGCCGCCAAAACTGAAGTCATAGTTATTGTTGGCCAAGGACGTGAAAGTAGCCCGGCTTAAAGCACCAATGGCATCCGGATCTCCTGGGAGCTCGTTTAAACCAGCAAAAAGAAATGTTTCATTCACATCGATCCCCAGATTTGCAGCGTTGGAGATCGTGGAAGTCGGAACGAGGGCGAACCCGCCTAACACGGCGCTCAGCGTTGTCAGCACGCCGGCCAAAGGATTCGTGATCACGACCGTCCGATTGCTTATGGAAGCGGTCCCTGCTGAATTTAAATTAACGGTATACGTCATGCTTCTTAACCTGCCGGATGTATTCTGAACGGACGAAATGGTGACAGTTGCGCGTTCCGGATGCGACGCGGATGACAAGAAGCTGACCCCATAGCCAGGGCCAACCAGTGTTTGGATGCTTTGAACGTAAGAGGTAAGCGGTTCTTCAGCCGCGGGGGTTTGGTTTTGAGTCATCTCCATGACTGTATTCATAGCCGTCATTGTATTTAGCGCGGCTTGTTCTTCTTGAGCATTATATACAGGAAGAAGCTGCTGTTGTTCTTCAGGCAAAGGAATGGTATCGGCGAAACTTACCGGAGTCTGGAGGGCCATTAACAAAGCTATCATCAAACTTATCGATTTCTTCAAAGTGTCCATTGGTGACCCCCGCTTCATAGTAATGTGTGTGATTATTTGTTACCTTTTTAAAACACTTTATCTAGTTCGAAATTACATGAGGCAACATAGATATTCAAGTACATCATAAGTAGAATTTAATTATTGCGCCCTAAGTATAAAATTACTTAATTTTTTTTCTTTTAACAATCCTGATATGACGAGTAAACACTTGCTGTGCTACCGTGACCAATTAGCATTTCCAAAGAGAACTCTGTTATTCTGAGCGGAGCAGGCATCCGTCCGCGCAGTCGAGGAATCTTGGATTTTTTTTGCTGAAATTCGGGGACTAGCGGATCTTTTTTAAGATGCTCTGCTCAATGAGGAATTCTTTGCGGGCGCGGATGCGGCTTAAGTGGGTGCGAATGATCTCTTCCGGGATGTCCATTTTATCCAGGATCACACGTGTCATTTCTAGGCTCAATTCAAGCTCTTCCATGATAACCACGTCGGCGCCCAGCTCATAAAGCCACGCGACATCTTTTTCATAGCGGGCGCGCGCCACGATCATGACCTCGGGGTTCAAGCGCTGTATCGACCGGATGATCTGCGCAATACCGGAGCTGTCCCCGAAACTCATCACGATCGCCTTGGCTTTGGAGATCGCGGCTTCACTCAACACACTTTCATTTAAAGCATCTCCGTAAAGTACAGGGACTTTCTGGGCTTTGGCCCGGCCGATATTGGTTGGATTCATCTCGATGACTAAAAAAGGAATATTTTCCAGCATCAGCGCTCCGACCAGGTCTTGTCCCGAGGTCCCGTAGCCGCACAGGATGATATGGTTTTTGAGGGTACGGTGGTTCTCCCTGGTTTGGGCCGCCTGCGGGGCCATCCCAAGGAAAGGGACTTTGGAAAAAAGTTTCATCAGCGGCGCGATTACGCTGAATAAGAAGGGCGTCAACAAGATCGTGATCACCGAACAAGAGAGGATGACCTGGTAAAAAGTATCCCCGATCAAATTGCCTTTTTTGGCGTTTTCCAGAAGCAAAAATGAAAATTCCCCGATCTGCGACAGGATGATCCCGGTGGTGATCGCCACGCGCGGCGAGTAACCCAGCGACATGAGGATCACTGTGATGACGAAAATATTGACGAACAGGATGAGCCCCAAAACCGGAAGAATGGTCTGTAAATTGGCCAGGACGAAGAGGGGGTCAAAAAGGACGCCGATCGACACAAAAAAAATGCTGATAAAAATATGCCTGAAAGGCATGACATCCCCGGCGACCTGGTGGTGATAATCTGTATTAGCCAGCATGATCCCCGCAAAGAAAGCCCCCAAGGGAGCGGACAATCCCAGCTTAGAGCTGACCCAGGATGTCCCAAAACACAAAAGCACGCTGGAAAGAAGGAAGATCTCACGGCTCTTGGACATCGCGACCCATCGCATGACCCGGGGGAGGATGTAGCGGGAGGTCACCAGGACCGCCCCCAGAAGCACCGCGGCTTTGCCCAGAGACAGCAAAACCGTCATGGGTACGGACTCTTGGGTTCCGCCGAACGAATTGATGAAAATAAGCAGAGGCCCGACCGCCAGGTCTTGGAAAATGAGAATGGCGATGCACAGGCGCCCGTGCTGGGTGTCCCATTGGCCGCGGTCGACGAGATTCCTAAAAACGACCGCCGTGGAACTGAGCGCGATGACAGAGCCCAGGACAAATCCCTGATAAACACTCCACCCCATAAAATGGGTCGCCCCGATCGATATTGCGATAGACAGAAGGATCTGAGCACTGCCTCCCAGAAGAGCCACTTTTTTAAGCCCGCTGATCTTTTCAAAAGAGAATTCAAGTCCGATCGTGAGCATGAGAAATATCATGCCGACCTCGGCAAATTGGTGGATATGTTCCAGGTCCGAGATCAATTTGAATCCATGAGGCCCGATGAAAGTCCCGGCCAGAATGAATCCCAAGAGCGCCGGCAGGCG
>CAZBIH010000123.1:0-4753 GCA_964492015.1 uncultured Planctomycetia bacterium | reverse complement strand
TAAGAACAGCCAAGATCTATCCGGGACAGTCGGTCGTCGTACGCGCGGACGAGAAGACATACCACGAATACGTGGTACGAGTCCTCGATGCTTGCGCCAAGGCTAAGATCTGGAACATATCTTTTGCGACCACGAAAGAGAAATAATGTCATTTCGACGAGCGAATGCGAGGAGAAATCTCGGTTTACTTTTAACTGACAAAACGAGATCTCTCGCTGCGCTCGAGATGACAGCGGGGGTGCTGTTTTTTATAATTTTTTTTCTGACAGGCGCGTCCTCCCAGGGAATCTGTTTCGGCGAGGAAGCCTCCAAGGCTTCCACGTCGCTTGATTTCGCGGATGGTTTGTATGCCCGCAAAATGTACGGTCCCGCCATCAGCGAGTACCAGAAGTTCATTCAGACCGGCACGGATCCTGCCGATACAGCCTCTGCCTACTTCCGTCTGGCGGATGCTTATTATTTTTTAAAAGAATATGCCAAGGCGGTGCAGAATTTTGAAGCGTTTTATGCCAAATTTCCGGAAGACGCTCGAAATCCTGCGGCGTTATTTCGTATTGGCACCGCACGGTATTTTTTGAAAAATTATCCGGGCGCGCGGCGAGCTCTTTCGGATATCGCAAGCACCACTGCGGAGGTCAATATCAAGAGCGGCGCTTTGTTCTACCTGGCGAAGGTCAGTCACGAGGAAGGCAAAGCAGACGAGGCGGTTGAGACCCTGCGGGAGTTGACCGCCGAATATCCCCAGACGGATTATGCGCTTTACGCCTGTCTTTTTGCCGGGGATATTTTTGCCTCGCGCAAAAATGAGGGGGAGGCGCTTCGTATTTGGCGGCTTGTCGCGGATGGTACGGTCCGGCCGCCGGACGGGGGAGTCGTCCTGGAATCTGCGGTGGAGGAAGCCTCCTTAAAGACGGCGGACCTTTATTTTTCTCAAAAAAAATATTCTGACGCGAGAACTTATTATCAGAACGCCTACAACCTTCCTGGGAAAAAATCTCCTGACCGTATCTTGACCGGGCTCTTTTACACTCATTTTTATTTGAAAGACCTAGAGGCTTCCAAAAGACTTCTTTTTTCTAACGAATTTTTTATGAATCAGAGCGCCGGACGTTTCGATGTGAACTACATTCTTGCGATCTTGGCCCAGGAAAAAAAAGACGCCCCGTTCGCTTTGGAGCGCCTGGATAAAATTTTGAATGATGCAAAATCCCCCAAAGAAACCCTCGCCAAGGCCCATGCCGCGCGCGCTTACACGCAGGCGGAGGATCTTAAAGCGAACGGAAAATTGGAGGAGGCTCTTGTTCTGTACCTGGGGGCCGGCGCATCCGATGACAACTTGTATTCGGCACGCGCCTTGTATCAGGCTGGTTTCTTGAGCACGAAACTTAATAAAAATGATCAGGCCCGCCGCTGTTTTTCTGATTTTCTAAAGAAAAACCCGAAGGGGGAGGATGCTGAGCGCGTAGCTCTTCAAAATATTCAGATGGACCTGGGGGAGGAAAAATGGGAGGCAGCCGCGGACGGCGCCGGAGAATTCCTTAAAAAATTTCCCCAGAGCAGTTTTGTGGACGTGGCCCTCTATAAATTGGGCATGGGCCTCACGGGCCTTAAAAATTATGATAAAGCTTCGCTTGTTTTTGAAAATTTGATCTTAAATTTCCGGGAGTCGGTGCTGTACCCAGAGGCGGTGTATGGCGCGGCGGCCAGTTTCGACGGCGCTGGACAGACCCGCAAAGCGATCGAATATTATGAGCGTTTTACGGCTGAAAATCCCGGGCACTCTCTTTATAAGGAAGCTCTGCCGCGTCTTGGTTTTTTGTATGTGCAGAATAAAAACTACGAGAAAGCAGCCAAGTTCTATGAAGACATCTTACTTAATCAACCGGAGATCCCTTTGGAGTCCAGCACGGCCTTTTGGGTGATCCGTTATGATCTGGGGCGCTCGCAATACGCCCGCATGCGGTCGATCCTGACGATTCTTTCACGGCGCTATCCGGATGAGGTGCTGACGCACGAGATCAATTTTTTCCTCGGTGAGAGTTTGATGGGTTTGAAAAATTACGCGGATGCCCTTCAATATTATTCCAAGTCGGTCGAGGCCGAGCCTGAGGGCACTTACGTCCCGTACGCGTATCTGGGAATGGGCATCGCGTCGGCGGCGCAGGGAAAGATAGACACCGCCGAGAATTTTTTTGCCAAAGTTTTGGGTTTTGACGGCATTCCGGATGCGGCACTTCGCGCGCGTTTTGAGATCGCCAATCTGCAGTTGAGACGGGGCCATTGGGAAGAAGCTTCCAAGGCTTTCATGCATGTGGCCATTTTGTATGACGATGAAAAATACGGTTCCGCCGCGCTTTTTAAGGCGGGGGAATGTTTTGCCAAGCTGGGCAATGAGGAAGAAGCGCAGAAAGTTTTTCAGGAGCTTGTGAAGCGTTATCCCAAGACGGCGTGGGCTCATCGGGCGGAGGATTCCCGTGGATAATTACGGCGGCCGTTTTTATGAAAAGGAATGGTTCGTGCCGGCTGTCGCGTCTGTTTTATTTCATGCGGGTTTGATCCTTTTGTCCCTTTTCATTCATTTTCAGGACCTGACGGAAAAAAAGGCCCCAGACACCCTGGAATTTCGTCTTAAAAAAGTC
The DNA here is from genome assembly GCA_964492015.1 of uncultured Planctomycetia bacterium. GTDB lineage: Bacteria > Omnitrophota > Gorgyraeia > 2-02-FULL-51-18 > 2-02-FULL-51-18 > CAMDWQ01. The sequence continues at coordinate 2,114 of CAZBIH010000123.1, read as the reverse complement.
CAGGCAAGCCCGGTGCTTTCGGGAAAGCCGGGCGGCGGCGGGTCAGGCTACCCGTTTAAAGCCCTGACCCGCGCGAAAGTCCGTCCGCAGGATGAAAAGGCCGACGCTCAAAGCGATCAGGATCAGACCCCAATGGAGAGCCATATTCAGCCAGTCCCCTCCTCTTCCAAAAATTTAGACGCGCTTATTTTTGAGAATGAAAGAGAAGACGCCACACGCCAATTAAAGGTCAAGCAAGAGTCGATGGGTGAGTTTTATCAGAAGGATGCTCGAGATAGCATCAAGGCAGTGCCGCCGAGCGGAGAGGGCCTCTTGCGCAGTCTTTCCAAGTCGCTGGGGAAGGTTCAGCTTTATTCTCCTGAGAATATGGCCGTGGATCCGGAAGAAGGGATGCCCGGTTTTACCCCTTCGCAGGGAGGGCGGAGTGGTATTGGGGGCCTTGGCACGGGTGAAGGCCGAGGAATGGGCGGCGGGATGGGGGATGGACCCGGCGGGTCCGGTATCAGCGAAGGGTATGACGAGGGCGGTAGTGGGGTTGCCAAGTACGAGCCCCTGGATAATTTTATGGATATTCAGGTTTACACCTACCAGGACCCGGCGGACAGTCAGAAATATTTTATGATCAAAATTTACGCCAAGCCGGGGGCTGAGGCGCTCAAAGTCATGCCCAAGGAAATTTTATTCACCATCGACTGTTCTTTGAGTATTTCCAAGGACCGCCTGGATGAGTTCAAGCGCGGGATACGGTATTGCCTGACGCATTTAAATCGCGGCGATGTTTTCAACATCATTGCGTTCAAAGACAGCGTGGTTTTCTTTTCAGAAAAGTCCGTGCCGGCCGATCCGGATACGGTCAAGCGCGCGGAAAAATTCGTCTCGGACTTAAGCGCCAGCCAGGCGACGGATGTGTACAGTGCTTTTTCCAGGATCATCCAAAAGCCTTTGGCGCGTACACCTTCCAATATTATTTTGATCTCCGACGGACGTCCGACGTACGGCGTGGTCAATTCGCGCGAGCTCATCAACTCGGTGACGCGCTTGAATAAAAAAGTACGGCCTGTGTTCGCGTTCACCGGCGGTGCCAAGGTCAATCGCTACCTTCTGGATTTCATTGCGTATCAAAATAGAGCGTGGTCGCAGTTTGTGCGAAAGACAGGGGACATTGATAAGGGCTTAAGCGGTTTTTATGACAAAATTAAAGACCCGGTATTTTTGAACCTGCGTTATCGGCTCAATAATCTCGACGCCCAGGACGTGTTCCCGAGATCCCTGCCTGATTTTTACCGCAATGCGGAATTCACGCTTTACGGACGTTATGAAAATGAGAATAATTTTTCGATGCAGCTTTTGGGGGATATCGACAACAAGACCAAAGAACTTATTTTCACCCGCGGCCTGAAGGACGCCCAAAAAGGTACCGAAGAGATCAAGCGCGGGTATGCGTTCAATAAGGTTTATCATCTGATCAGCCGCATGACCTCTGAAGGGGAAACTCCGGCCCTCAGAGCTGAGGTGGATACCTTAAGCCGCAAGTACGGAGTGGATACGCCTTATTCGTCGGAGATGGAAAGAACGGATTAACTCCCCCTAAACCCAACTCCCCCTAGCCCCCTCTTTAAGTAAAGAGGGGGTAACCTTCCACGGAGCGCGCTCCCCCCTCTTTACTTAAAGAGGGGGCAGGGGGAGTTGGGCTTAGAAGGGGTTAGGGGGCGTTAGTTTAAGTGTTATAATCTCCTAATGCCTTCCAATTCCAAACTAAAAATCCTGCATCTGACGTCCCATCTGAACGTGGGAGGGATTACACGCTACATTCAGCTCTTGGGGGCCGTCATGGCGGGGCGGGGACATAAGATCGCTGTGGCATCAGGTGGCGGAGCTCTGGAAGCTCAATTTAATAAAGACGGGCTTAAAACCTATTTATTTCCCATTCGCAAAAAAAGTATTATTGATCCCTCGCTTTATTTTCCTCTTTCAAAAATAGCCCCTCTGATCCAATCCGAAAAATACGATATTATTCACGCTCATACACGCGTGACGCAGGCGCTGGCCTCTTTTTTGGGGCGCAAGACCAAAGTTCCTGTGGTGACGACTTGTCATGGTTATTTTAAGCCGAA
>CAZBIH010000122.1:0-4772 GCA_964492015.1 uncultured Planctomycetia bacterium | reverse complement strand
AGCTTGGACCGGCCATAAGGATTCGTGGGATCCTGCGGATGAGATTCATCCATCGGAAGTTTTTTGGGTTCGCCATAAGTGGCGCAAGTGGAAGAAAAAACAAGCTTGTTCACTTTGGCCTGGGCCATCGATCTCAGAAGATTGACGCAGGCTGCCGTGTTGTTTTCATAATACAGAAGCGGGTTCTTGACCGACTCGCCGACAAGCGCCGATGCCGCGAAGTGCATCACCGCACTGATCTTGTATTTTTTAAAAACTTTGCGGCAATCGGAGATATTTTTTAGATCGCCTTTGACAAACACCGCTTGTTTCGGCGCCAGAGATCGGCGCCCCATACTAAGGTTGTCTAGAACAACAACACGGTATTTTTGGGCCAGAAGATCATAGGCCATCGCGGAACCGATATAACCCGCGCCGCCCGTGACAAGAATATTCATGGAACTTCTAGCGTTTTTTCTTTAGGGTTCTCCGGCGGCGTATCGCCAGGATCATTTTTTTGATCGACTCCGCTGAATGCTTTCTGCCGTGCATGGGATTGTTTTTGCCGGCATTCGCTCTTTGCATTCTTTTTAGCGCGGCCACAGTATGCTTCTTGCCATACATCGAATTTTTCTTCCCTCTCTGGGAAAGACTGATCTTAAGCTTCGTTGCTGAAGCCATCTTTCTTGTTTTCATCAATAAACTCCTTTATATTTACCCCCGGTGCCAGAGGGGTCTGACCCCTATGGTACCACTCTAACTTTATTCAATTCAATAGATTACAGTTTCTGACCCCTGTGGTACCTTTAAAACTATGCAGCCGTTTCGGCGAAGCGGCGGGCTCTTTGGTTTTCGAGTTGATAATCCATTGGCACGATGTTCGGTAGTCTGAAGAAGAAGCCCCCGCCGGACCCACGGAAAACATAGGCGGGTAAATGATCGGGATTGAGAAGAAAGTGCGCGCCGGTCTCCAAGAAACGGATCGTCGACTGAGCTTGAGGATCCAGAGCCAGCACAAGCGCCTGCTTCACTTGCGGCCCCAGCAAAGGCTTCTCCGGACTCAAAATTCCGGGCTTGGACGTCAATACGATAAACTCAGGCTGAAGAATATTACTTCCCGCTTCGTAAATTTCTTTTAAATTTTTCGCCTGCGGCGCGAAGATCAGACCGTCTCCGAAAATCGCGGCCTCAGGATTTTTTTCAAGCAGTTCTTTCTTATTTTTAATTTTGGGATCTCGGACCCAAAGTACGTGGTTAAAAAGACCGGGAGCCACTTGAGCCAAGCGCTCCATACGATAGGTCCATCCGTCTTTGAGCAGTGCCAGATCGGTCACAATGGTCTTCTCAGGTTCTCTTGCAAAAGCCGCGCGCCGTAAAGCGGATACATCCATCCGGTAACTTGGATCCACCAGGGCATACCGCGCGCGCTGTCCCGACACAGTGCTTCGGGCCAAAGCATCCGCTTGAGAAAAAATAACCTCTCTGGTATCCGTTCTCTCGGAGGATGGGCTAAGATAATTGAGAATATTTTCAGAAATTTTGCGAAACTCCCGCCCGGCATTAATTTTCTCCAGGCGGGTAGACGCTAACTGGGCATTTGCCAAAACACGATCCAAAGCCGCGGCCAATGCGCGGGAAGACTGTCCCTGTTCGGAGGGCTCATTCGTGACAATTTCAGGCTGGAGAAAAAATTTCCCGGAATTAATAAAAACCCTGCGGACCGCGGCCTGAGGAAGAGTTTTTTCCACCCAGCGGGCCAAAATTTCCTGTTGGGCCCGGGATAAATGAGCTGAAGCGGAAGCTGTCGGATCCAACAACTTCTGAGCGAACGGATAGATCACGGCAAAAGAGCGCTGATCCAGTACGGCCAATTGATTTAAAAGTACAGGCACACTTTCCGCCGTCAAAGAAGACTCATCCAGGATCGCCACCGCCTTCAAGCGCCGCGCCAAAGAAGATAGCCCAACCCCCTGCGGAACATAATGAAATTCAAATCGGGACGCCGCGGAGCCCAAGCCTTGAATAAAAGTGAGGTGCCTTTCATGGACAAACTTTCTAACTGAAATTCCATCCGGCACCACAACGATCAAGGGGAAGCGCTCAAGTTTCGCGATGTTTTGGGTCTCCGCAAGACGTGCCGCCTGCCGGAGGATCCGCGGCAAAGAACTTTGTTGGGCCTTAAGACGATTTTCAATTTTTTGAACGGCTAGAGTTTTTGAGGCAAATACCTGTCCTCGATCTAAAACACTTCGAACCGCTCGTTCTCTATTCGTAAAGTGAAAAGTCGCTGGCAAGCGATATTGCACTGATCCTAATATTCGGAGGTTCTTGTCAAACCGGCGCAAAGCCCTTTCATAGCCGGCCAGATCCCCGGCTCCGGCCGCGAGGCGTACATCCGCTTTGGCCTGATTCAACCGAATAACGATCCGATGCGCCTGCTCCAGGCGGCGCACAAGGCGATAAATGCCCGCCGCTTCCCCATTTTTGAGCGAAGGATCCAGACGGCGCCATAGATCCAAAAAACGCTTTTCAAGATCCAGGAACTCGGCGAAGTTGTTGGCTTTCAGGACGGGCGCGGCGGATTGTTTCAACTCTATCAATTGGTTGCCAGACGGTGTTTTTACCAAAACAGGGATTGCTGACGAGCCGTTATTTTGGGGTACCCCTACAGAGGCTGAAAAACTATTTTTGACAGCGGTAGTTTTTTCCGAATTTGATAGATTTTTCCCGGATAATCCTATCGTTTTAACCGTATCAGTGACCGGCAAAACCACAGTATTGGAGACGGTCCGAGAGACCGGAGAGACCGCTCCCGGTTTCTGAGTTTGCCGCATGCTCAGAGAAGGTGTTTTAACCGTGTTCGCCGGATCGGACAGACCGGACGATCTCAAAACAGAAGACGCAGTCGTTGTGCTCCCCGATCTTTCAGTCCCATTTAAATTAAGAACCTTAGAAGCGTTGAGCGCTGCCTGCGGATCATAAAAAGTATTTGCCGTTGCATGGGTTTGTTTTTGAGTTTTCGGCGCGAGCTTTGAGACCGCTCTCACCGGATCCGCTGTCGAAAAATCCGATGAAATTTCGGATCCCGCGGAACCTTCTTTTTGTGAATACACAGTCTTATTTTTTACAGAATTGGCACTGTTAGGACGCGCTGTCAGTATCAAGGCTCCGGCCGCTCCTCTGTTTCCGCCACCCGCAGGGATCGTCAATTTTTGTCTTTGAGGAGACCGGAAAACCGGTAAACTATTTTTCGGAACAGTGGAATCGGAAAACGATAAAACTTTTCGAAGGATGGCGGGTTTCGTGTTCATTGAATCTTTTAAAGAAGTTGTCTTCATCGGTTTTCCCTGTGATTTTGGCGAGGAAGTTTCTAAAACCCTTCTGGGCTCCGGTGAAATAAGGGGTTTTTCCGGCTCTTTCGGAGCTTCCGCATCGCTTGGAGTTTTTTCGGGTGAAGCCTTTATAGGCTTTGCCTCCTCCTTTAACGAAGGAAGATCCGCGGGCGGCTCCGGTTGAAGCTTCTCTTCTTTCGGGGACTCCGATTTCAGCTTCGCCGGAGCAGGTTCATTCAATGGAGCAGGTTCGGCGTCCATTTCCGCCTGGACAGCGGCTTTTTCGCTTAGAATTTTTTCCTCTTCGCTTTTTTTTCGCTCGATCTCAAGCTCAAGTTCGCGGGCCTGCCTGCCGGCCTCCTCCGCGGCTTTCTCGGCCGCTGCCGCCCGGCTGTTCACCCTTGCGATCTTCTTGCCAAGGGACCGAACTTCTTTTATTTTTTTCGTGCGGGCATCCCGTACCGCTTCGGCGCGACCGGCAGCGGCATCCTTTTTAGATGAAATTTTATTTTTTAAATTCTGAGAATAAAGACCCAAAAGCTCTTCACCCGGCTTCACCAAAAAAACCGTGGGAAGATTCTCCCTCGACCCTTCGGTGGGGTACAAGATCATGATCACTTCATCCGGAGGTATCTCAGCCCAGCGGTTCTGTGCATCGGCAAAAGGCATTTGAAATTTTCCCCCTAGGATGCGGACACCCGCTTTTTGGAGTATCTCCGGCGAATGGGCCTTAATAGATGGAAAAGACGCAAAATTCATAAAATAGTCCACATGCTTCTGGGTCATGGTGAAGTATTGCGCCGGATCCGGACGCGGATTATTGGGATCGGCGAGTAAATAAGTGTTGATCGGGTGGACCGTGCCAAAACCTTTGAGATGCCTATAATAAAAACTATCCTGGTTTCCGGCATGCGCCGCGGATAACAGGGCCTGCTGCGTGGAATGAGTGGCTTTTTCCATTAGACGATCTTCTTCGGGGGATGTTTTAGCCTCTATAATTTCCGTTATTTTGCTCTCTTCCATGACCTCTAATGCTTTTTTCGCAGCTTCTAAAACCGGCTGTTTATTTGCAACGGAATTCTTGTGTTTTAAAACACTTATTTTATTTTTCTCGGCCTGCTCTCTTTTTTCTAACAGCTGTGAGTGTAAAATACTTTCTTCGTCTTTAAGTTGAGTTAATTTTTCTGAGGTCTCCACAAGTTGCGCCTGAAGCTTTTTATTTTCTGTTTTTTTGGTTTCGGTCTTAGGCGGATCTATTTTCGGCGATGGTGACACTTCCGGTGGCGATTGCGGCGTAACCTGAGGTGATTCAACAGGCACAGTCGCGGTTTGAACCACAGGTGTTTTCGTAGGCCCCACAGAAAGTTCCGGCAACCGTATCCAGACATTCGCGGCCGCCAAAGCGACCATGAGCAACAGGGACACGGACATAAAAAAGCGGTGGACGGCTTTTCTGAAACC
>CAZBIH010000121.1:0-4778 GCA_964492015.1 uncultured Planctomycetia bacterium | reverse complement strand
TTCGCCTGTGATTTGACCCTAGACTGCTAAAGCTTACGGGGTCGAATCACCATGGGCTACCAAATAAATAACGCCATTCAATAAAAATTGAATGGCGTTATTTATTTGGTAGCGGGGGTTGGATTTGAACCAACGACCTTTGGGTTATGCTTACCACTCCAGCTTTCGCTGTCCTGTTATATCAGGTTTGTGGTCTGGACTTTCCCTTCACCCCTTTTTTAGAGGGGGCCTGCCATCAAGTCTCTACACCTTTTTATCGAAAATACCTCCGATAAACTTGGCTCGGGATTACCACCGCCGGTGGCTTCCCCGAATTTGACAGGTGAACCCGCACAAATTACTTCATGCGTTGCCCACTGCGAGATAAGATTCCAAGCGTCGCGATAAGAGGCGGATTTCGGTACCCGCTGACGCTTGGCAACTTCGACCATGTGAATCTCACTGGCGTAGCTGACGAACACTTTTACAGGAAAAACATAAAAACAATCTTTTTCCTGCAGATACACAAGAGCAAAATCAAAATCGCTTTCAGAATACTCTTCCCGAAGCATCCTGCGTCGATTCGTTTTAGTACGACGAATATCGACGACATGATTCCGGGACTTCCTATCCATCCAAGCTGACTTTACTTGCACCTTCACAAGACGACCGGCAATGTCAAAAACCAAATCGTAAGACAGATTGTCACCAACCGGTCTCAGAACACCCCAACCGCGCTTAAGCGCATGCAGGACTGCCGCTTGCTCCGCAATATCACCCTTGTGTTTCGTATTCATTTATCTATCCCGCGGAATTGAGCCCAACGAGCTACCAGGCTGCTCTACCCCGCGATACTTTTGAATACTAAACTTCTTTGAGAATGAGCCCTGGAGAACGCGCCGGAAGTAGCCGCGACTCCAATCTAAAGTAGCGACATTGTAGCATAAGCTCTTGCCACCACCAAGGCGAATCATCAAAATTTAGGTATCCCGCGGCTCAATACAGCCTTCATCCGAAACCCTGCCAGAACCCCCGCCCGGGCGATCCGGTAGCCCATACCGTCCTGGGGACCCGGATACCTCAAAAATCGGCTATAGCCCTTGAGCGGCTCAAAAGTGATCGTGATCTTGGGCCAAACCCACCCCTCGACCGGTTGGGCTCCCAGGCCCAATTCCAGGGGAAAATTATTTGTATTTACGAATGACTGCGACAAGGACACCTCCTGTTTTAAGCTCTGTTTGGGGAATAATCGGTGAATATTTTTTGTTGGCTGGAATAAGCCTCACGCGCGCGCCTTCTTTTTCATAATATTTGAGGGTCCACTCCCCGTCCACCTCGGCGACAATAATGTCGTGATTCTTCGGCTGACGCCCGCGCTCGATGAGTACCATGTCGCCTTCATGAATACCCGCATCGATCATGGAGTCTCCGCTGACTTTCAGAAGAAAAGTCTCCTGGGGATTTTTGATAAGATATTCTTCCAGATTCATCGTCTCGGTGAGAGTCTCTTCTTCCGCGGAGGGAACACCGGCCTGAATACTGCCTAGAAGCTTCACCCCGGTCAGCTGATCCCATAGGATGCGGCCCGTAGGATCTTTTTGAAGAAAATTTTTCTCGATGAGCTGGCCAACCAAAAAATGCGCCGACGCCTTGGAACGATAATTAAAAAGGGTGCGTATTTCCTCAAAACTCGGCGCACGATGCTGGGCACGGAAAAAATCGCGGATCTTCCGTACAGCATTCGTAACATCGATCGGCGGCTTGGGCATATTCTCTTTTCTCCTGCCGCCTACTATAAACGAACGAACGTTCGTTTACAAGTAAAAAAATAACCGGGCTAAACCACGGCCCGTTCATGGCAATTACGGGGACATCATACTTAATTGTGACCAATTAAGTATGATGTCCCCGTAATTGCCGTAATTGCCCGTAATTGCTACTGGCTGCTGCTTGAGCTCGAATCTGACATCAATATTCCCCCGGCCTTCCCGATCTGAGCGAATGTTTTCTCCGGAAGAACAGTGACTTTGTCCAAAATAGCTTTCATCATCTCCGCCTTTGACGCGGCGATCTCTACCTCGGCTTTTCTCATACCGGATTCTCCCGCATACTGGGCATCCCGGGTCATTTGAGCGACTTCCGCGCGGGCTTTACCGACCGCTAATTCTCCCGAAGCTCGGGCGAGGTTGGAATCACGTTCCGCTTCGGCATCCAGCACCGTCTTACGGGCATTGGCTTCCGCGGCCGTGACCATTTGGATCTTTCTTGCTTCCGCTTCCTGTCTCACCTGCTCCACCTGAGCCTGGCTCATGGCGAAAATACGCTTGGCTTCTTGTTCAGCGGCCTTGGTTTCTTCCTGCTTCCTCAAGACCTGCTGTTGAGCGATCTGCTTGGCCGCGATCTCAGCTTCGTAGGCCGGGTCCAGATGTACGTTGTAGATGATCGTGTTCTCAACATCGATGCCCCTGTCTTTAAGAACAGGGTTGCTCTTCAGCGCTTCATCGATCTTATTTTTAAAATCGACGAATCCACTCCCTGAGTAAAGCTCCAGCGCTGACTTGTAAGGACGGGCTATCTCGTTGACCGTGTCAACGACTTCTCTTTTCAAAACGACCGACTCGTAAGTCCTGCCAATACCCTGCTTGTGAAGCTTCACGATGTCTTCCGGGTTCAAATGGTAATTCACGGAGATCGCCACCCACGCCTTCTGTCCGCCATTTTCTCCGACTTCCACAGGAATACGATCATATTCGGCATCCGCATTTCCGGACCTGGTATCAAAGGTGATCTTCTGCGTCCCGATCGGATAAACGTGGATATCCTGAATGAAATTATTATAGAGGTGTGTTCCCGCGCCAAGCGTCTGAGGCTTAACCCCTCCCCAGTCTTGCACAACACCGATCTCACTTCCCTCGATCTTTACAAACGCGAAGAAACCTCCGAAAAGGACCAGTAAAATAATGAGCCCTACAACCCCCATGATCCCCAGCGAGATCGTTCGATTCACTTTTTTGCCCCCTTCTTGACCTGCTGATAGACCCATAGACATAAGCTAACCCCCAGAAACGCGATGACTAGAACGATGACCAGATCCGCAAGCACGATCACTCTTGGCATACTATTCCTCCGATTTTATATCTAAACCACATTCTACGTGTTATGATTATGAAATAACAAGGAGATAATACGACATGGGATATCAGGATGGCGGATTTGGTGGACCGAAAGAAATGTTTAAAGCAACTTGTGCGGAATGCAAGCAAGAGTGCGAAGTTCCTTTTAAACCCAGAGAAGACAGGCCCGTTTATTGCAAGACCTGTTTTTCAAAGCGTAAGGACAGCGGCCGCTAAAAATTTTACGGTTTAAGTCAAAAAAACCCGTCAGAAAATTTCTGGCGGGTTTTTCATTTTTAACTTTTTAGTTTAATTTAAATAGAGCCTGCGCAAGCGTAAGAGGAATCCTGCATCCAGACGCGGGTATATTCTCTCCACTCACGGCGTGAGTTCTCAAAATCGATCTTGGTCTGCCGGATCTTCTCATGAGCCGCTTCTTGGAGTTCATGAGAGCGGTTGGCCACGGTCGCCTCCCATGCGGCGAGCTTCTGCATCAACGCCGTGTACCGGACCCCAAGAGCCTCTTTCATATGAAGAAAACGCTGCGGGTCCTTGATCCCCGTGAATCGTTCGCAAAGCGCCTGATTTTCGGCGGCAAGCTTCGCCTGGAGGATGCTGAATGTTGAAACCTGTTTCAGATCCCAGATCATGCCCAGACGCGCCAAGAGAACGATGGCCCATTTGCTCGGGTCCCATTGGTACCAGCGGACCCCATTGCGGTAATCGGTCGGAAAGCGGTGATGAAAATTGTGATACCCTTCCCCGTTGGTCAGGATCGCCACAAACCAGTGGTCTTTGGCGGTCGAATGAATGTCATAGGTAGGTTTGCCAAACATATGGCAGACAGAATTGATGCAAAACGTCGCGTGATACACAAAAGTGATCCTGAAAAATACAGCCAGGATGAGCGCACCCAGCGCATGCCCCATGAGAGCCCCCAATAAAACAGGAAAAACGATGCCGGCCGTCAAACCCCATAGAGGGTAATTGTAATGCTGGTGCATGACCATTTTATTTTTCAAAAGATCTTTGGCGTTGCGGTAATCCGGCTCCTGTTTCCACAGCGTCATCCATCCGATGTGGGCGTACCAAAAACCTTTTTTGATACTGTAGGGATCCAGCTCCGTATCGACGTAACGGTGATGGTCGCGGTGGCCGGAAGACCAGGTCAGCGCGGACTGTTCAAACGCCGCCGAGCCGAAAAAAAGGACCAAAAATTGGACGACTGGGTTGGTCTTGAAAGTAACGTGGGCATAGTAACGATGGTAACCCACCGTGATCCCCATCCCCGTCGCGATGATGAAAAAGAGGGTCAAAAGGATCTCCGGCAATGAGATCCCGTAACGATAGAGATACCAAGGCGTTCCTATGAGCGCCCCTAGCATCACCGTCACGAAGAAAGCGAGGGTCGGCCAATTGTAGCCTTTGATCATTCTCGTGCCTGTATTCATTAAAGTTCTCCCTTTGCTGTTAAAGGTCAAGTATACCATATAAATGAGTCGATTGCGGGCTTAAGGGAAATGCGGGGGCTTAATTAGCCGCGCCCCGCTCTTCAATGTCCTTCATCGTCAGAGGAACAAAAGTGCTTCTTTTTTTAGGCTGGCCCTTTTCTTCTTGGGCAGCTTCGGCTAGGGCCGGTTCGGCCTTTTCAGGCAAGGGCGCTTCCTCGACCTCATTTTGCCGCAG
>CAZBIH010000120.1:0-4803 GCA_964492015.1 uncultured Planctomycetia bacterium | reverse complement strand
CGCAATTGCTTGAGTCGTCGTTTCCCGCCGGCAAAAAAGTAAACGCGCGCATCTTGAAGATCGACATCCCCGCAAGGAAGATCGCTCTCAGCACCAAAGGTATCGCTCAGTAATCAATGGATCGCGCACCCCGCGATCTCAAGAGCCAAGTAGATCTTCTCTGTCGAAACACGGTTAACGTGATCGACAGGGAAGGTCTTTTTTCTCGCCTCGAACAATCCCAAAAAGAAAATAAACCGCTTCGCATAAAAGCGGGTTTTGATCCCAGTTCTCCTGACATTCATCTTGGGCACACCGTACTGTTAAGAAAGCTTAGACAGTTTCAGGATCTGGGGCATAAAGTTGTTTTGATCATCGGCGATTCCACCGCCAAGATAGGCGATCCAACAGGTCAATCCAAAACAAGGCCTATTCTCACAACGGAACAGGTTCTGGCGAACGCGAAAACATACCAAGAGCAGGCCTTCAAGATTCTGGATAGTGATCCCAAAAAAATTGAAGTTGTGTTTAACAGTAAATGGCTAGACACGCCCGAAATGCTTAAAACATTTATCAGCATCGCGGGCTGTGTCACGGTGGACCAGCTTCTGGTGCGCGATGATTTTGACAAACGCAGAAAAGCGCATCGTCCGATCGCTTTGCAAGAGATGTTTTATCCCATCATGCAAGGATACGATTCCGTAGCGGTTAAGGCCGATATTGAGCTGGGAGGTACGGATCAGCTTTTCAATTTATTGATGGGCCGCGAGATACAATCGATGTACAAAATGAAACCGCAGATCGTGATGACGTTGCCGCTTCTTGTCGGATTGGACGGCACTCAAAAAATGTCTAAATCACTTGGTAACTACGTAGCCGTCATGGACACTGCCAAAGATATGTTCGGCAAGATCATGTCCATTCCCGATACGTTGATGGCTGATTATTTTAATCTTTTGACGGATTTGCCATGCATCACCATACCAGCCCCTGAAGAGGAGATGCATCCTAAAGCCGCCAAAATGAAACTCGCTAAACTTATCGTGTCCCAATACTACGGCGAGCAAGCCGGTAAAGACCAAGCCGACGAATTCGACCGCATGTTCTCCAAAAAAGAGAACCCAGAAAACCCGGAAGAGTTAAAGGTTGAGGAAAAAGAAATCTGGATCGTAGACCTCCTAAAACGCGCCGGCGCTGTTTCATCCACGGGTGAGGCGAAGCGATTAATCGAGCAAGGCGCGGTATCGATCGACGGAGAAAAGATTTCCGATTTCAATTTAAAATACAGCGTCAAAAAAGGTGCGCTTTTGAAAGCGGGGAAGAAGAAGTTTATTAAACTCACATAATGTCATTTCGAGCGTAGCGAGAAATCTCGCATTGTATTGGGTGCTACGCGAAGTTTGTCCGTAAATCTTTTTGGGTTGATATGGGGTGCTAGGAGGTAGCGTTAGTGTGAATGAATGGCGACGAATTCTTGCTCTGTTAGCGGCCTGCTTTGGGGTGTTTTACTTCGGAATCATTGGGACCATCCAAATTCTCAACTTCCACTACCAGGGACAGCCGGATCCTTTTGCCTCTGAACTTCCGGGGGTGAATCTCCCGGCGGTGAGTTTTCACTCTTTTTTAATTTCAATTGTACCGTTGGCCATAGGCACCGTCGCTTCAATCGCGCAAATGGCCCTCGCCTTCATTTTGATTTTTACTGCAAGACCAGTTAGCTCAAGGCTTCGAACCGTATCGGCGATTGTTGGCTTCACTTGGATCGTCGTTCTCGCTCAATTGATTTTTCAACTCGGAAAGAACTTAATTCTACCTACTTTTGGTCAGAATTTGATGATGACACTATTCTTTTCAGGCCCGATTATGTTTTCGTTGGGATACAGCTTATGGATAGCTGTTGTTCTACGCAAAGCATCAGCTTTGAAAGAAAATCTCTCCGGCCGCAAGCACAGCGACAGTGTGGACTTGATCCGTGAGGACAGAGATCGTTAAGATTTCACACCTATAAATGCGAGATTTCTCGCTTCGCTCGAAATGACAATTTACCGAATTCCGTCCCACGGGGAGGGGTTAGCAAAAAAATAACCCATCGGAGGATATCCGACGGGTCAGTAATTTTCCTTAAGCCTTCTTTTTCCCAGCCTTGCTTTTCTTGACCCTTCTTTTCGCCACAGGTCTTTTTGCCGTCTTCTTGACTTGTCTTCCACCGCGATGTTTTGCTGCCATTGAAGTACCTCATTTTTTTAAAGTTCGTTAACTGCTTGGAGCATTGGCGGGGATTGATAGGCGGCGTCAATTTCTTCTTCTCACTATACACCTGTTCTCGCTCCGCAGTTACCATTTCACACCTACGAGGTGTGAAATGGTAACTGCGAAGACCTTATTTATTAATCGTTAAAATATTCAGATATTCTTAACAACTATATTGTATTTCCTAGCAATATACTGTACTATTTAATCAGGAATAAGCACTTATACCCATAAGGAATGAGGACAATATGACTATCAAATTAGCTTGTTTCAAACTAACCTTTGCAGCTCTTTTACTTTCGCTGGTGGCGATTCCGGTGTTTGCGGAGAATCAGAACCAGGCGAAAGTAATGACGATCACGGGGGATGCTTATACCAAAAAGCCGGGTGCTGTGGATTGGCAGTTGTTGCAGGTTGACGCCATTCTTACCGAAGGGGATTCAGTCAAGACGACGGAGGGCTCTGAAGTGGTCATGAATCTTGAAGGGGCCGCCAAGACGGCTGAGATCGTGGTGCGGGAATCCAGTGAGTTTGTATTCAAGACTTTTCAACATCAAGAAGATGCGACCGATACGACACTTTTGGATGTGTCGCTTGGAGCCGTTCTTGTGAAGGCGGAAAAGCTTGCAGGCACCTCAAAATTTGAAGTGAAGACCCCGACCTCGATCGTGGGTATTCGCGGGACCACGTTTGAAGTGAAGGTTTCGAAGTAAGAGCCGATCTTTTAAGGATCCTACGCTAAAGTGAAAAGGGGCAATCGGGAACGACGGTTGCCCTTTTTATTTTTCCTATGAAAATAACCCTGCCTAAAATTTCATTCAAAGAGCTTGCCTGGAAAGAAGCCAGTCGTACGCGGGCGCTTATCATTGTTTCCATGCTGGCGGCCATTTATCTGGCGTATGGGCTTCAGATCTTTCAGAGGTTTGAGCTGGTGACTTATGATTATCGTTGCATGATGAGAGGCTCGCGGCCTGCGCAGCCTCAGATCGTGGTGATCGAGATCTCGGATGACAGTGTCGCCAAGATCGGCCGCTGGCCTTGGGAGCGTAATTGGCATGCGTCTCTGATCAAGATCTTGAAAAAATTAGGCGCGAAAGCCGTTGTATTTGATGTTATTTTTAGCGAACAAAGCGACCCCGTCAATGACGCCAGTCTTGCCGGCGCTATCCAAGCCGCCAAAAATGTCTACCTGGCGGAAGTCGTGGAAGAGATCCCGTCGCTTAATAAGTCGCGCCTCTTGACCTCTTTACCGGAGTTTCGTGACAACGCCGCCGGTGCTGGTCACATTAACCTAGCGCCCGACGAAGACGGTGTCATGCGCCGCATGCCTCTGACAATGAACGTGGATGGGAAGGTCATCCCTCAGCTTTCCCTGGCGGTTGTGCTCGATCTCTTTGGGAGCAAGGCCGAGGATATTGTTTTTAAAAAAGAGGAGGTCATCATCCCGGCCCGTGAAAAGTTTTTGACCGTTCCGTTGGATGCCAAGGGGAATTTTATATTGAATTGGACGGGGCGCTGGGACCAGACGTTCAAACATTATTCCTATATCGATGTGATCTCTTCCTACGCGGTGGCGCAAAAAGGCCAGAAGCCCTTGATCGCGCTGGAAGAATTCAAAGACAAGATCTGCTTTGTCGGCACTTCCGCCTCGGGCCTTTTTGATATCCGCCCGACTCCGCTTCAGCCGGCCTATCCGGCTGTCGGCGTCAATCTGACGGTGCTGAACAATCTGCTCGAAGAAAAATTCATCCGCCCGTTCTCATTTTTTGAAAATGCCATGATCCTGCTGTTTTTGGCGTTCGGCATTTATTTCATTACCTCTGCCGAAAGCTATTTTAGAAATGCTTTCCGTACGCTTCTTTTGGCAGTGGCTTATTGGGCGGTTTGTATCGCACTATTTGTTTTTTTTGGATGGTGGATCAACCTCATCTATCCGACGATCTTTATTTTGGTGAGCTACTTCGGGCTGACGCTTTACAACCAATTGGCCGTTACCATCGAGCGCGCGAAGCTCATGAAAATGGCGACACGTGATTCACTCACGGGCCTTTACAATATCGGGCAGTTCAAGCTTCTGGCGAAAGCGGAGCTGGCGACTCTAGTTCTGCGAAGAAATGACCGGAACATGAGCATCCTCATGAGCGATGCCGATAATTTTAAAAAGACCAACGACACGTACGGCCACCCGACGGGGGATGCGGTCCTGCGCGAATTATCCGCGGTCATCAAAGGGACATGCCGTGCGCTAGACGTGGCGGCGCGTTACGGTGGTGAAGAATTTATTGTCATGCTCCCCGGCGCTAGCGAACAGGATGCGGCCAAAGTAGCTGATAAGATCCGGCTAGGATTAAGCCAAAAAGTCTTCAAGCATGAGAAGGGTGATTTTTCTACGACCATTAGTATCGGCGTGACCCAGGCCCGGCCGGGCGATATAGATATCGAAGTGCTCGTGGCCAGGGCGGATAAAGCTCTTTATGAAGCCAAGCACACAGGCAAAAATAAGGTCGTTATTTACCAGGATAGCTTCGCCACTCAACCCACCCCAGCACCTCCAAAATAAGCCAAAATAAAAGT
>CAZBIH010000119.1:0-4827 GCA_964492015.1 uncultured Planctomycetia bacterium | reverse complement strand
GGCGGGGCAGGATTTATCGGAAGTGTTTTGGTCTGGAAGCTGAACTCACTCGGAGAGAAAGACATTCTCGTCGTGGACGAGCGCGCCGAAAACTCTCCTAAATGGAACAATCTCAAAAAACACAGCCTCAGCCTCTACCTGGACTCAGAGCCGTTCATTCAGAAGCTCGAAGCCGGTGAATTCGACAAAAAGATCACCGCCATCTTCCACATGGGAGCCTGCTCCGACACCACCGAGATGGACACACAGTACCTGCGACGTAACAATTCTGAATATTCCGAACGCATCGCCCGGTGGTGCCTGAAAAACAACGCCTATCTGGCTTACGCTTCCAGCGCCGCCACTTACGGCAACGGCGACCTGGGATTCTCCGACGAAGATTGGAAGACCCCTTCCCTGCGTCCCTTAAACCATTACGGACAGTCCAAGCTTGATTTTGACCTCTGGGTCTTGAAGCACGGCTACGAAAAAAACTTCACCGGCTTCCGTTTTTTCAACGTCTACGGCCCCAATGAATATCACAAGGGCGGCATGCGCAGTATGGTCCAAAAGGGTTTTGAGCAGATCCGCGCCGAAGGGCTTATTAAACTGTTCAAGTCCTACAAAAAAGAATACGCCGACGGCGGACAAATGCGGGATTTTGTGTATGTGAAAGATATCGCCGACGCGATGATCTGGTTCTATCAAAACCCGGCCATCAAGGGGATCTTTAATCTCGGGGCCGGAAAAGCTCAAAGCTGGAATGAGCTGGCCGAGGCGCTCTTCAAGGCTTGCGGCAGGGAAACAACTATCGAATACATTGAAATGCCCGAGTCGATCAAGGATCAGTATCAGTATTTCACTCAAGCCGACTTAAAAAAACTCTTAAAAACCGGCTGTCCGGTGAAATTTAAAAATTTAGAAAGCGGTGTGAACAACTACGTGAAGAATTACCTTTCTAAGCCAGATTCCTATCTTTAACCTTCCGCCGGTAAGCCTCGTAGGCCGGCTTCTTGGAAAAATCTTCCCGCACCAAACCAAAAAAATCAGTCCCCGTTAAAAAGTGGTCCGGCGTATCACGGAAAAAAGCCCAGAAAACCTTTTCAACACCTTTCCACTTAAAGGGCTCTTCAAAAATGTTTTGAACCCACGCGGCCTGCTTGTCCTCACCGGGATTCTTTCCCTTCCACCACTCTTGAGTCTCCTTTGCCGCCGGGACCCCGGGACACCCTAACTCGGTCAACCAGATCGGTTTTTTCTCATCCCCATTTTTCTGCATCAGGCGATAAACCGTCTCATAAGCCGATCTCATTTTTTGCATGGCTTGAGGGTCGAGCGGGCTTTCAAACGGATGAAAATTGACGATATCAAAATATTCTTTTCCGCCAAGCCGGTAGATCTGCTCCAGGGAAGGCGCGGCGTCACTGGCAAGCCCTCCCAAAAGAACCAGAGCCGTTGGATCCTCCGATTTGATCACCGGGTACACCTTTTTTAAAAGAGCTGTGTACGCCTTCATCCCGTCCTGAGGCACCCAATAAATAGATTGGTTGGGTTCGTTCCAAATTTCCCAGTATTTTACCCTGTCTTTATAACGGTTCACGACAGCCTTGGCATAGATCGCGAAAAGATCAGCGTCCGGAGCCGTGTTCCAATCCCCGCCCGTCCACGTCGCGTTATAATTCAAAAGCCCGAGGATCTTGATATTATTTTTGGTCAAAAGCCCGACCAGGCGGTCGTATTTTTCAAAATTCCATTGCCCACGGGCCGGCTCGACATCGTCCCACAAAAAATCCATGCGGACAAAACCCACACCGGCTTCTTTCATGAGCCGGACCGCGCGCTCGGCTTTTTCAGGCGTGTAATGATGGCCGTTCCACTCATGGTCCCAATGCAAAAAATCCAGAACGCCGAACGGGCTTTTGGAATCTCGGACGTCCTCAAGGCTTGCCAATGCTCTTTTTGGAAACAGAGAAAATA
The DNA here is from genome assembly GCA_964492015.1 of uncultured Planctomycetia bacterium. Classification (GTDB taxonomy): domain Bacteria; phylum Omnitrophota; class Gorgyraeia; order 2-02-FULL-51-18; family 2-02-FULL-51-18; genus CAMDWQ01. Next base: position 2,871 of record CAZBIH010000119.1, on the reverse strand, counting down.
GAGAAACCATAAGGATCAAGGCTCCTATTTTTTTGAAACGGTCACGCCTGGACAAAAATATCATCCCGCTCAACTTTCACCGGGTAGGTGATCAACTTCACTTCGGGCACGGAGAGACATTCTCCCGTTTTTAGATCAAATGCCCACGCATGCCACGAGCAAGTCACCTGGCAATTTTGAGCGTGCCCGAGAGACAAAGGCGCGCCTCGGTGCGGACAGGAATTCTCGATCGCATAATATTTATCCTCAGACCGAAGGAGCGCGATCTTTTTACCTTCAACGGTCAATAAAACCCCGCCGCCCTCCGGAATATCAGAGATCTTCGCGGCCCGGGTCCATGGAACATCCCCCGCTTTCATTTGACGGCCTTTTCAAGGATCGCATCCACATCAGCGATCGATACTTTTTTAAACCAGATATTTTCCGGCATCAAAAGCACATTGGGCCCCAGACTGCAGACATCCACGCATCCAGACCGGCTCACGCGGATCTTCCCGTCCAAACCCATCTGCTTAACCCTGGCTTTGAGCGCTTCGCGGATCTCGGTTCCTTTAACGCCGCAGCAAGCGCCTTCCGGACGCTGGTTCTCACAGACAAAAATATATTTTGAAAAACTAGCGGGTGATTGTTCCATAAAAAAGATCCTCTTTTTTGCCGTAAATTTTAAAAGGTTCGCCCCATTGATGTTTGTTCGCCAAATCCCAGGGTTCATGGCGAAACTTAAGCGGCCGCAGACGTATCCCCCACGCTCCGCCATAGATCATATATGCGATGCCGTCGCTGGAATCGGCTATTTTGACCACCATCGCCTGAATCCAGAGGCTCCCGGCCTCCACGCCGACCACATCGCACTCTGTTTCTTTGCCCTCATCACCAGTCAAGATCGCGCGGATAGGTTCCGGCAGTCCCAACTCATTGAACACAAATTCCTGGTTCTCAAAACAGTTGGGGTTGGACTGAATAAGAATATGCATCTAGAGGATCATTTTAGCATCCTATAAGCGCGCCTGGCAAAAAAGGAAAAAACTTATTTTTGGGGGTAGGCGGTGGTAGGATTCAATAATTCGTTCATGTCCAACTGCATGGCTTTGCGGCTGTAGGCCGCGATATCTAAAATTTGGGTATCCATGCGGATGGCGTCCTCTGGGCAAACCTCGACACAAAAGCCGCAATACACGCACATCCCCAGGTCCAGATCGAAGGACGCGGGCATTTTTTCGATGTTGGGGTCCGGATTTTCCTTGGCCACGATGTTGATACATCGCGCGGGACACACCGTCTCGCACATCATGCACGCGACACAACGCGGCGCGCCGTCTTCCCTCTTGGTGAGGCGGTGGCGGGTGCGTGTTCTCTTGGACAGCGGACGCTGGACTTCCGGATACTGAAATGTCACCGAACCTTTTAAATTTTTGGTCAAACCAAAAAGATTCAGTGTCTGAATAAAGAAATTTTTGAAAAAATGCCGTGAGGTGATCCACAAACCTGTGAAAAGCATGGGCAGATACGTCTTGTCCCACGCCGAGAGCTCTTTTCTTTTCATCAGTTTTACTGCCATGGCTCTAGCCTCTCCACACAACGACTAAACTTGTAATCAAAACATTCACCAAAGACGCCGGGAACAGGATCTTCCAGCCCAGATGCATCAATTGGTCATACCGAAAACGCGGCAGTGTCCAGCGGATCGCCATGAAAAGCCAGTTGAAAAAAACAACCTTGAACATGAACGACAGGACGCCCAATGTGATCACCATTCCATGCGCGATCGCGATAAAGGACCCTCCCGGCAGATGGAAACCGTCGGGTTTTAAAAACGGGACTTGCCATCCGCCCAGAAAAAAGGTGGTCATGAGGCATGCCACGAGCACCGTCTCAACCAGATCGGTTAGAAAGAACATGCCGAATTTCATGCCGCTGTACTCGACAAAATAACCGATGATCTCCGATTCGCCTTCCGGTAGATCAAAAGGCACGCGCTTGGTTTCTGCCAGGGCCGCCGTCATAAAAAGAAAAAATGCCAAAGGTTGGACGAATATCCCCCAAACGTGGCTTTGAGCCCTCACGATCTCCTGAAGGCTTAAGGAGCCGTACGCAATGACGATCCCCATGATCGAGATCCCCATCGTGATCTCATACGAAAGCATCTGCGACGCCGCGCGCATGCCGCCCAGATAGGCGTAATTGCTGTTGGAGGCGAATCCCGCGAGGATCACTCCGTACACTCCCAAGCCCAGCATCGCGAAAATAAACAGCACCCCGGCGTTGATATCGGCGATCTGCAGATTGATCACATGCCCGCCCCAATGAAGCGTATCCCCAAACGGGATCGCCGCGAACGCCATGAGCGCGAATACCACTGAGAGAACGGGCGCCAGCGTGTGCAAAAACTTGTCCGCGCCGCGGGGCACAAAATCCTCTTTCACGAACATTTTGACCGCGTCCGCCAGAGAATGAAAGAGGCCCAGCTCATTGGGAAGCCAGACCAGCCAGTTCAGCGGGAAAAGCCATTTGGGAAATACGATCTTGGCGCGGTTAGCGCCGATGCGGTCCTGCATGACAGCACTTTGCTTACGCTCCACCCAGGTCAAAAGGCCCGCCAAATTCAGCACCATACCTAAAAAGGCCGCGGCGAGAATAAATTTAATGAGAAAATCGATCAGCATGGGTCTATTGGCTCCAAACCAAACCCTGGTTGCTTAGCTTCTTATAATTCATATCCCGAAATGCGGGAATTTCTTTGGCTAAGTCGTCAAAAATATTTTCAGGTCTTAAATATTTCAAAGAAAGCCCTGTCAACCCCGCCAGATTCAAAAGAATATCCCAGTCCGGCAAAGTCCCGGAAAAAGGCTCGACCGCTTTACGGATGCGCTG
>CAZBIH010000118.1:0-4882 GCA_964492015.1 uncultured Planctomycetia bacterium | reverse complement strand
CCGCTCTTTATAGCGGGACGAGCGAATCTTGTCTCCGAGTGAAATTTTGCCTCGGCGGGGCAAAATGAACGGCGGCTCAAAAAGCTTTACCGGCCAGGCCCCGGCGCAACACCGAACGTGTTATTGGCTATCCGAATCCTGCGAAGAGTTGGAATTTTGGCTGAACATCTCGCCAAGCAGGCCGGCTGCAGCTCCAACGCCAGCGCCAACGAGAGCCCCCTTCCCCGCTTTTCCGCCGGAGGATGAAGAAGCTATCGCGCCTGTCGCCGCTCCCAAGAGAGCGCCACGGACCACAGGGCTTCCTAGAACATCCCGCAAAGACGACGGAGGATTTTTAGTCGCGGGACGGGTGTTCATTTCTTGGAAGAGAGTGATCCGATCGGCGATCCAGACGCGGGACTCTGTCTGGTGTACGTCGACGCTCACGGGGTCTTGAGCATAAAGTTCTAAGACAGAGGAAACTCCCACCAGCCGTGTGCGTGAATTGACCTCAAGATTCAAATTGTTGGGATAAGGCCTGCCTTGAGGGTCATAGACTTTGAGTTCCAGCGCCCGGGAATTCGCGCGGACTACGCGGCCTTCGAGGGTGTCGGCGAAAGCGGTGGCTTGGAAGAAAACGAGTGAGACCAAAAATAGAGAAGCAAATCGGATCGACTTAGGGGACATGGTTACTCCTGGTAACTTGCTCACAGTTTTTTAATTAATTTTTCGTAATCGGCATGCGAGCCGATCCAATACCAGATCAGTTCATTGTCGCTTTGAATACAAACCGACCGATAATCTTTGCTGATCCTCACCGAATAAATAGGCCGGATCGAATGAATGCGCTTAAACTGAAGACTTGGGTGATACGGGCTTTTCTGAAATAGCTTATACGATTCTTTGGCTTGCTTACGTATAAGAGCCGGAAGGTCCGAGAATAAATCACGAAAGGATTTGGTTGTACGGGACTTCACAATGATTCAGGGCGAAGGATCTTTGTTTTACCGCGTTTATGCTCTCCCAAAGCCTCATCGGCAAGCTTGCTCAAAATATCCTCTGACCCCGCAAAAGCCTTCTCCCAGCGTCTTTCCGAGTCCAGCTCTCCCAATACCCATCGGGCAAGCACATTCTGCTCCACTTCCGGAAGCTTGGAAACTTTGGCAAACGCCTGTTGAAGAAGATGTGTCATAAATTATCCCTCGATGCTCAAAGTATAGCGCATAAAACCTTCCTTTTCAAATCGTGCCTGCTATTCCCATTCTATTGTCGCAGGAGGTTTAGAACTAATGTCATACACGACGCGGTTAACACCCTTCACTTCATTGATAATACGGTTTGAAATTTTGGACAGAACATCTTTAGGGAAATGGAACCAATCGGCCGTCATGCCATCGACCGAGGTGACCGCGCGCAAGCCGACGACGTTGTCGTAGGTTCTTTCATCACCCATAACACCGACCGTCTTGACCGGCAGAAGAACGGCGAAGGCTTGCCAGATCTTGTCGTAGAGGCCGGCGTTGCGGATCTCTTCGATGAAGCGAACATCGGCTTCTCTTAAGATCTCAAGACGCTCGCGGGTGATCTCGCCTAAAATTCTCACGGCCAGGCCAGGACCCGGGAACGGATGGCGGCCGATGAGCGCTTTGGGAAGGCCCAGCGTGTAGCCGAGTGCACGCGCTTCATCCTTAAAAAGTTCGCGCAGAGGCTCGACGAGTTTCATGTCCATTTTTTCCGGCAGGCCGCCCACGTTGTGGTGGGACTTGATGACCGCGGTCGGGCCTCCGAAGGCGGAGCGGCTCTCGATGACGTCGGGGTACAGAGTTCCCTGCCCTAAAAATTTGGCGCCTTTGATCTTTTTGGCTTCGCGCTGAAAGACATAAATGAATTCGTGGCCAATGATCTTTCTTTTTCTCTCGGGGTCTGTCACACCTTTTAACTTTTGAAGAAAGATTTTCTCGGCGTTGACGATCCTTAAGTTCATAGGAAAGCGGGCCTGCCCCATCCCGCCAGAGGCGGGTCCGCCTTTGGCGGAGAATGCGCGGCGGACTTCGTTTTCCTCACCCTTGCGAAGAAGGCCGTTGTTCACAAAAATACAGATCAGCTGTTTGCCGACGGCTTTTGACAAAAGTGCCGCGGCGACCGACGAATCCACGCCGCCGGAAAGCCCGAGGATGACTTTGTCCCGGCCCACGATGTGGCGAGTCTTGGAAACGGTTTCCTTGATGAAATTCTTCATCGTCCAGCCGCGGTTGTAGCCGCAGACACGGAATAAAAAATTGCGGATGACATGCGCGCCGTATTCGCTGTGAAGCACTTCGGGGTGGAACTGCACGCCGTAAGTTTTGGTTTGGGGATTTTCAAACGCGGCCACGACCGTACTGCGCGTATAAGCGGTCTTAAAAAAACCTTTGGGAAGGCGAGAGACATAATCCCCGTGAGACATCCAGGAAACCCAGCGTTTCGGCACGCCGTGAAATAACTCTCCGTGCTTTACGTGCAAAAAAAGATCCGCGTGCCCATATTCGCGGCGTTTGGCGCGGCGGACTTCACCTCCCAAGAGATGCGAGAGAGCCTGCATGCCGTAGCAGATGCCCAAGACCGGCACACCCAATTTCAAAAAGTCAGGATTTAATTTAGGAGAATTTTTTTCATAAACGCTGGCCGGGCCGCCGGAAAGGATGATGCCTTTGACATTCTTGGCGCGGATCTCATCGGCGGTGATCATCGGAGGAACGATCTCGCAGAAGACTTTCGATTCGCGCACACGCCGTGCGATGAGTTGATTGTACTGGGAACCAAAATCAATAATTAAAAGCGTTTCCATAGAGAGACTTGACCGGTTCAAAACTCCTGCGGTGAATTTTGCAGGGACCATGTTTCTTGATCGCTTCCATGTGGTCCCGTGTCCCGTAACCCTTGTGCTTCTCAAAACCGTACTGCGGAAACTCTTCGGCGTAATATTCCATCATGCGATCCCGCGTGACCTTCGCCACCACGGACGCGCAGGCGATCGAGAACGAGATCGCGTCGCCGTCGATGATCGGCACCTGCTTGAACGGCAGGTTCGGCGTCTTGGGCCCATCCACCAATAGGACGTCGGGCACTTCGCCAAGCTTCATCACCGCTTCTTCCATCGCCCTTAAGGTCGCCTGAAAAATATCGATCTGGTCTATTCGGTGGCAGTCGATAATACCAACTCCCACCACGCACTTGGCGAGGATCTCTTCATACGCGAGCTCTCGCGCCTTCGCCGACATTTTCTTCGAGTCATTAACAACTGAAAAAAATGAAAAATCCCTGACGATCACGGCTGAGGCGACGACCGGGCCCGCTAAAGGGCCACGTCCCGCTTCATCCACGCCCGCCAGGGACTTGTATCCCTGATCGATCAGATCAAGATCATGCTGAAGCAGCGGCTGGTGCGGAAGCAACCGGGGCTGCTTTATCTTTTCTGCGCTCTTCTTCAATGCGTCCGCCCTTGCCTGTAGTCTTACGCAGGTAATAAAGTTTCGCGCGGCGCACGCGGCCTGAACGGATCACTTCCACCTTCTGTACCGTGGGGGAATGGACCGGGAATTTTCTCTCGACGCCTTCGCCGAAAGAAACACGACGCACGGTAAAGTTCTCGCGGACGCCGGTACCCTCTTTGCGGATGACGATGCCCTCGAACATCTGGGTACGGAACTTTCCTTCGCCTTCATCGACGCGGACGCCGACACGGATCGTATCGCCCACTTTGAAGCGGTAAGTTTCTTTTTTCATGTGCTCGGCTTCGAGCGCTTTGATCAAACGGTGTGCCATAACGTCCTCTATTTTCCTTTTTTCGTTTTCAAATTTAATAGATCCGGCCGCCGCTTAAGTGTTCGCTTAAGCGCCTGGTCCTTTTGCCACTGTCTTATCTTCTGATGATTCCCCGATAAAAGCACCGCAGGAGCCTCAAGCCCCCGGTAGACGGCAGGTCTTGTATACTGGGGGTATTCTAGCAGATTTTGGGTGAAAGATTCAAATTCTGTCGAAGCCGCGCAGCCCACCACCCCGGGCACTAACCGCACCACCGCGTCCATCACCACCATGGCCGGAAGCTCGCCTCCGGTCAAAATATAGTCCCCGATCGATATCTCATCGGTCACGAGCTCGTCCAGCACCCTTTGGTCCACCCCTTCATAATGACCGCACAAAAAAGCGATTTCCTTGAGACCGGACAACTCTTTGGCCTTTTTGTGGTCAAAGGGGCTGCCCTGTGCCGAAAGATAAATGAAGCGGAAATCTTTGCTTTTTTTCTTTCCAAAAAGATCGTCGTAGGCTTGAAATATGGGCTCGGGCTTCATCAGCATCCCCGGCCCGCCGCCAAACGGCCTGTCGTCACACGTTTTGTGGCGGTCGACCGACCAATCCCGCAGGTTGTGCGGCATGATCGTCACTTTCTTTTTTTCTATCGCTCTTTTCACGATGGAATGGGCTAAGAACGAGTCAAACATTCCCGGGAAAAGAGTCAGAGCGTGAATTTTCAAAGCACACCCGAAATTACTTTCTGGCGGCTAACTTGACGCCGACTTTTTTCAGAATACTGCGGACCGTCTCCGACGGCTGGGCGCCCTGCTTGATCCAATATTCCACGCGCTCGTTTTTGACACGCACATTCGCGGGCTCCTTGGAAGGATCCCATGAGCCTACTTCTTCGATAAAACGTCCGTTTCTCGGTGACTTGGAATCTGTCACCACGATACGGTGCTTAATCTTCTTCTTGGTTCCCATCGTTTTTAAACGAATGACTACTGCCATTTGACACCCCCTTTCGCTTTTTTTATCGTAAATCTTTTTCTCTTCTGATTTTTGCGCCCAGATGCTGAAGCTTGGCTACAAGATTTTCATACCCGCGGTCGAGGTGATAAATACGCGA
>CAZBIH010000117.1:0-4904 GCA_964492015.1 uncultured Planctomycetia bacterium | reverse complement strand
GGACTGTCCCTCAATTAACCTATTGTAATTAAATGAGTTATGAGTTAAAAAAAATAAGATTTATTTGGAATCTCAATCTGGACTAAAAGAGTCTGGTTTGGTATACTTTAAGCAGGAAATAGAGAGGGTCTGGGAGAGTTATGAAATATACAACGAAAACGGAGTATGCGCTTGTTTGTATGGCTTATTTTGCCAAGCATCCGGAAGCGAACTTGATCACGATCAAGGAGATTGCGGAAAAAGAGAGCTATCCTGTGGCCTATTTAGAGAAAATTTTGCAGGCGCTCCGCCACGCGGGACTTGTTATTTCCCAACAGGGGAATCATGGTGGCTTCAGGCTGGCTCGGAAGCCTTGCGAGATCACGCTTCGTCAGATCATTGACGCGATCGAGGGAAGCACATTTGACGTGTTTTGCGCGCCGGATACGCGGGAGGACATTATCTGCACACATTTTTGTCTTTGCGGCATCAAACCTGTGTGGCGTAAAACCAAACACATCCTCGACAATTTTTACAACTCCATAACGCTGGAAATGCTCACCAAAAATGAGATCGAGAATCAGGTGATGCTGGGGGCAGGAAACAAATGAGCCAGAAAACTATCCAAGAGATCACGTCGCAGGAATACAAATACGGCTTCACGTCGCCGATCGAGTCGGACACACTGCCAAAAGGTTTGAGCGAAGAGACGGTACGCGCCATTTCACGTTTAAAGAATGAGCCTGATTTCATGCTCGAGTTCCGCCTGAAAGCCTATCGTCACTGGCTCAAAATGACCGAACCCGCTTGGGCGAATGTAAAATACGCGAAGATCGATTATCAGGACATGACGTATTACTCCGCGCCGAAGCGGCCCAAAGAATTGAAAAGCATGGACGAAGTGGACCCGGAGCTGAAGGCGACTTTCGAGAAGCTCGGCATTCCCCTCATGGAACAAAAAAAACTCGCCGGAGTCGCGGTGGACGCGATCTTTGACAGCGTTTCGGTGGCGACAAGCTACAAGCAGAAACTGCTCGATGTGGGCGTGGTTTTCTGCTCTTTTTCCGAAGCGGTGGAGAAATATCCGGACCTGATCAAAAAATACATGGGTTCCGTCGTGCCGTATACGGATAATTTTTTCGCGGCATTGAATTCGGCGGTGTTTTCGGACGGCTCTTTTGTTTATATTCCCAAAAACATGAAATGTCCGATGGAGCTTTCGAGTTATTTCCGCATCAATACGGAAGGGTCGGGGCAGTTTGAGCGAACGCTCATTATTTGTGAAGAGGACAGCTATGTCAGCTACCTCGAGGGCTGTACGGCGCCCAAATTTGACACCAACCAACTGCACGCGGCGGTGGTGGAACTTGTGACACTCGATAATGCCGAGATCAAATATTCGACAGTACAAAACTGGTACGCGGGCGACCCTGTGACCGGCAAGGGCGGCATCTTTAATTTTGTCACCAAGCGCGGCCTGTGCAAGGGCAAAAATTCCAAGATCTCCTGGACACAGATCGAGACCGGCTCCGCGATCACATGGAAATACCCCAGCTGTGTGCTCCTGGGTGAGAATTCTATAGGCGAATTTTATTCGGTCGCGCTCACCAATCATTTTCAGCAGGCCGACACCGGCACCAAAATGACGCATATTGGTAAAAATACGAAGAGCCGCATAATTGCGAAAGGAATCTCGGCCGGGCAGTCCAACAACACTTACCGCGGTGCCGTCACGATCAAAAAGTCCGCGATCGGCGCGCGTAATTTCAGCCAGTGTGATTCACTTCTGGTGGGCCCCCAATGCAAAGCCAATACGTTTCCGGTGATCGATGTGCAGACACCGACGGCGCGTATCGAACATGAGGCCACGACGTCCAAGATCAGCGATGATCAGATCTTTTATTTCCAGCAGAGAGGGATCTCCTCCGAAGACGCGATGGGGGCTATCCTGAATGGTTTTTGTAAGGACGTATTCCGGGAATTGCCGGGAGAATTCGCGGTAGAAGCAACGAAACTTTTGGGAATGAAACTCGAAGGGAGTGTCGGTTGATGCTAAGCATTAAGAATTTACATGTCGAGATCAACGGAAAGAAAATTTTAAAAGGTTTCGATCTCGAGGTAAAAGCCGGCGAAGTCCATGCCATCATGGGCCCCAACGGCTCAGGTAAGAGCACTCTGTCCAAAGTCCTGGCGGGCGATCCTCATTATGATGTGACTCAAGGGGAGATCTTATTCCAGGGGAAAAATGTTCTGCCGCTTTCGCCCGAAGACAGAGCGCTTTCGGGCATTTTTATGGCGTTTCAATACCCGGTTGAAATTCCCGGTGTCAATAATGCCAGCTTCCTCCGCATGGCGTACAACGCGAAACTCAAGCATTTGGGGAAAAAGGAAGTCGACCCTCTGGAGTTTGACGAGATCGTGCGGGAGAAGATCAAAATTGTCGAGATGAAAGAGGATTTTTTAAATCGTTCTGTCAATCAGGGTTTTTCGGGCGGTGAGAAAAAACGCAACGAAATTGTTCAAATGGCCGTGCTGGAACCCAAACTTGCTGTCCTGGACGAGACGGATTCAGGTTTAGATATCGACGCGCTGCGCATTGTCGCTAAAGGCGTGAACTCTTTGAAAAAGCCGGACAATGCGTTTATCGTGATCACACATTACCAGAGGCTCCTGGATTATGTGGTGCCGGATTTCGTCCACATTTTATCGGATGGCAAGGTCGTCCGCTCAGGGGGAAAAGAGCTCGCGATAGAGCTTGAGAAGAAAGGGTATGAACTCGTTGAAAGAAAATAAGATCGTTTTTGTCAACGGAATCTTCGACGCGGGACGCTCGCAGATGGGGCGTCTGCCGGACGGCGTGGCGCTAAAAACCGAAGACGGGTTTGAATTGCGCATCCCCGATAAGGTTGTCGTCGAGGAGATGATCCACCTTGTTTTTCTGGCGGATAAAAATACCGCCGCGGACAGCGGGGAGGCTGTTTTTCCGGTCAGGATCTCAGCCGGTATCTCGACGAGACTGAATCTGGTCCTGCATAAAACAGGAGCCTTTAACTTTGGGCCCAAAAATATAACGGTCGAGATCTTCCTTTCCGAAAATGCCTGCGTGGATTATTACCAGATCGAGGAAGCGGGCGTGAAGGGGTATTTTTCGACTGTGAATAAATTTCATTTAAAAAAACATTCAAGCCTGGACTATCTGGTATTCGCAGCTGCGGAGGGGGTCTCCGCAACACGCACGACCGTAGATTTTGACGAAGAGCACGGATTTTTCTCAGGCAAAGGCCTTTCGATGCTGAGTGGCGGGGCGAGCGCGGATCACTCACTCGTTGTGAATCATCGCGCGGGCCATTGCATCAGCCGGCAATATTTTAAGAGTGTTCTGGCGGATCGGTCCAAGTCGGGTTTTGACAGTCTGGTGCATGTACATCCGGACGCGGTGAAGTCAGATTCTCAGCAGTTGAATCGTAATCTTTTGTTGTCGGACAGCGCCGAAGCGCGTTCCAAGCCAGAACTCCGGATCGACAACGATGATGTCGCCGCCAGCCACGGCTCGGCTTCGGGACAGCTAGATGACAATGAACTTTTTTATCTTCAAAGCCGCGGATTTTCCAAAGAAGCCGCCAGGCTCGTACTTGTGGATGGTTTTGCCGAGGAAATCGTCGGTGAGGTTCATGAGAAAGACTTAAAAGCCCATCTGGAGGGGATCATCCACGAGGGGATCCAGGCAATGGTGGGAGGCGCCAAATGATGGCAGTGCTTCCATTTGACGTCCAAAAAATAAGAAAAGATTTCCCCATCCTCTCACAGAAAATGAGCGGGCATCCGCTGGTGTATCTGGACAACGCCGCGACAACGCAAAAACCTTTGTCGGTCATCGAACGCATGGACCGTTTCTATCGCGCGGAGAACGCCAACATTCACCGTGGCGTGTACGCCTTGAGTGAAAACGCCACACAATTCTGCGACCAGGCGCGCACAAAAGTCCGCGCTTTTCTCAATGCCTCTAAAGATTCGGAGATTATTTTTACACGCGGCGCGACCGAGGCGATCAATCTTGTCGCGGCGGGCCTAGGCCGTAAACTTTTAAAAAAGGGCGATGAAATTATTATTTCCACCATCGAACACCACTCGAATATCGTTCCCTGGCAGGCGCTCTGCGAGGAAAAGGGCCTCATCCTCAAAGTGATCCCGGTGAATGACCGTGGGGAGCTGGACCTGGAGGCGTATGAAAAACTCTTGGGTGCCAGGACGTATTTGGTCGCCGTCACGCACGTCTCCAACGCCTTAGGCACCATCAATCCGGTGAAAGAAATGATCAAGATGGCGCATCACGCGGGCGCTTATGTCCTCGTCGACGGCGCTCAAGGCGCGCCTCATCAAAAAGTCGATGTGCAGGACATGGACTGCGATTTTTACTGCTTCTCCGGACACAAAATTTATGGGCCGACGGGCATCGGGGTGCTCTATGGAAAACAAAAACATCTTCTGGCGATGGATCCGTATCAATACGGCGGCGACATGATCGAGACCGTTTCTTTTGAAAAGACGACGTACGCCAAGCCGCCGCACAAGTTTGAGGCGGGTACGCCGGCCATCGCGGAAATTATCGGTTTGGGGGAGGCGGTGGATTATTTGAGTGCCTTGGGTTTTGACGTGATCGAAAGACAGGAAAAGGACCTTTTGGAATACGCGACACAAAAACTTCTCCAGATCCAGGGACTCAAGATCATCGGAGAGGCTGAGAAAAAAGAAAGCTTGGTTTCTTTTGTCCTGAAAGACATTCATCCGCACGACGTCGGCACCGTTCTGGGTCAATACGGGATCGCAGTACGCGCGGGCCATCACTGCGCGATGCCGGTCATGAAGCGCTTTGGTGTGCCGGCCACGACGCGGGCGAGTTTTTCATTTTATAATACAAAAGAAGA
>CAZBIH010000116.1:0-4979 GCA_964492015.1 uncultured Planctomycetia bacterium | reverse complement strand
CGGGGGCGAGCCTGGCGTGCGCTTTTCTTGTCCACTACATGGCCTACGCGTTCAGTCTGGGCCTGGCGGCAGCCGCGGGTTATTTTTGGTTTTCCCGCCGGGAAGATCTTCGCGGCCATTCGGCGCTTCCTTTTATCCTCAAATTTACCGCGAGTTTCCTGACGGTTTTTCTTTTGATCACTCAAATATTAAAGCGGGTTTATCATCAAGATTATTTCTCAATGATCACAAAATATTACGAATCTCTGCCGTATCACAAGGTCAAGTTTTTAGCTTTCAAATATTTGGCGGGTGTTTTTTTAAGGGCCGCCGGATCTGTCTCAAGTTTTTTGATCGCGGCCGCGGTCTTGGCGTCTATTTTTTTTGTAGCCCGCTCATTTTTTAAAGGGCGTGGCGGTAATTATGGATTTTTCCTGGTCCTTGCTTCTGTTTCTGCCGGCGTTTTTACCTTGGTGGCTGTTCTTGAAAAACACCTGATCAGCGACCGTTATCTCGTGTGGCTTGTATCCTTCTATTCGCTCTGTGCGGGCGCCGCGGTATTCGCCGGACTGAGTTCACGAGGCCGCCTGGCGCGCCGGATCCTATTCCTTTTTTTTCTCGGTTGGATAGGCCTTTGTGTTTTTGAAAGTTCGCGCATCGTCAGTGAAACATTTAAAGCCTCTCCGATCAACGCGTGGATCCGGGAGAATAAAATACCCAAAAATCTGATCCTCTGTAATTGGCACATTCGTGAATCGACGGATACGCAGGCGCGTTCCGGAGTCCCTGTATCGGTGGGGAACTACGACCAGCAGAAAGACCCTGCATGGTTTTTTCGGGTTCGGCCCCGCATCGCCTGGCCGCTCATTTATCGCGCTTATCAAAAGGGGTTGTGCGGGTACATCGTCACTTCCGGCCTTGACGATCTCTATGCGGGTTTGGGGGACGGGGACCCGATGCTTCGGCATGTTAAGCCCATGGCCGAGTGGCCGCACCCTTATTCGACAATGCCGCACCGGTATTTTTACCGGCCCGGTACGTCCTACGCGATCCGGTTTTACAAGCTTTCTGATATTTTCTCAGCCCGGAATTTTTTTGCGATAAAAAATTTTAGTGAACGCAAACCAACGTTGACTCCATGAACTCCGCTATCCTTGGGATAGGAACGGCGCTGCCGCCGTTTTCCATTTCCCAGGAAGGAGCTGTTGAATTTGTACAAACCTTCGATCCCGCCGCTAAAAATGAGAGCCGGTTATTAAAAGCGCTCTATCGGCGAACCCGCGTTAAAAAGCGGGGAAGCGTTCTGCTGGAGGAAGCGGATGGATCGCCCCATCAATCTTTTTTTGAGCCGGCCGCCGAAGGAAGCAGCCGCGGCCCTACCACGGAAGCGCGTATGAAGCGCTACGCAAAAGAAGCTCATTCTCTGGCGCTGGAAGCCTCCCGAGGGGTGTTGGATGTATCCGGTCTTGACTCCCGGCAAATATCCCATCTGATCACGGTTTCCTGCACGGGTTTTCTCTCGCCCGGAGTCGACATTGAGCTCATCAAAAAACTGGGTCTTTTGCCTTCAACGAACAGGACTCATGTGGGGTTCATGGGTTGTCACGGCGCTTTGAATGGCCTCCGGATCGCCAAAGCCCTTGTGGACGCTTATTCCGAAGCGCGAGTGCTCTTATGCGCGGTGGAGCTCTGCAGTTTACATTTTCAATACGGCATGGATCCTGAAAAAGTTGTCGCGAACGCTTTATTCGCGGATGGTGCCGCAGCTGTTGTGGTAGCGCCCCCCTCAAAAGAGACGAGGGAGGGTTGGGGGATCGCGGCCTCGGCTTCGAACGTTTTTCCGGACTCCGAAGAGGCGATGACTTGGAAAATAGGATCCCATGGTTTTGAAATGACTTTATCTTCAAGAGTTCCGGATCTGATCGCGTCGCATTTACCCGCCTGGTGCGAGAGCTGGCTCAAGGAAAATAAATTAAGGGTCCCGGACGTCCGTTCCTGGGCGATCCACCCCGGAGGCCCCAGAATTCTTGACGCCGTGGAAAAGTGTCTGGGCCTATCAGAAGAAATGACCAGGATTTCGCGGGAGATATTAGCGGATTGCGGCAACATGTCGTCACCCACCCTACTTTTTATCCTCAAGCAGCTGATCCTCGAAAAAGCGCCCCGACCCTGTGTGGCGCTGGCGTTCGGCCCGGGACTTTCCGTGGAAGCGGCGTTGTTTGTCTGATGAGGATCCGCTCGCTTGATCTTGAAATATTGGATCAAGACAACGTCCCCGAGAAAGAACTGCGGAGTTCCCTCTCTTTCATTCGGTTTGTGAATCGTTTCTTGGGCGGCACGCGGGTGATCTTGGACTATTTTGAAGAGCATCCGGTGCCGGAGCATTTTCGGGTGCTGGATCTGGGTTGCGGCGCGGGGGACATCGCGTTCGCGATCTCCGGCTGGGCCCGGGCGCACGGCAAGCAAGCAGAAATTATCGGTCTTGATCTAAACCCTGTTTGCATTCAGTACGCCCGCGAAAATTTCAAAGCGCCGGGAGTCCGGTACGTTCAAGCTTCGGCATTTGATCTGGACTCGTTGGGGAAATTTGATTACATCCTGGCGTCCATGTTTTTCCATCATTTAGGCGATGAGGACATCGCGCGGCTCTTGAGGCTGATGGCGGGAAACGCACGCCGCGGATTCATCATCAACGATCTCTGCCGGAGTTGGCCCGCCTATTGCGGCGCTGTGGCGCTGGCCGCTCCGACTTTTTGTCCTATTATTTTAAATGACGCGCCCCTTTCGGTGAAGCGCGGCTTCCGGGAGGAAGATTTCGAGCGTTACCGCCGGTCGGCAAATATTTTAACGGCAAACATCAAAAGAAGACCTATTTTTCGAATTTCTTTAAGTCATCATGCCTGAAATCATCATCCGGGGAGCCGGTATCGCGGGTCAGGTGCTTCACCGGGAGCTTGCGCGTTCGGGAATCCGTTCGGTTTTGCTGGATGTGCATCGTTTTCCCCGCGACAAGGTCTGCGGCGGCCTTCTTCAAAATGACAGCTGGCAATATCTAAGTTCTCTTTTTAAGCTCCCCGAACCCCGCTGGATCCATCAAATAGTCCACTACTGGAGAACTAAAAAAATATCTGGCTATACAGCGCGGGAGCCCATGGTGTTTGTTCCGAGGATCACGCTCGACGGAGTGCTGGATGACCAAAACAGGTCTCGGACAGAAAAAGATGCCGAAGTTAACGGCCCCATCGTCGTGCTCGCGTCCGGAATACCGCGGGGCCGCGGGGATTGGATAGGGTTTATGGGGGAAGCAGAAGCCTCGCTGTCTCCGGAGGAGGTGCGGATGCATTACGGACGAGGGATCTATTTGGGTCTAGTTCCCATAGGGGAAGGCCGGGGCCATGCGGCGTTGATCGTAAAGAAAAATTTCTTCAAGGGATTGCCGGATCTAAAACAAAAGGTCCGCTTGGAGCTCGGGATCCATTTTTCCGGGGAATTAAAAGGAACCGGCCAAATTAATTATGACTTTTTTTCCGATGAGATAGCGGTCGGGGACGCCAAAATGACGACGCATCCTTTCCTGGGTTTTGGGATGAAGCACGCGATCCTCTCGGCGCGTCTTTGCGCGGAACACATCTGCGCGGGAAAACTCGCGGAGTATCCCAAGGCGCACGCGCGCCTATTTCGCAGGCAATTATGGATGAGCCGCTTGGGCGGGAGCCTGTATGATTCGCCTCTGCAAATCCTTTTAAAGCCTGTTTTTCAACACTCGTTTCTATTTCGCTGCGCTTACCAAGGGGTTCACGGCAGCTTTTTAGTGGTAGAATAAAAGCGCTTCAACAAAAGGAGGCTTCTGATGAAACAGCTTGAAAAGTTCTCGGGCACCGCGTATGCCTTGCTTCGCATGGCGACGGGATTTATGTTCACATTTCACGGTGTTCAAAAAATATTTGGATGTTTTAGTTCCTATGCCGCAGCGTCTGTCGGTTCCCAGATGTGGTTTGCGGGGATGATTGAGCTTGTCGGCGGGATCCTAATACTCGTTGGTTTCCAGACACGCTTGGTGGCATTTCTTTGCAGCGGTACGATGGCCGTCGCGTATTTTCAATTCCACTGGAAATTCCAGATGGGCTCGCAAATCTTCCCGGCGGTCAACGGGGGAGAACTGGCAGCCCTATATTCTTTTATCTTTCTTGTCATTGCCTGCAAAGGCGCGGGGAAGTGGGGATTGGACAGAGCTTAAGGGTAGAAAGAGCGCATGGACACCCTCCCCCAGATCCCCATTAAAAAATTCATGACGGCTAACCCGGTGACGCTTCGCTCGGAGGCGACGCTGGCGGATGCTTACCAGGTTATGAAAGCCCACGATATCCGTCATGTGCCGGTGGTGGATGGGGAAGGCAAACTTGCGGGGATCTTTTCTCATACAGACCTTTTGCGGGCGTATTCGCCCAGAGAGACCGAGTCGGGATGGCTTTATTCCAAAGAAGAATTGGAGCTTCTCAGCTTGCGTCATTTCATGACCACGGATCCGGCCTCTCTGACCGAGGAGCGGTCTTTGAGCGACGCGGCCCGGATGATGATGCGTAACAAATTTGGATGCGTGCCCATTGTCTCAAAAGAGGGCGGGAAACTTGTCGGTATTATCACGTATGTGGACCTGTTGCGAGAGATCGCGAAGTTTTTTCCTTGATAAGCGAATAGCCGGGGAAAATGTTATAATCCTCCTACTATGGCTAAAGGCGGCGGCAAAAATAGCAATATCTTAAGGGTCTCCGGGATATTTTTCGGGTTTATCGGCGTTTACCATATTCTGCGTTCTCAAGGCATCAGTCTTCATTTTATTGAACTGACCCGCCAAGGAAGCCTGATCTATGGGATCCTGGTTCTCTTCCTCTCGGCTGTGTGTTTTCTGAATTCCAGGAAGTAATGTGGTATAATATTTTTTCTAAAAATTAAAAAAGGGACGTCATGGCGCTAAAAGAAATTTACGAGTGGAATCAGAA
>CAZBIH010000115.1:0-5050 GCA_964492015.1 uncultured Planctomycetia bacterium | reverse complement strand
TTAAGGGGTCAAATCTTTCCCCGGCTGCAAGTCTACTGCCAACGGCATCTCCATTTAGAAACCTGTAGTCAAGGAGAGATTTGACCCCTTCAGTTCTTCCGGACGTCGTCCGGTCAAACCGCCCGCCACTACTGCTCAGGCGCGTGCCTGCCGGCGAGGCAGGGGCGGGCGCGGCAGGGGATAGGTTTTCAATCAACTTACCGGCGAATAGGATCTTATAAATTTCAAAACTTGTGCGCTTTCTCAAGGCCTCGCGTTCCTTAGCGCTGATTTTCAAATCCAACTGATCGATCAAGACATCGGACAATTCCCGCAGCGTTCCTGCGATATCATCTGACTTTTCATCCAACAACAGATGAACTTCATGATGAAAGACGTCCGCAGGGATAGGCCTATCTAAAATAGCGGCCGCGTCCAGTCGTCCGGCTTTTTGGATTTTCGCTTCGGAAAAAAACGGATGATTTAGATCCAGCGCCACAAAACCATTGGCATTTCGGTCGTTCAGCACAAAGTGAGTGGAAGCCAGGAGAACGGAACTAATGGCGTCCACGCCTGTGACTTCCTTGGGCAAACCTCCAGGGATTCTGGATCGGCCCTTGGCGTCAAAAATCCAGAACCAGGTTTCGTATTGCGCTGTTCCGTCCGGCTGTCTGGCTATTCGGTGAATTCCATACTGCTCAACAAATTCTCTGTCCGTTTGAACAGTGTTTTCGGAGTCTCGCAGGGCGGCTTCATATTGCGCCTGAATAGGCTCCTGAAATTCCTGCGCAAAATGAGTAGGGCCTCCCGCGGCTTTAGGATCCAGGACATTTTGATCCCCCAGCCTTAAAAATCTTATGCCGACTCCCTTCGGAAAACGGGGATCATTGTTCAGCGCTTTATAAAGTCTGTGAGTCAAAAATTGGTGGATGGGAGATCGTTCGGCGAACACGTCCGTTTCATATTTCTTCCCCCAAAGATAGCCTTTGGCGTTTTCTTTCAGTTCACTCGCTAAAATTGGGAGTGCCTGCCTGAAAAATTCTATTTGTAAAGAGGAAACGCTGTTGGTGCTCAACTTCTCTTCGGCTCGCTGCGAAATCCCACCGACATCCAAAGATCGATGTTCGGAAATTTCTCCGAGT
Organism: uncultured Planctomycetia bacterium; assembly: GCA_964492015.1. Lineage (GTDB taxonomy): Bacteria > Omnitrophota > Gorgyraeia > 2-02-FULL-51-18 > 2-02-FULL-51-18 > CAMDWQ01. The sequence continues at coordinate 3,929 of CAZBIH010000115.1, read as the reverse complement.
AGATCCTTCTTCTCTTTTTGACTGAAATACTGAAGCAGGAACGTGTAAGTTTCCCAAGCCATCGAATGAGAGGAAGCGAATTCCCTCAATTCCTGCAGGGACTGAATGAGGCGAAAATCAAGGATTTCTTTTTTGTCGGCTTTGGGAATATCCTCCGTTTTTACGACCAAAAATAAACTCCAATAAGAATGTCCGGCTTCCGTGAGCCCAAAATCCCTTTGCACCTTCCCTGAGATATAGAGCTCCTCGCTCAGCTCTCTCAGCAAAGCCCGCGCGGCCGTCTCTCCCCCGGCGGGATGACCGCCCGGAGTTTCCCAGACGCCGTTCTCCCTTTGAGTCACCACAATCCCCTGAAAGTCGCCAGCTTGGTAAAGCTCCACAATACCCCGCACGGAAATATTCGGCTGGGTTTGACCGGCCTGTGTCAGCGCTTCATGCCGTTTTCTTGTCGCCCGGATTTTCTGACTATCTTTCGTTTGAGGTCTTGAGGCATTCAACCCTTCAAGAATCGAACCTTTTTCAAGAAGATCTCTTAGGATAGCCTCATGTGCCGGGTGTATTTTTAAATGGGAAATTTGAGACCGGTCCAAAAACTTTGCCTCCTCGTAATCCTCCGGGTGTCTCAACCTTGAATTATTTTCATCAACGGTCACTTTTAAAACCGGCGAGTAAACATAAAATTCACTCAGCCGGTCCGGATCGGACGCAAATCCGGTCCTTTCATAATTTCGAACGCCCTTTAAATCCATAAACGCTTCCAAAGAGCGCCGCGATGTGTCCAAATAAGAGTCGCCGATGATCGCTTCCTGCTCCAAAAGCGACCAATCGTCTTCGCCTTTTCTCCTGACCAAAAGGATTTTTTCTCCATCCAGGCTAAAAACGGCGCTCACGACTGAAATCAAAGGATCTTCGTATTTTTGATGACTGTTTTGCGCGCGTTGAATAGAGAAGGGGTCGAGTCCCTGCTTAGGCCCCTCTGAAGTCCGAGTTGATTCGTTTGATGAGACCCCATCTTGATCCGCCAACCCTGCCTTGCCGGCAGACAGGCGCGCGGCGGCAAGAGGTGAAATTGACCCCTCGGAAGGCGCTGTGTTATACTTTGATCCATGACTAGGAGACCAAAAATGAGTTTTGGTTTGATTTCCGTTGATCCAGAAATATGCCACGGCCAGCCCTGTTTTGAAGGAACTCGGATCATGGTGTGGCAAATATTGGAGCTTCTGGAGGCCAATATTTCCGTCGATGAAATCACCTCTAAAAAATACTTCCCAAGGCTCACTCCTAAACACATTCGGGCGGCCTTGCATTTCGCGGCCGAACAGTTCAAGAATCGCGATTTTATCGCCTTCGCCAAATAGCTTGTGAAGTTCCTCCTCGACGAGAATATCTCCGGCCATACCGAGGAATATCTGAAATCCCAGGGCCATGAAATCATACGGCAACCCTACAGATCCAAAGATAAGAAAATCATGGCTTGGGCGGAATCCAAGCAAGTCCTTGTTTTGACGCGGGACAAAGATTTCTTGAACTTCTTGCCTTCCGCCCATACGGGGATCATTTACGTTCAGATCCACCCTTCCATCGCCGAAGAGATCACCCATGCGGTAAGTCGCCTGTTGAACAACCTGACCGAGAAATCTCTTAAAGGAAAAGTGATCATCCTTCGTTCCGACGGTTACGAGCGATTCAAATAACCGATCCTGGGCGAGTTCAAGCCCGCGAACGCCAAGTTCCCGAAGCCCAAAATGAAATTGATCTCCATGAGGCTTCCCGAGTTTGAAATCAATGGGTTGAAAAGAATAGCCCACAGAAAGGGTATCGGGTATCTGACTCTGGTTCGTCTTTGAGTGACGGAGCGTTATTTTAAAGAACTGAAAAACGCGGCTTAAGGGGTTTTGTATAACTTCTTCCCTCTTGCCCGTGTTTTCCGCCAACCGTGCGGCCCCTGCTTTATTTTTCCCTAAAATTAAACTTAGGATGAGCCCTCCCCCCTCTTGGTGAGAAAGAGGTAAGATAGCTCCCGCGCCTATCGCCAGGTTCACGGATGCCAGAGTATGAATAACATCAACAAGTAAACTTGGCGCTGTTAAAAAATATTGCGAGAAGTCAAAAATTGTCGGTGCCACCATAATATTCATGATAGGCCCGCCGGCCAAGTACCAGACCCTTTGACGATTTGTTGCATCCGATGATAGCGAGCTCTGCCCAGTAAGAAATCCTATATGATTGAAGAAAATAGCCTTCGCGCCTGCAAGCGTTCCAAAAATATAGTGCCCAAACTCATGAACTATGGTGGCGACAGGTATTCCAACAATATAAATCATTGGTATAAAAACAGGCTGGATAAGCGCGGGCAGTCCTATTGTTAGATAAGCAATAAGATTTCCAAGTAGGGCGCCGGCGATAAATCGTATGTCGCTATGGATCTTCGGGAAGTTCGCCAACCGCGCGGATCTTGTTAAGGTAAGAGGGTAGCGGTTAGAGGAAAGAGGAAAATCTTTCGCGGGCCTTTCTACCGGACCCCGTCCAAAATGGCCATTTTGGGACATGTTAGCCGCATCAGCCAATCTTGATTCGGGGGTTAGGAACGCAGGCGAGCGGAGACTTGACCCCATAGATTCCGCCATCCTCGCGCCGCTTAACTTATATCTTTTACCATTAAACGAAATATAGCCGTCCGGTATGCGCTCAATAAAGAGTCTTGGCAACTTCGCTGTTTCTAAATCCCAATTATACTGAGCATCTTTTTTGGATGTCGCAGGAATCACCCTGCCTCCATTCAGCTCAAAAAAAGTCTTTGCCGAAGATGACTGCACGGCGGCGACAACAAATTCTTTGGCACCCAGTTCTCTTGAAACTCTCATAGCTAAACCAAGCAATGTCCTTCCAACTCCCTCGTAAGAAGCGTCTTGCTTCACAAGCGCGGCACATTGATCAGTGTCTTTAAATTGAGCCCTGTTTTGTTTGTCTTTCATTTGAATAAAAACCGGCCTGAATCCATAGTCAGCCATCGCGGATCCGCCCTCGTTGGATAACTTAACATCGATGCCACCAACCACCTCATCTTTGGCAAAAACAACGATCCGAAACCGCGTGCCATGATCATAATTTGGCAAAGGGTAGAAAGAATTCTTGATTGCGTTTTTCTGAAAATAGTATCTGAGCACCACTGTTCCAGTGTTAATAGGCACTTCCAATCGGCCTACACCCATCAACCCCTTTATGAATTTCTGCTCATCCTGATCGTCCGCCAACCGCGCGGCGGCAAGAGGTAAAATTGACCCTTCGGAGCGTGCTATGTTATACTTCATTTCATGACTAAAATTATTATCAACAGCTACATTGTCGCTGACCCCACCATCTGCCACGGGAAGCCTACGTTTAAAGGGACTCGCGTGATGGTCTGGCAAATCCTCGAGTTGCTTGCCGCCGGAGAAACTGTCCGTTAGATCCGGAGAGGCTTTCCATCTCTCACCGCCAAGCACGTCAAGGCCGCTCTCGAGTACGCCAGCTCCCTCACCCGGGAGAATTTCGTCATTGTCAACTGAATTGGGGTCAGTCCTTGACATTTGACTTTCTAGGTTGTCCACCAACCTCCCGCCTACGCTAAAGCTTTGGCGCCTGCCTGCTGGCAAGGCAGGGGCAGGCGCCGCAGAAACATCAACACCCAATTCTCCCGCAAGCCGTGATGCCGCCACCAACTTCCCATCGGGACGATTCATCAGAGCCAGTAAAGCGATCTTGTTTGGAATTGAGGATAGATTGCTTCGTCGCTTTGCTTCTCGCAATGACACACTGGGTTCTGTGCTCGCAGTAGGCACGGGTTCTTTTTGACTCAAAAGAAGCTCTTCGTATCGTTGCCGGTTGGTCTCCCGGAGGATCTTGGGGGTGATGGAGACGTAGGAGATGTTTTTGGATTTGAGAAGGGA
>CAZBIH010000114.1:0-5078 GCA_964492015.1 uncultured Planctomycetia bacterium | reverse complement strand
GCCGCTTAAGTGTTCGCTTAAGCGCCTGGTCCTTTTGCCACTGTCTTATCTTCTGGTGATTCCCCGATAAAAGCACCGCAGGAGCTTCAAGCCCCCGGTAGACGGCAGGTCTTGTATACTGAGGGTATTCTAGCAGATTATGGGTAAAAGATTCAAATTCTACCGATGCCGCCGATCCGACCACTCCGGGGAGCAAACGCACCACCGAATCGATGACCACCATCGCCGGAAGCTCGCCTCCGGTCAACACATAGTCCCCGATCGAGATCTCGTCGGTGACCAACTCCTCTACCACCCTCTCATCCACTCCCTCATAATGCCCGCACAGGAAAACTAGCTCCTTGCAGGCGGCCAATTCCTTGGCTTTTTGATGGTTCAGCTTTTGTCCCTGAGCCGAAAGGTAAATAAAGCGGGTGTCTTTGTTTTTTTTCTTCCCGACGAGGGCGTCGTACGCTTCAAAAATAGGCTCGGGCTTCATGAGCATCCCGGGCCCTCCGCCAAACGGCTTGTCATCGCAAGTTTTGTGGCGGTCATGCGTCCAATCGCGCAGATTGTGCGGCGTGATCGTGACTTTTTTCTTCTCGATCGCTCTTTTGATGATGGAATGAGAGACGAACGAGTCAAACGCTTCCGGGAAAAGAGTCAGTAGATGAATATTCAAACTCTTGATCCCCGTTTCCCTGGAGATTATCTCCGGGGGCCTGACTTCACGCCGACTTTTTTCAAGATGCTGCGGACGGTCTCCGAAGGCTGCGCGCCCAGCTTGATCCAATGTTCCACACGCTCCGTTTTGACACGGATCGCCTGCGGTTCCTTGGAAGGATCCCAAGAACCGACTTCCTCGATGAAGCGGCCGTTGCGCGGCGACTTCGCATCGGTTACGACGATGCGGTGCTTGATCTTTTTCTTTGTTCCCATGGTCTTCATACGAATAACAACTGACATGCTGAACCCCCTCTTTTATCTTAGATCTTTTTCCCTGCGAATTTTGGCGCCAAGATTTTGAAGCTTCGCCACCAAATTTTCATACCCGCGGTCCAAATGATAGATGCGGGACACTTCGGTAGAACCCTCCGCCACAAGCCCAGCCACGACCAGCCCGGCGCTCGCGCGCAGATCCGACGCCATCACGGGCGCGCCGCTTAATTTTTTCTTGCCGCTGACAATGGCGCTGGGGCCTTCCAAAATAATGCTGGCACCCATGCGGTTGAGCTCACTCACGTGCATAAAACGCTCAGGATATATCTTTTCCGTGATCACGCTGATGCCCGGCACGATGCACATAAGCGCCATCATCTGCGCCTGTAGATCCGTCGGATATCCCGGATACGGCAGTGTCGTCACGGAGATCGGCTTCAAAACTCTTTCGCGGCGCACACGCACATGGCCGTTTTTCTCGGTCATGACCACACCGGCTTCTCTTAATTTATCCAGCATGGCACCGAGCATTTCCAGATCAAAATTTTTGATCGTCACATCGCCTTTGGTGATCGCGGCGGCGATGATGTACGTTCCGGCTTCAATGCGGTCCGGGATGACCGAGTAATTTGCGCCGCTTAATTTTTTGACGCCCTCGATCTCAATAGAAGGAGAACCTAGTCCCGAAATTTTAGCGCCCATCTTTTTCAAAAAATTTCCCAGGTCCACGACCTCGGGTTCACACGCGGCGTTGATGATGACGCTCTTGCCTTTGGCCATCACCGCGGCCATCATGACATTGCCGGTGCCCAACACACTCGATCCGTAGGCACCTCCAAGATAAATGCGGGCACCTTTCAATTCTTTGGCTTTGGCCATCACATAACCGTGTTCAAGCTGGATATCGGCGCCAAGCGCTTTGACGCCCTTCAAGTGAAGATCGATCGGACGCGGCCCAATAACACAACCACCCGGAAACGAAATTTGCGCCGAAAGAAATCGCCCCAAAAGCGGCCCCAGAAAACAGATCGAACCGCGCATCGTGCTCACCATTTTATAAGTGAGGACGGGATTGCGAATGCCCGAAGGATCCACTTCCACGGTGTTGCCGTTGTGCGCGACTTTAGCGCCCAACGACTTTAAGATCCTCACCATAGTGAACACGTCCGCGACCTGCGGGACGTTGCGGATGACGGACTTTTCTTTAGAAAGAACAGTCGCGGCCAGGATCGGCAGGGATGAGTTTTTGGCGCCGCTTATTTCTACGGAGCCTTCAAGCCTTCTGCCGCCTTCGATCACTAACTTATCCATCAGCCGCCAATTTTCCTTGCAATTAAAATACGGTCAATTCCCGCGTGATCTTTGACAAATTTCAAATCTTGATAAAATTTTAACTTGGCTGTGAATTTCGCCAGCGCTTGGGTTTGGCCTTTGCCGAATTCCAAAAGAATAAAACCACCGCTCTTCAAATAAGTCGGCGCCTTTTGCAGGATCGCTTTCAATAGATCCAAACCTTGGGGGCCGCCGTCCAACGCCAAACGCGGCTCTTTTTTCACCTCGCGCTGAAGGCCCCGAAAATCACTCCGAGGAACATAGGGCGGGTTGGAAATCACCGCATCCCAACGACTTCTGTGCTTTGGGCCAAAAACTTCAAAGAGGTCGCTCTGAAACAAACAAATCCGCCTGTGCACCCCGTGAAAACGGGCGTTTTTACGGGCGGTTTTAAGCGCTTCGGGTGACACCTCGAGAGCCGTCATTCTACAGTCTGGCCTTGCGATTGTCAAACTAACCGCCACGCACCCCGAACCGGCCCCAATTTCGAGGATTTGGGGGTTTTTGGGAGGTAAAACCTTGAGAGTCTCCTCCACCAAAAACTCCGTCTCAGGCCGCGGGATCAAAACCGACGGGTTGACATGAAAATCGTGCCCATAGAACCCGGCGACGCCCGTCACATAAGCCGATGGGATACCCGCAAGCCGTTTTTCAAGCGCCCAGGCGATCTGTTTTTTTTGAAAAGCTGAAACGGCCTTTTGTCCGGTAAAAAGATCAACACGGCTCATTTTAGAAAAATGCCGGACCAGGATCTCGGCTTCAACAGCCGGGGACATAATTTTTTTACGGCGGAGAGCGTCTTCGATCTTTTTTAGAAAAATGATATTTTGTTTAACTGCGGGCAAGCTCATCCTCAAACAGAGCGTTTACAAAATCATCCAGCCCCCCTTCCAGCACCGCTTCGAGGTTGTGGGAAGTAAATCCGACGCGGTGGTCGGTCACACGGCGGTCGGGAAAATTGTACGTGCGTATCTTTTCACTGCGGTCGCCGGAGCCGACCTGCTCTTTGCGCTGTTTGGCGATCTCAGCGTTGCGCTCGTTTGTAATTTTTTCAAAAAGGCGGGCACGCAAAATTTTCATGCCCTTTTGTTTATTCTTCAGCTGAGATTTTTCATCCTGACAGCTGACCACGAGGCCCGAGGGCATATGGGTGATGCGCACCGCGGAATCCGTCGTGTTAACACTCTGTCCGCCGGGGCCGCCGGAACGGAATACGTCAATACGCAAGTCTTCGGGTTTGATCTCCACGTCCACTTCTTCGGCTTCCGGCATAATGGCGACCGTCACGGCCGAGGTGTGAATGCGGCCTTGGGCTTCGGTAGCAGGCACGCGCTGAACGCGGTGCGTACCGCTCTCGTATTTAAATTTTCCGTACGCGCCCTGCCCCGTCACCGAGGCGATAACTTCTTTTAAACCGCCGGCGTCGTTGGGAGAACTCGAAAGAACTTCGATCTTAAATCCGCATTTGGCGGAAAAGCGAGAATACATGCGCAAAAGATCCCCGGCAAAAAGTCCCGCTTCGAGGCCGCCGGTGCCGGCGCGGATCTCCAAGATCACATTTTTAGCCAACATCGGGTCTTCCTGCATCAAGAGAGACTCGAGGTCCTGGATGGCCTTTTTCTCGCGAGCAGCCAACGACTCAGCTTCCTGCGTGGCCATCAAAAGAATATCGGCATTCTGGGTTTTGTCATTCAAAAGATGACGCACCTCTTCGGCTTCGTCGTGGATTTTCAAATACTCACGGTAAAGGCCATTAATCGTCTGAAGGCCGCGGAATTCTTTGCCGAGGTCTTTGACACGAGAGGGATCGGACGTGACAGAGGGGTCTTGGAGAAGCTGTTCAACTTCTCTGTAGCGGGCGATCTTTTCTTCAATTTTTTTTAAGAAACGCATCGTGGGGGCCAATTAAAAATAAAAGATCCGAAACAGGACCGGGGCTTGCCCGGAAGAACTGTTTCGGATCTTTAAGGTTAGCTAAGCTTTTACTTTTTTCTCGTAACGCTTCTGGAACTTCTCAACGCGGCCGGCGCTGTCGATGAGCTTCTGCTTGCCGGTAAAGAACGGATGGCAGCTGGCGCAGATCTCGACGCGAATATTCGGCTTGGTCGAACGCGTATGGATCACATTGCCGCAAAGGCAGGTGATCGTTGTTTCGTTGTACTTCGGGTGTATCTTCTCTTTCATGGCTTTCTCCTGAAGTCCCTCATTATGACGCTTTGTTCATATTTTTCAAGAACTCTTTATTTGTCTTCGTTTTCTGTATTTTCTCCACCAGAAGCTCCATGGCCTCGGTCGTGCTGAGCTCATTTAAGACCTTTCTCAAGATCCAGATCTTCGCCAAGTCTTCACTGGCGACCAAAAGCTCTTCACGGCGTGTGTTGGAGCGCTTGATGTCGATGGCCGGGTAGATGCGGCGCTGGAACAAGTTGCGGTCCAGCTGGACTTCCATGTTGCCGGTGCCTTTGAACTCTTCAAAGATGACTTCGTCCATGCGGCTTCCAGTATCAACCAACGCGGTCGCGATGATGGTCAAACTCCCGCCCTCTTCCAGAGCACGTGCGGCGCCGAAGAAGCGTTTGGGCTTGTGAAGCGCGTTGGAATCCACACCGCCGGTGAGGATCTTGCCGGAGTGCGGAACCGTGGTGTTGTAAGCGCGGGCCAGGCGTGTGATGCTGTCGAGAAGGATCACGACATCTTTTTTGCATTCGACGAGGCGCTTGGCTTTCTCGATCACCATTTCGGCGACCTGCACGTGGCGCTCGGCAGGATAGTCAATCGTATATCTGACGACATCACCCAACACATTCCTCTCCATATCATTGACTACT
>CAZBIH010000113.1:0-5107 GCA_964492015.1 uncultured Planctomycetia bacterium | reverse complement strand
GAGATTTCTCCTCGCTTTGCTCGTCGAAATGACAAGTTGAATCACGGTATTTTCACAAAAAGTAAATTCGACCACACGATCTCGATCAGTAAAATGAAAAGTGCCGGCCACAAGAACCAGAAATAATGCTCCTCGTAATGCATGAATTTTTCCACTGTGATCTCGGTCTTCTCAAGGCTGTCGATCTCTCGAAAAATAGTGCGCAAAGACTGCTGTTCCTCCGCGCGAAAATACCGGCCGCCTGTCTTTCGCGCAATATCGGATAAAAGCTTCTCATCGATCTGCGTCTCAACCTTTAGAAGCCTCATGCCAAACACCGGGTCCTTCACCGGCATAAAAGCGAAACCTTCTTTGCCGACACCGATCGTGTACACACGGATGTTGTACTGCTTGGCAAGATCGGCGGCGGTCGCCGGATCGATCTCGCCCGCGTTATTGACGCCGTCGGTCAGAAGGACAATGACTTTGCTTTTGGCTTCCGAATTACGCAGGCGGTTCACCGCATTGCCCAACCCCAAGCCGATGGCCGTGCCGTCCTCCACCATGCCGATCTGGACCTGATCGATGAGCGTCTGGATCGCTTTGTGATCGACCGTGAGCGGACACTGCGTAAAACTCTGCCCGGCGAATATCACCAAGCCGATGCGGTCATTCTTTCTCGCCTCGATGAACTTTTTAGCCTCAAGCTTGGCCGCCGTCAGGCGGTTGTCCGGCGGAAAATCCAAAGTCGCCATACTGCCGGAAATATCCAGTGCGATCATCATATCGATTACATGCTTCGTAGACTTTTCCTCTCCGGTCCCGGTCTGCGGGCGCAGGATCGCCAGTGTCAAAAGTACCAGCACCGCAAACCTTAAAACCCCCGCGACAAGCCGCCGAAAACCTGTTTTTTTCCCACCGGCGCTTTTGACGAGATTAAGGCTTGAAAATTTTAAAACCGCCTCTTTGCCGATCCATCCCAAGAGATACGCGATAAAAAAAAGAATGACTGGCAGAAGAAGAAACAGAAAAATTGGGTCTTTAAATTTCATTTTCTTTTCAGCTCCCTGACTTTTTTGACCGGTTCCACCGGAACGGGCTTCGTCGCCTCAACCACTGCGAGAAGACGCTTCTCAAGCTCCGCCGCAAACACCCTCTCCGGTGTGAACTTGGCGAACTTTACAAGATCTGCTTTCTCCAAGATCTGGCGGATCTCATCTAAAACTGATGTTTCCTGAATTTTCTTCTTCAAGAGATCGTGGATCTCGACGGAGGTGCTCTCCATCAGATCCAGGCCATATCTTCGCTCCAAATAGTGCCGCAAAATATCTGAGAGGCCGCTGTAATGTTCTTTGATCTTTGTCAAAGTCAAAAGATCCTTCTCATTCAAGCGGTGAAGCTCGCGCAAAACCCTCTCCTGTGCAGGCAAAAGACTTTCGGCCTCCTCCATTATTTTGCGGCGCCTCAAAATAATTTTAACCACGAGAAGAACACTCATTAAAAATGCCGCAAAACCGCAGGCCCAATCCCGCAGATACCCCAGATCCACGGCAGCAGGCCCCTTGATCGGCCGGATATCCGCCTTGTCTTCTTTTGTTTTACCGATACTGACCACGCGGACAGAAAGCTCAGGCGTATTCGCCTCGGCACGATGGCCTGAAATGCTCCAAAGTGCCACCGGGATCGAGGGAATTTTAAAATCTCCCATTTCATACATCGCAAGCCGCAGGATGACTGTCTGAACGATGCGGCCCTCCCGCTTGACGGAGATGGGCTTGTCGATCGACCGAAGCTCAAAAGGCGCAAGCTTGGTTTTGAGTGAAATAGGCTCGATCGAGAACCCTTTGGGGAAATCCGCCTGAAGCACAAGCCTCACCTCATCTCCCACATGCGTGACCGAGGGGATCACACGGGCCCTCAAACCTCCGACGGTCTGAGACGGAACCTCCTCAGGTTCTTGGGCAAAGACCGGAAAGGCCGCAAAAAAAATAAAAACAAAAAAGAGGGTGACCAAAAATTTCTTCACCGGCGCAATCTCCTGGAGCGTGTCTTAAAAAATTGGATGAGCGGATCAATATAAGAAACTCCGGCTTCCACGTTGATAAAATCAAGCCCCATTCCCGAAAACATTTTTTCCCGGGTTTCCTTACGTGAGGCCCAGGCCTTGTTGAAGCGCTCACGAAAGCGCGAGCCGGACGCCAGCGAGAAAACTTCCCCCGTCTCCGCATCTTCTAAGTCTACCGACCCGCCCAGCGCAGGAAACGACTTTTCGGAAGGATCTTCCACGACGATCGCGGTCACATCGTGCTTTTTGTGTGAAACTTTCAAAAGTTTTTCAAAATTCTCGGAAATATAATCGGAGACCAGGAACACGGTAGATTTTTTGGTCACCACGTCGTTCAAAAGTTTCAGTGCGCAATTAATGTCTGTTTTTTTTCGCTTGGGATTGAACGAAAGGATCTCGCGCACGACCCGCAGGACGTGCATGCGGCCTTTTTTCGGAGGGATGTATTTTTCGACCTCATCGGTAAAAAGAATGAGGCCCACGCGGTCATTATTTTTGATCGCGGAGAACGCTAAAAGCGCGCAAATCTCGGCGATGGTCTCAGATTTGCTTTTGCCGTGCGTGCCATACTGCCCTGAGGAACTCAAGTCGACCAAAAACATCACGGTCATCTCGCGTTCTTCGACGAACTTTTTAGTATACGGCGAACCCATGCGGGCCGTGACATTCCAATCGATGTCGCGAATGTCATCCTGCGAGTCATACTCGCGTACTTCATCAAACTCCATCCCGCGGCCTTTGAACACACTGTGGTACTCGCCCGCGAAGACGGTGTTGACCAGGCGGGAGGTACTTATTTCAATGAAGCGGACCTTGGCGAGAAGCTCTTTGGTTAGCATGGCCCAATCTCAGAACTTAAGGGACCTCGATCTGATCGAAAACCATTTTCACGAGGTCTTCAGATGTTTTCTGTTCGGCCTCGGCTTCATAGGTCGGGATCACACGATGACGCAGGACATCCAGCCCGACAGCCTTGATGTCATCAGGCACCACATAACCGCGGCCCTTGATGAATGCATGCGCTTTGGACGCGATATTCAGATAGATCGTCGCGCGCGGCGATGCGCCGTAAAGCACCAGACCCTTCAGACCCTTCACCTTGTAAGTCTCCGGCTCGCGCGTCGCGCAGATGATATTGACGATATAATTTTTAATTTTATCATCAATATAAATATCTTTGACGATATCCCGGGCGCGCAAAATATCCTCAGGATTGGCCACCGGCTTCACCGCCACGGGCTTTTGCCCGGCCATGCGGTCCATGATCTCCATCTCTTCTTTGCGGCTGGGGTAAGTAACTTTTAATTTAAAAATAAAACGGTCCACTTGTGCCTCGGGAAGCGAATACGTTCCCTCCTGCTCGATGGGATTCTGCGTCGCCATGACCATAAAAAGATCCCCCAGAGGATACGTATGGCCGCCCAGCGTGATCTGCCGCTCCTGCATGGCTTCTAAAAGGGCACTCTGCACCTTGGCGGGTGCTCGGTTAATTTCGTCGGCAAGAACAATGTTGGAAAAAAGAGGCCCCTTTTTAGTGACAAACTCCCCTGTCTTGGCATTGTAGATCTGCGTCCCCAAAAGATCCGCCGGCAAAAGATCCGGGGTGAATTGTATCCTCTGAAAACCGGTGTTGATCGCTTGGGATAGAGTTTTAACTGAAAGTGTTTTAGCCAATCCCGGCACACCCTCGAGCAACACATGCCCATCCGCCAAAAGGCTGATGATGAGCCTCTCTACCAGATAATTCTGTCCCACAATGACTTTTCCGATCTCCGCCTGCAGAGCGCGGATCAGGACGCTCTCTTTTTCGACTCTTTGGGATACTTCTTTGATATCGATGCTCATGGTAAGAACCTCCTAAAAGATAGGGTTATTATACTAAATTTCACGTGTCATTTCGACGAACGCAGTGAGGAGAAATCTCGCTCTTAAAAACGAGATCTCTCGCTTCGCTCGAGATGACATACCTATTTCAATATTTTGAACGACTTCTGTCCAAACACCGTGTCATTCACAAAAATGCGGAATTCGTAATCCCCTGCATGGTCAAATTTCACTGAAAAAAGGTTGAACACCAGCTCACAATCCCGCGAACGGTCCTGCACCGGATACGCCTGGATCATCGCCCGGTGCATGAGCTTGCCCTCCGTCAGGTCAAAAAGCTCCAGCGCAAAATCAAACGTCCCCTCGATCTCACGAAACTGCACATAAATACTCATCGACGGATGAACGCTCGGAAATTGAGACGCTTTGATGCGGTCAAAGATCCCGATGAGCGTGCGCTTGTGCGTCCCCTCTTCGACCAGTGTCTGATCGCAAAGAAGCATGGCTTTCAAAATAGGTTTTAAGTGCATCAATCCTCCGTAACCGTGTTTGGCAATTCATTACTGTTTCCGGAAGCTCCCGGAAAATGGGCCTTTAGCTGTTCGCCAACCTTGCGAATCCCGGCGATCAGGCCGCCCTCAATGTCCCCGCGCTTGAAATACTCTAACATAAGCTCCTTTTCCGCCTCCCAGAAATGATCGCGTACCTTTTCATGGATACCGCTATCCCCGATGATCGCGAAACGATGGCTCTCTAGGGCGACAAAGATCAAAACCGCATTCCTTTGTTTGGTTTTGTGGAGTCCCAGCTTTGTAAAAATAATTTTGGCTTGGGCAAAAACATCCTCTTTGCATTTTTTTTGGATATGAACACAGATCTCTCCCGTTGTGGACCGCTCAGCCTGCCGGATAGCCTCCACAAGCGCTTTTTTATCTACCATGACCCGCTCGACCCTCCACCGCCGAAGCTTCCCCCGCCGCCCCCGCCGAATCCTCCTCCGCCGCCCCAGCGCCCTCCCGAAGACCCGCCGCCCCACCAAATAAAGGGGGCCGCTCTGCCGGAGTAAGTCTTTCCCGAAGATCGTTCCATCAAAATAATAACAATGATGAACATCAGCACAAGAAATACGAATAATTTAATTTTGTCTTCCCTGATATCGGTTGCCGACGCCGTATATTCCCCCTGCGCCGCGTTTAAGATGCTCTCTACCGCCTTCTCGACACCGGCATCATAATTGCC
>CAZBIH010000112.1:0-5161 GCA_964492015.1 uncultured Planctomycetia bacterium | reverse complement strand
GTCGGGGTGAGAGGATTTGAACCTCCGATCTCTACCACCCCAAGGTAGCGCCTTAGACCAAGCTGGGCCACACCCCGAAATTGGTTAAATAAAGAAAACTATTATATCTTAATCAAGCTCGCGATGAAAGCCGGAATGCATGAGGGCTTTGATGGTTTCCTTGGGATTTTTGTCCTGGAATAAGATCTTGTAGACCGCCTCGGTGATGGGCATGGGAACCTTGTGTTTTTTGGAAAGCTCATACGCGGCACGCGCCGTATCAACCCCCTCAACCACCATCTCCGTTTTGCCTAATATAGCTTTTAGTTTTTTGCCCTTGCCGATCTCCTCGCCAAGGGAGCGGTTGCGGCTGTCACGGCTTAAACAAGTTGTGGCCAGATCTCCCAGGCCTGAGAGTCCCATAAATGTTTCGCGGTTGGCGCCCATTGCCTCACCCAAGCGGGCCATTTCAGCGACTCCTCGCGCAAAAAGAGCGGCACGCGTATTGGATCCAAATCCCAATCCCTCCACGATCCCTGCAGAGATTGCGATCACATTTTTGACAGAACCTCCGAGCTCCACCCCGAGCATGTCAGCGCTCTCAAAAAGAGTAAAATAATCTGTCGTAAAGATTTCGCGGATCTGGGCCGCAAAACCCGGATCTTGGGAGGCAACGGAGACGGCCACCGGCATTCTAAGAGCCACTTCTTTGGCGATGCTCGGGCCCGAAAGCACGCCCAGGCGCTGACGCCCCAACTCTTCGACGATGACTTGTGACATCGTCTTCAAAGACCCGACTTCGATCCCCTTGGCGACACTGATGAAGGATTTGCTCTTCAATTTTTCACGTTTTATTTTTTTAAGGACACTGCGCATATGCTGAGAAGGCGTGGCTAGAACAAGGAACGAGGCTGCCTCAAGCGCCGACGGAAGATCGCTTGTGACGCGGATGGTGCGGGGCAGTTTGAACCCGGCTAAAAATTTTTTATTCTCGCGGGTTTTTTGGACTTGAGCGGTGTACTCCGGGAAAGCTCCCCACAAATGGACCTTCAAACCCTTGCCGGCCAAAACCAGCGAAAGTGCGGTCCCCCAGCCCCCATCTCCCAAAACAGTAATGTTCGTATCTTTTGGATTCATAAATAGTTAGAGCATTGTATCAAAGCGTCAATACGGGGTCAAAAAGAATTTAGAACGCGAAGAGATTGCCTTGGGGAGGATTGGGAGTGACCATATCAAATTTGATCCGGTGCATAAAGACTACCGCATACACATGAAGATCTTGAACCACGTAGAAACTGCCTATGACGCGATAGATCATCTGGCCTATCCCCGTCTTGGGATCCACCACTTTACGGATGGAGACATGCCGGTCTTTTTTATGGTGTGTCTGAGCCTGGACATCGGCCCAATTCTTCATTTTATCCTCATCGATAAAAGGGCTTTGCTCGGAGACATAATAGGAGAATTTCTTCTCCGCACGCGCCGAGATCCCATCCTGGTCGATCATCTCGACGATGGTGAGATTTTTCCTTTTATGGTTTTCGGCCGTTGTCGTTTTAATGCAGATATCTCTCATGTGAACCCTTTTTATACTAGTTGATAAATTTTTTAAATAAGCAGGCCAAAATAATAAGCCTCGGATATAAGTATGGCTGGTGGCGGACCAAATTTCAAGAGGGTGGTAAGTCATTGTTTCTTATCAAATTTATACTCATTCCCTGTTAATAATCTATAAATATTAGTTCGGTGGGTCCAGAAAATGAGGAGAAACAAGCTTAAGAAAAGAAGTGTCGCCCGCCGGTCCGGCACGAGCCAAAAACTGGCTAAAACAAGAGCCGCTAAGGACAAAAGCGAGCTAACGGAAACGATGCGAGTCACCAAAAATGCAAGTGCCCAGGCAGCAAAAGCGCACAAAAATAAAAGGGGGTAAGATCCGCAAAGCGCCCCCGAACCCGTGGCAACTCCCTTGCCTCCCCTGAAGCCCAAAAAGGGTGTAAAAATATGTCCCAAGATCGCCGCTAGACCCACCATCAGTGCCAAGAGGTCCGCGTCTGTATTTCCCTGAAAAAGCATCTTAGCCGCGAAGGCTGGGGCGGCACCTTTTAAAAAATCAGCCAAAAATACAAGACTGCCATATTTTTTCCCCAGCACGCGGAATGCATTCGTTGCGCCCACATTACCGCTTCCGTGCTGACGGATATCCAGTCCCTTCACTTTTTTGACCGCAAGATAAGCGGTCGGGATGGACCCTAAGAGGAAAGAAAAAATAAAACAAACCAGGAATTTCAACATCATGAAGAGTGCCCTCCCTGTTGAAACATTCTCTCCCCCATCCGGATGTACAGGATCCCGGAAATAAATGTGAACGCAACCGTGACGATGAATAGCAGGTGGACGATCTCTTGATGGATCCCAAAAAGCACCGCGCAAAGAGTCGTCATCTGAAATACCGTGGTGAGCTTCCCCAGAAAAAGCGGCGCGGCTTTCAGGGCGCCCGTGGATAAAAAGATAAGTGCGGCGCCGATCAGAATGATCACATCCCGCGAAATAACGCACAGCGTGACCCAGCCGGGAATATGCATTTGCGGCGGCAGATGCGGCATAAAGGACAGAGAAAGAAAACCGCTGGAAAGAAGCAGTTTGTCCGCGATGGGGTCGATGTAACTGCCCAGCACCGATCGCTGGTTGAATTTTTTGGCGACATAGCCGTCCAAAGCATCGGTCACGCAGGCGAAGAGAAATAGAGAGGCCGCGACGGCGCCCAGATGGGGATTTTGGGGTGAAAAATAAAGAAGGCTTAAAATGAACGCCGGGACAAGCAAAATCCTTAAAAGCGTGATGTTGTTGGCTAAATTTGAAATAAAAAAAGAGGGTTTATTCAATTTTTCCGAAGCGGTTCAGAGGCCACCAGCGGAAAACGGCCTTGCCCAACACGCTTTTTTTAGGGATGAAGCCCCAGAAGCGGCTGTCCGTGGAATTGGCGCTGTTATCCCCCAGGACGTAGTAATTTCCCTCAGGAACCTTGGTCGCAACGCCTGGGGCTCCGTAGGGATCGTGATTGTAATAATAAAATTTACCGAAAGGCTGCGGGTCTTCCAGGGCTTTTCCGTTGACATAGATCTTGCCGTCGCGGATCTCCACTTCGTCGCCGCCGGACGCCACAAGCCTCTTGATGAAATCTTTTTTGGGGTCCATAGGATACTTGAAAACGATGATGTCTCCGGGCTTGGGAGTTTCAAAACGGTAGACATACTTGTTCACGAACAGCTTGTCTCCCTCCATCAGCGTCGGCCGCATCGAACCTGAAGGGATCTTAAACGCCTGGATCACAAATGTGCGGATGATGAGCGTCAATACCAGCGCTACCAGGATCGAGTGGATCCACTCCTTGCCTTCACGTAGAAGCATTTCCCGCATTTCTTTAGAAAGGTTAAAATTCATTCTAGTCTTCCACTTTCAGCGCGGCCAGGAACGCTTCCTGCGGGATCTCGACTTTTCCAAATTGCTTCATGCGTTTTTTGCCCTCTTTCTGTTTTTCCCAGAGCTTGCGTTTACGCGTGATATCGCCGCCGTAGCATTTGGCGGTCACGTTCTTACCCACAGGTTTTACCGTTTCACGGGCGATGATCTTGCCGCCGATGGCTCCCTGGATCGCCACTTCAAACATCTGGCGCGGGATGAGTTCTTTTAGTTTTTCACAGAGTACACGGCCCTTGAGCTGGGCCTTGTCATGATGGACCATGGAGCTGAAAGAGTCGCAGATCTCGTTGTTGATGAGAATGTCCAGTCTCACCACATTGCCTTCGCGGTGCCCGACCAGCTCGTAGTCAAAAGAGCCGTAACCTTTAGTGATCGACTTGATGTTGTCATAAAAATCAACGATGATCTCCGAAAGAGGAAATTCATACACGATTTTGACGCGGTCTTCGCTGATATATTCTGTGGACTTGTAGAGGCCCCGTTTTTTTTCGGCCAATTCCATGATGGCGCCCATATTGACCGGTGGCACCACGATCGTCGCCGAGACGAACGGCTCCATAATTTCTCGGATCTGCGTCACGGGAGGCATTTTGGCCGGATTATCGATCTCCACAATTTCCCCATCCGTCTTTTTGATCTTGTACACAACGCTGGGCGTCGTGATCACAAGATTCATATCATATTCTCGCTCCAAGCGCTCCTGGACGATCTCCATGTGCAAGAGTCCCAAAAATCCGCAGCGAAAGCCAAAGCCAATGGAGGGCGAGCTCTCCACCTCAAAAACAAGCGAAGCATCGTTAAGCTGTAATTTCTCCAAGGCGTCTTTCAAATTCTGAAAATCTTTGGAGTTTACGGGATAAATGCCGGCAAACACCATCGGACGTATTTTTTTGTAGCCGGGAAGCGCTGCGGTGCATGGCCTGAGCGCATCGGTGACAGTATCCCCGTTCTCAACGTCTTTGGCGGTGCGAATATTACAGCAGATGTAGCCGACTTCACCCGTATTTAAAATTTCTCCGGCCACAGGCTTTGGCTGCAGCGTACCGATCTCCATTACTTCGTAATCACGCCCGGTGACCATCATGCGGATCTTCATGCCTTTTTTCAGCACCCCGTTAAATACACGCACATAAATGATGACACCGCGGTAAGTGTCGTATTGAGAATCGAACACCAGCGCCTGCAGAGAATTTTCAGGCTCTCCCTCCGGCTGAGGAATTCTTTCAACCACCGCCTCCAGGATCTCCCGGATCCCGATGCCGGCTTTGGCGCTAGCTAATAGAACTTCTTTTTCATCGATCCCAAATACATTTTGGATCTGTTTTTTTACTTTTTCCGGGTCGGCGGTCGGCAAATCGATCTTGTTGATCACCGGGATAATGGTCAAGTTGTGCTCCACGGCCAGATACAGGTTAGCGACCGTCTGCGCTTCGATGCCTTGGGCCGCGTCCACCAGAAGCAGGACACCTTCGCAGGCGCGCAGGCTCTTGGAAACTTCGTAGCTAAAATCCACGTGGCCCGGCGTATCGATCAAATTCAGAATGTATTCCTGCCCGTTTTTGCTTTTGTATTTGATCTTCACAGCGCTGGCTTTGATCGTAATACCTCGCTCCTGCTCCAGCTCCATGTCGTCCAAGAGCTGATTGTGGAACGTGCGGCTGTCGATGGCTCCCGTGTGCTCCAGGATACGGTCGGCCAGCGT
>CAZBIH010000111.1:0-5200 GCA_964492015.1 uncultured Planctomycetia bacterium | reverse complement strand
ACCACTGAGACCAATCAGGCTAAGTATGAAAAATTGCTTTTGGCTCCGATCCGAAAAGAGGTCAAAGTTGTGCAAACAGGCGCTCGGGAATATGAATCGGGGACTCAGGGGATACGTGTAGCACTTAATCTAACCGCGGCAAGGATCGCGCGGCAATTGGGAAATGCAGCGCCCTTTACCCTGACGGATCTTGAGACCGCGGCGATAGGCGGCAACTCAAAAGCTGCCGCGCGGCTGGCCATTGAGTCTAGGGACGCATCCCGGTTAGAAACAGTCCGATTTCTATCGAGAGCTTTCGGGGACTATTTAAAAGATGTTTCTTTGGCTCAGTACGCGGTCATGAACTTGTTTGAATTGAGAGATCGGCTGGCATTGATCGGTTATGACCCATATTCTGCGCCTCCGACGGCTAGTGAGAATGTGGATTATCTTTTGAGAAATTCAAAATCGCTTCCCGCTGGAGAGAAAAAAGAGATCGATCGGCTTTTGGGAAAGGCGCAGGAGCATACTGAGGAAATAAAAATCCAACTTGCGATCAACGAAAATAGGGGGCCCGGGGCCGCCATCTCGGACGGGGAGAGGCAGGCCGCCGTAATTTTTGCTACCGCCATCTCAAGATCCGGGATCAACACCCGAAGCGGTTCGGAGAAGGATTGGATCCTTAACCGCGCGGAGGCAAGACAGCTTTTTGCTCTGATGCCGTACTTGAGTGACCGTCAGATCGAGGCGGTGATCCGTCACGCCCAAGCGCATACCCAGGAACTCTTTCGTTATCTGCAGCAATTCTCTCAAGGCATGGCGTCCGAGGTATGGCCTGCGGATATCCGTCAGATCGCCAAGCTTGCCGTGAAACGGCTCAAGACTTCCGACAAGCTCCGGTTCACGGACGGTTCCGAGATCGAGATAACTTCACCCCTTGCGGGAAATAGTTATGTTTATGATGTCCGCATCTCTGTGGAAAATAAAAAAACAGAGGCTTTGGGGATCGTGAGGCAGAAACCTCTTTTGAAATGGCTTCACGAATCTTTCAGAGCCAAAAAATTTACACCCCGTTATTTTATTCAGGTTCGCGATGCCCAGTCGGCCATCGATGGAGGAGCGAAGTTCCTGCCCGTCAAAGACAGCGGTGCCATTGAGCAGGTCAATCGGTGGCTGATGGCTATTGTTTCAGATGGCGAGCCTGCGCAAAATACTCCTGTCAGTGATGATTCCGACTCGTTTTTATGGAAACCGACCAAAATGGCCGAAGGCGCGCGGTTGGCTAAGGGCGGGGAAGAGGGAAAAGGGGAGAGGGGAGAGGAAAAGCCGGATGCGGCGAGGTTGGCACTGCCGGGGATTTTAGGGGAGCATTCTTCCGAACACAAATCTGCTACTTACCGCGTGATCGGTTCTTTGGGGAAGGTCACTTTTGTCACAGCCGATGAGTTTAACGAAACCTCATCCGCCGATCAGTCACTCCGTATCGCCAATATCGATGATTTGGTGTCGCTGTTACCCGATCTTGGAGGCGAATACAGCTCTTATTCGTTTACGGCAATTCTCAAAAATAATGATGGTGAGAACCTGGAGATGGGAGTTTTTCTGGGAGCGTACACACCTGATTTTTCTGAGGAGCCCGAGAATCTATTTCTCAATTTTAAGCTGTCAAGGGTGGGTGATGAGGGTCGTGTATTATTGGCTACGCCGACAACACGATTTTACCTCATACCGAATGGGTCAGCACCGCAAAGTAGGCAGATCCAAACCCAATGGATAGGTGTACGCATGGAAGGCTGGTTAAGGACTCACAAATTCACCGGGATTGAGGTGAGGCTTAGCGGTAGTCCCGAATCAAGAGAGGGATATCTTAAGCGTTACCGATCTGCAAGAAGCTTCTTCGAAAGCATGGACTGGGTTGTGATTTCAGAGGATCAGCGGACCATGGGGAAAAATTTCACGCCTGCCGCCGCGCGGTTGGCGAGAAAAAACAGAAGACAGATGGCAGGCGACAGAAGGCAGATTATGCAGGTGCCGGATGCAGCACGGTTGGCAACGGCTCAAAAAACAACAGCTGATTTAAATCAAATACTTGTGAAATTCGAGAGTGATATCGCAAAAGATTTTAGGTCTTCTCAGCCTAGGCATGTAAATCAACGAGCCCTTCAACGGGCGATAAAAAGTATTTATTTCAAATCCGGGAGGGCAGGGCTCCATCTAGAAAGGCTGATCTTTATTCTAGGGGATCTAGTGAAGCATTATTATCCGGGGGACGCAGATCTACGCGCCAAATACCGTGACCGGATCGAGACTGAGGTCATGCCTCTATTAAAAGATCTTGGAAATGAATTGGCGGTTGTACTGCCCACAGCCAATGAATGGCTTTCATTTTATACGATGTTTTATATCGATGGAAATTATACCACAGCCCTCTATAAGCTGGCAGAGCTTGTGGATCCCATGACGCTTGCGAAACGCTTTGCGTTGTTTGGCCCGCATCTACGCCAATATAAGGCAGGGTCTGACTATGAGGATGAGCAGGGTATTTTGATCATACTGCCTAAGTTAATGGATTTTTATAAAGGGTTGACGGGTAAAGTGGAAGACAAAAAGTCTAAAGTGGCACTGGCCGTATTGAACGGGCTTATCTATCAGCAATCAGCAGCTCTAACGGGCGCAAATATTGGACAGCAAAAGGATCTATTGAGAAAAAGATGGAACCTGCATTTTTCCCATGCGAAGCCCGCACGTGGCAGAAAAGCTATGGCCAGCGAAATGGTCGTGGATGCGCTACAACACTTTAAAGCGGATCCAAGCTCGCCCAAAAGTTTTTTGCCGTTGGCGCGCTACTTTGATTTTCGATCAGGAACTGTGAGCGCAGACAACATTATTCTGATCGCCAAGTATAACCGTAAAAATTTAACTTATTTAAATCTTGACGATGTTGTATTTGCCACGCCAAGTTCAAAAAAATTCTATAGGGACAACGATCAGACAAGATCTGGCAACCCCGCAGATTATAACGGGTACCAGATCTTCAGGCTTTTTGCTCAATGGGCGGGTGTGGACATTAAAGGCTGGCCTGCTGTGAGAGGTGCGCGGTTGGCGGATAACACTACAGATCATTGGAGAGATGTTTGGAAGCAACCCGGTGTCAACAAACCTCAACTCGCTTATCCAGGGACCCCGGAGCGTGGCGGGCTGTTCATCGATGGTTATCCGCCGCAGGTACTTAATTATGTGTTGGATGGATTGCGAAACATCACGGATGCGTCTGTCGTGGTTGATGTTGGCAGTGGCGCGGACGCTTTTCTGGCGCAAAAAATCCTTAACCAGCATCCTGGGCTTCCCGAGATCACCCTCCTTGACGTCATCCCTGCGGAGGAGATGCGTCCGGTGGTCCGTGAAAACAGGCGACTGAGATATGTTCAGGCCTCCGCGGAAGCGACAACGCTGGCTAGCGGATCCGTGGATTATATTATTTCAACATTTATGCTGGAGTATCAAAAAGATATGAACGCGGTTTTGGACGAATTTCGGCGGAGTCTCAAGAAAGGTGGAAAACTGATCTTGGTTACCCACAGCTATTATAGCTCTCCTGTTTTGAGTGATACGGCAGCAGGTTCGGCCAACGCAGATAAATTGTCAAGTATGCGTGTTCTCACGGCCAGTGAATTGGCTGCGCTGGAGGTGAGCCGGAGGCTTCAAAGCAACCTGAATAAATTGTATTCCCCACAAACGATCAGGGATTTTTTTGAGGCTGCGGGTTTTCAAGTGGTTGATCTAAAAAATTTGGAAGATAGCTACGGGCTTACGTTTGCTCAGGCGCTTGTGCTTACCCCAAAGCCTGTTTCGGGAGTCCCCGGCGCTCGGTTGGCCGAACCCGAAAAAAGTCCGGGGGTGTTCAGAGAATTTTTTAAATATGTATTCATTTTGGGATTGCTCATGGCCGCGGCCGCCTATTATTTCAGAGGGAAGAGCAGTCCTTCCTTAGAGCCCAATAAAAGGGCGATCCCCGTCTTTGAGGAGCCATTACCTGAGGAGCTATTGTCTCCGGATGAAGCGCCCTCGACTCTCTCGTCCCCTCGGATCGACTATGAGCCTATCTCGCTCAAGACGATCCGGGATCCCAACCTGAGAATGTGGACGGAGCATATTCAGACGGCGCTGGGGTATCTCCAGATATCCGAGAAGATCCTCGCCCCTGAGCTCGAAGGCGATGATCTTGACAGGCGGATCCAAGCGCTTCTTTTGGGAAATCTCATGATCTGGCGCGCCGAGAATCCCCAGAACCGGCTCGTCCAGATCGATGATGGCCCCGCGGGTGGGGTTTATCAGGTCGAGGGCAGAAGCGCCATTGATGAGATCAAAGGCGCGCTGAGCGCCCCCCGGAATGACCCGAGGAACATTCTTGTAAAGAAATTCCCGCTTTCGGAAGACCTGCTCAGCCGGATCCGCCGCTTGAATTCGCAGAGCGGCAAGGATTCGAGGCAGATGAGGGATCTTCTTGCCGCACATCCTGATCTTCAATTTTTGACTTGGAGGTTGTATATTTTGAGCAAGTTTGAAGAATTGCCTTCGACGACCGAGAGGTGGACGTTCCTGCATGCGCAGATCTACAACACTGCTTACTATCTCGATCTGGAAGACCTGAATAGCGGCGCAGAGTTAAAGAGGGTAGGAAATGGCTTGACGATCCCCGGCAAGGTCTGGACCATTGGCCTCTTGGCCCGGCGGATTCACACGCTATCTCCGAAACAAGCGGTGCAGTATCAAGACGCTCTTGCCCTGAAACTCAAAGCGACAGAGGCCGATCTCAATCAATTTTTGTCTGTCTATTACGAGCTCACGCGGGCATTGAGGCAAGTGAGAGATTCCGAAAAATCACTCCGCGGCCTCGAGAGCGAGCTTAAAAAAAACCGGCATCTTCCTGATAAATCCGAACAGATACGCAAGCATATCCTCTCTCACATCGATCGTCTGCGCAAGCTGAATGAATCCACCAAGAAACCTCCCAAGGGGTCAAAAGAAAAACAGCACAACGATCTATTCGTCGCAAAATATAAGATAGAAAATTTGCGTAGATCACGCATGTCCGGATTAAGCAACAGCGAGCAAAATGAGGCCCACAAGTATTTGAAGGATGCTTTCGAGACCATACAGTCCGGTGCTGATCGTCTGATCGAAAAAGCAAAGTCCCTCGTTGGCGAGGAACCCTCCGGCG
>CAZBIH010000110.1:1452-5226 GCA_964492015.1 uncultured Planctomycetia bacterium | reverse complement strand
TTTCCACTGCTCCAATTGGCTACGGTCGTGGTGTAACTGCCGATCGTGCCTCCGGCAGTATTAGTCAAAGAACTCACCGTTTTAACTTTATCTGTGCCAGAAACGGCCCAGCCATTCGCTGAGGAAAAACCTGAGCTGTTATAAGAACATTCCCAAGCCGCTTCCTCAACACCCGCCTCCGCGGCGGCCTGAGCCTCCAACATATTTTGTGAAGCCTTCACCATGCGGGCCTGGCCGACGGTGACCTCCATGTAGGAAAGCGCTCCGGAAAACACAACGGACCCCAAAAGCACTACCGTGACCAAAGCAAAACCTTTCTCGTTCCTCATGGCTAGGCTCCTCATGTGATGTAATTTCTCAGCATCAGATCCGAATCCACCTGAGTGTCTTGAGTGGTACCCAGTGTGGTTCCTTGAGTCGTGATCTGGGCATTGATGTATTTCATCGTCGGGATCGTCGCAGAGGCCACCGACGCTAAAGGCGTGCCGACGTAAGAAAATGAGATCGAGCTTACTTTGCGGCCCACGACCACATCGCTTGTATCCACTCCGCCTTCGCGGTTACTCGTTCCATTCAATACGTCCACACTGCGAAAAAGTTGCGTGGAGTCCAAAGGATTGATCTTGTAGGTCACGTAATCAAATTGGCTTGAAATGCTCGTCGGCGTCCCCGTGTTGTCAATGCAGGGCAGCTTAAGAATAAGACAGGAGGTGCTGGTTGTATTTCCGCCATACGAGGCCACCACACCGGCAGATTCTTGCACATCCCTTGAGAGACGGTCCATCACATTTTTTGCGGAAAGACATGTGTCGGAATAATCCTTATTTCTCCACATTTCAGCGTTCATTACCCGAAAAGCTGTATAAAAAGAAGCGGCGAACAAGACCGTCAGGCTCAGCGCGATCGTACATTCCAGCACGGTAAAACCTTTGGCATTCATGATCCGTTCAATCCTTTCCGCGACACGTAAGTCGTAATGCTCTGGTTCAAGCTCTGGCCCCGGCGAGAGGTCCAGCTGACCGTCAAGGTTACCTTCTTAATATCTGCCCCGAAAGAATCAATAATGCCCCGCGTGCCGGACCCGGCGTTCAGGTGAGTCACCTGTGCGTTGGTAAAAGTGCTGGACGCACCATAAGCCACGATCGTATCAAAACTTGTGCGGCGCAGTGTCTCCATCTCTTCACGGAGAGCATTGGTCGAGTAGAGACGACTCCGATTATCGGTCGCCGCAAATATACCGGCATCCATTGTCGAACCCACAGCGCTGATGATCAATACCCCGATACCTATCGACGCCATGGTCTCCACCAGCGTATACCCTTTTTGGTTCTTTCTTTTTTTAAACATGCGCTTGCTTCCTTTTGTTCTATACCCTGTCTGTTCAACCAATTAAAGTATACATTACTTATTAATTCTTACAACCAATACAATTATATTTAATTTAACTATGCAATTATTAACATATTTTAGTTAATGGATTAAATATTAAGTATCTCGGGTTAGATGGTTAGGGGTCAGTCCTTGACATTTGACATTTACTGACAACTATTATAAATGTCAAATGTCAAGGACTGACCCCTTATCGGTTAGAGCGGAGAACTTCTTTGATTTTCTTGGATTGAAGCTGGATGTGACAATACCCCAGCGGGTTCTTTTTGAGGTACTTTTGGTGATATTCTTCGGCACGGTAAAAAGTTTGAGCCGGTGAGATATCGGTTACTAGGGGGCCTCTAAAAACACGCGCTTTTTCAAGAAGGTCCCGTGAGCGCATTGCGGCCTCTTTCTGCACAGGGGTGGTGTAGAAAATAGCGGAGCGGTATTGTTGCCCCACGTCATTGCCCTGCCGATTTAGAGTCGTCGGGTCATGATGCATCCAAAATGTCTCCAATAGTTCTTCATAGGTTATCTTGGTGGGGTCATACGTGATCTCGATCGCCTCCGCATGGCCTGTGGGACTAACACAGACCTGCTCGTAAGTCGGGTTTTTTAATTGACCTCCTGTATAACCCACTTGGGTCGACACGACCCCGGGCAGATCCCCGAATACCTTCTCCACGCCCCAGAAACAACCCGCGCCGAACGCCGCTTTTTCCATTTTTATTTTCCCCGCCATCGCCTGGTCCGCGAACACGAAAGCCATTAATAAAAAAGATCCTAACAGAGCTCTTTTCATTTAACAAGTTCTTCGAGGCGGTCCTCCAAAATACGGCAGGCCAGCACCTCCAGCTTTTGAAATACTTCCGCCATTTGACGGTCTTTGGGCATCGCGGTGACACGCCTCTCGATCACGGGCCCTGAGTCCACCGCCTCCGTTGCCCGATGCAGTGTCACTCCGGTGATCAGATCGGGGCTTGCGATCACCTTCTGGATCGGGTTGCGCCCCGGGTATTCCGGCAAAAGGCCCGGGTGGATATTCACAAAACCCTTTTTAGCGGCCTTTAGATCTTCTGCGCTCAAAATAATTCCAAAATTACCCATAATACCCAAGTCAAAATGCGGGATTTTTTTTAAAGCCTCGGATAGTTCTTTCGCTCCCGAAACAACATAAAAAGGGACGCCGTTCTTTTCAAAAATAGCCTTAAAAATAGGGTCGGCTAAGTCCTGTTTTTCTGCGATCCATGCGGCAAGCTCAAAACCCGGACGCGCCGTTAAGACTCCGGCGATGCCCGTCATATTTCCCAAATACACGATCCTTTTCATCTCGAATGAACTTCAGGCTTCAGCGCCGGCAATTTTAAAAAAATCATTTCCTTTATCATCGCAGACGATGAATGCCGGGAAATCTTTGACGCGTATCTTTCGCACCGCTTCCATCCCAAGCTCCGCGAAATCGACCACTTCGGAACTCAAAATATTCTCCTTGGCCAGGATCGCGGCCGGTCCGCCGACGGAGCCGAGATAAAATCCACCGTATTTTTTACACGAATCTGAAACAACTTTGGAGCGATTGCCCTTGGCTAGCATGATGAGCGATCCGCCCAGAGACATGAAGGGCTCCACATAAGGATCCATGCGGGAACCTGTCGTGGGACCAAAACTTCCCGTCGGCATTCCTTCTGGAGTTTTGGCGGGACCCGCGTAATAAACGGGGTATTTTTTAAAATAATCCGGCAAAGGCTTGCCCGCATCCACGATCTTTTTGATCTCGGCGTGTGCCACATCGCGTGCTACGATCAGGGTCCCGGAAAGGGCCAGCCTTGTCTTGACCGGATACCGCGAGAGATCCGCAAGCACTTTTTTCATCGGCCGGTCTAAATTCACCGCCACAGGCGCCTGCAATTTCATAGACGCCTCATCAGGCACAAATCGTGCCGGGTTTTTGTCGAGCTCTTCAAGAAACACTCCGTCAGCCGTGATCTTTCCCTTGATCTGCCGGTCCGCGCTGCAGCTGACCCCGATCCCCACAGGACACGAAGCCGCATGACGCGGTAAACGGATCACGCGCACGTCATGCACCAGATACTTGCCGCCAAACTGCGCACCGATATCCGTCTGCCAGGCCAGCTCAAATATCTTTTTTTCCCATTCCAAGTCACGAAACGCCTGCCCCGCCTCATTGCCGCGTATCGGCAGATCATCCAGATAACCGGTCGTGGCCAGCTTCACCGTTTTCATCGTAGCCTCAGCGCTGGTGCCACCGATCACGACCACAAAGTGATAAGGAGGGCACGCCGCCGTACCGATCGAAAAAAGTTTTTCTTTTAAAAATTCGGTGAGCGCGTTTTCATTCAAAAGAGATTTTGTTTTTTGGAATAAAAAAGATTTGTTGGCCGA
>CAZBIH010000110.1:0-1352 GCA_964492015.1 uncultured Planctomycetia bacterium | reverse complement strand
GAGTTTTTGGACAAAAAGGTCATCGCCAAAAAAAGGCTCGAGGAGACACTCCCCTTCCCCATCGTCTATGAAGATGACTCATTGATCATCATCGACAAACCGGCCGGCCTTTTGACCATGGGCACTGAAGATGACAAGATCAACACCGCTTATTACGCGCTTACCGAATACGTGAGGGCTCAGAGCGTCACCGGCCGAGGCCGTGTTTTTATCGTGCACCGCCTGGACCGCGACACCTCGGGCCTTTGTGTGTTTGCCAAGAAAGAGGAGATCAAGATCAAGCTTCAGGAAGAATGGAAAACCGCGGTCAAAAAATACTACGCGGTCGTCGAGGGGATCCCGGAAAAGTCATCGGACACGATCCAAAGCTATCTCGTTGAGGATAAATTCCGCCGCGTTTACAGCACCGGCGAGGGCTCCCGCGACGCCAAGCATTCGTCGACATTTTACCGCGTCATCCAAAAAACAGCGCCGGGTTTCGCGCTTTTGGACGTGACACTCATCACCGGCCGCAAAAATCAGATCCGCGTCCATCTGGCGGACATCGGCCACGCGGTCGTCGGCGACGAGAAATATGGCGCGACTCAAAACCCCTTGGGGCGTCTAGGCCTTCACGCCTATTATCTATCCTTTAAACACCCCGCCACCGGAGAGATCAAGACTTTCACCACGGGAATTCCGGTAGGATTTTAATTCAAAGCTTCTTTTTTTTCAAAAGCCGTTCCCGGTTAAAAGATGCTTCAGTAAACTTTGGATTAAGATCAACGGCTTTCTGGTAATCCTTGAGCGCCTCTTCGTCCCTACCCCGCTCCTGATAGAGAGTCCCACGGTTGTTATAAGCCTCCGCCAGATCGGGATTAAGCGTAATCGCACGGCTAAAATCCAGGACCGCTTTTTGGGACGCGCCCTGATTGGCGTAAAGCGTCGCGCGGTTGTAATAAATTTTGGCTCTTTCGGGAACGGAAATATCTTGGGCCTGAAGAGCTTGGGACCAATTCAAAATTTCTTTTTGGTAGAGAAGTGTTTTTGCCAGGTTGTTCTTAGCCATCTCAAGATCCGGATCAATGCGGAGCGCGCGGCGAAAATCCGCGAGCGCTTTTAAATTCTCACCCTTTTGAGCGTAAGCATAGCCGCGGTTGTTGTAAGCGTCTTTCATCTGGGGTGCCAGCGTAAGCGCGCGCGTAAAATCCGCGATCGCCTCGTCCTGCCTCCCCTGGATACTGTATTCGTTGCCGCGGTTGTTGAGGGTTTCTGCGCTGTAGGGATTTATTTTCAGCGCTCGGGCATAGTCTTCCAGCGCCCGGCCGTGCCAGCCCATTTCGCTGGCGATGATGCCACGGTTGTTGTAAGCG
>CAZBIH010000109.1:0-5446 GCA_964492015.1 uncultured Planctomycetia bacterium | reverse complement strand
AGGGCGAAAAAAAAGCTGACGAGATGTATTCCGAGCTTTTCGCCTGCATTCATTGCGGCCTAAGCTTTCCACCGCCGGAGCCGAGGCTTTTTTCATTCAACAGCCCTTACGGCGCGTGCCCGGGTTGTGACGGGCTGGGGAATTGCCTCAAAATTGATCCTGAGCTTTTGATCCCGGACAAAACCAAGCCGGTCCGCAGTGCGATCGCGGCATGGAATCGCTGCGGAAAATCTTTGATCATTCATTACCGCCGTCAGTTGAGGTATCTGGCCGAACGTAACGGATTCAGCGTGGATGTGCCTTGGAGTAAGTTGACCCGCCAACAACGTGATCTGGTTTTGTACGGGGAAGAAGACGGGGAAAAAAGTTGGCGTTCATTTTCCGCCAGAGGCGGACCAGCCTATGGCTGGGAAGGCGCGATCCCCAATCTCGAAAGGCGCTTCAAAGAGACGGAATCGGAGTTCATGAAAGAAGAGATCAATAAATTCATGAGCATCGAGCCTTGCGAAGGCTGTCATGGCAAGCGCCTGAAGCCCGCGGCTCTTTCGGTGAAGGTGGATGAGAAAAGCATCATGGATATGACGGCGTTTTCCATTGAGAAAGCCGACAAGTTTTTCAGAGAGCTTACATTTTCCGAGCAGGAAGAAAAGATAGCCCATCAGATCTTAAAAGAAGTCCGCGCGCGCTTGGGTTTTATGAAAAATGTCGGTTTGGGCTATCTTTCGCTCGACCGCATGAGCGGCACGCTCTCAGGCGGTGAGGCCCAGCGTATCCGTTTGGCGTCGCAGATCGGCTCGGGGTTGATCGGAGTGCTTTATGTGCTGGATGAACCGTCCATTGGACTGCATCAGCGGGACAATGAAAAACTCCTCGAATCGCTTTTAGCTCTGCGCGACTTGGGAAATACACTCATCGTTGTGGAGCATGACGAAGTGACGATGAAACGTGCTGACTATCTGGTCGACATGGGCCCCGGCGCCGGTAAGCACGGCGGTTACATCGTCGCCGAGGGGACTCCGTTGCAAGTGATGAATAACCCCAGATCTCTCACCGGAAGATATTTGAAAGGCGAAATGAAGATCGCGCTTCCCACGAAGAGAAGAGTCGTCAAAAAATCAGAAAAAATTTTTATCAAAAAAGCGTCAGAGAATAACCTTAAAAATATTGATGTGGAAATCCCGCTGGGCGTTCTCACTTGTGTAACCGGCGTCTCAGGGTCGGGCAAGAGCACGCTCGTGGATGAGATTTTATTCAAAAGTCTTTCCAAAAGCATTTACGGCTCAAAGGCCAGCCCGGGCAAGCATGAAAAAATAACCGGTGCCGAAAAATTGGATAAAATTATTGAGATCGACCAATCTCCGATCGGCCGTACGCCGCGTTCCAATCCTGCGACGTACACAGGCCTCTTCGGACCTATTCGTGATATTTTTTCCAAGCTTCCCGATGCGCGCATGCGCGGCTATGAGCCGGGACGTTTTAGTTTCAACGTCAAAGGGGGCCGTTGCGAAGCCTGCGAGGGAGACGGCGTCAAAACCATTGAAATGCATTTTTTACCGGATGTGTATGTGACTTGTGAAGTGTGCCAAGGCAAGCGCTTCAATGAGCAGACGCTCGAGGTCAAATACAAAGGAAAATCTATTTCCGATGTATTGGGAATGAGCGTCGAAGAAGCGCTGGAAGTTTTTGCCAATGTACCGATGGTGCGCTCCAAACTTCAAACCCTGCACGACGTCGGACTGGATTATATCGAACTGGGACAGGCGGCGACGACGCTTTCGGGTGGCGAAGCCCAGCGCGTGAAGCTGGCGACCGAGCTTTCCAAGCGGGCGACGGGGCGGACGTTTTATATTTTGGATGAACCGACTACCGGGCTTCATTTTGCGGATATCGACCGTTTATTAAAAGTGCTTCAGCAGTTGGTGGACCAGGGGAACAGTGTGCTCGTGATCGAGCACAACTTGGATGTGATCAAGACGGCGGATCATATTATTGATCTGGGCCCTGAGGGCGGTGATAAAGGAGGAGAGGTTGTCGCGACGGGGACTCCCGAGGAGGTGGCAAAGAATCCGCGGTCATATACGGGGAAATTTTTGAAGGAGGTGCTTAAGTGAAAAATGTTGTCATTTCGAGGCCAAAGGCCGAGAAATCTCGTTCTAAAAACGAGATCTCTCGTCGCTTCGCTCCTCGAGATGACAAATCGTTTAATGTGATTCTATTCATTGTGCTTATTTTTACTTTGAGTACTACTCTTGTTTGTGCCGAACCAACCCCCGAAGAAATCGATTACTCTTCTATTCAACAAGCCTACAAGGATAAATTCTATTCCGTGGTGAGGAGTCAGTCGCTCCTTTATTTGGAGAAAAATGAAAATTTGAAAAATAGGGACTCGGTTCGCTTTCTTTTGGGGCGGGCGATGCTGGAGATGGGGCAGTTTGGGGACGCAGCCAAGACACTCGAGGGTTTATTGAAAGATTCTCAAGGGCTTCCGCTGGAGGAAGAGGCGCTTTATTGGACGGCGGAGACTTATTTTCGGGCGGGGGACTATCCGGCGGCGCTTCGGTTCTATCAGCAGATCATCGAGCGATTCCCGACGTCTAGATATTATATTTACGCCCGGTATTCCAATGCGTGGTGTTTGGGCGAGACGGGCAATTTTAATGAGGCGATCGTAGAATTTGAAGCCATTGCCGCGGAGTTTCCGACGGATCCTTTGGCGGTGGAGTCGCGCTACAAGATCGGGCAGTATCAGTACGAGGCCAAACAGCCGGACGCGGCCATCAAAAGCCTGCAGTTATTTCTTCAGGATTTTCCTCTCTCTCCTAAAGCGGCTTCCGCCCATTATGTTTTGGGAGAATGTTATTACGATCTCGGGCAGTACGCGGCGACGTTGGAATATTTTAAAAAAAGCGCTGAGTTTGCCGGGAAGAATGAATTTCATTTCGCGGCGCTTGCCCGCACAGGCTGGTGTTATTTTCAATTGGAAAAATACGAGGAAGCTTTGCCGTATTTTACGTTGACCGAAGCCCAGGAAAAGGACAATGCGGCGTTGGATTCTTTTCTTTTCGGCCGGGCGCGTACGCTGATCCAATTAAAGAAATACACGGAAGCCTTAGAAATTTTTGAAAAATTGAGCCGCTTGTTCCCCAAGTCTGAAACTAGGGACGAGGTCCTCTATTGGAACGCGCAGGCGCTCTATGAGACGGCGCGTTATCAGGAGGCGGTGGATCTGTACGAAGAGATCCTTGTCCGCTTTCCGGCGACTTCGTTGGCTCAAGACATCGAATACAGCCTGGGCTGGGCCGCCGTACGTCTAGGCCGTCCCGCGGATGCGGTGTTTCGTTTTCAGCGGGCGGCTGACGGGGCCGCCAATGATGCGCTGAAGGTCAACGCACTCTGTCGTATCGGAGACACCTATCTGGAACAAAATGACCTGGAAAAATCTCTGGCGGCTTATGATCAAGTTTTGAAAGAATTTCCCCGAAGTATTTCTTCCGATTATGCGCAGTATCAGGTGGGCGCTGTTCTGGCGCGTTTGGGACGCTATGATCCCGCTACTTTAAGTTTTCAAAGCCTTCTTGCCAATTTTCCTGAAAGCCATTTGCGGGATGATGCGATCTACCGCATCGGATCTGTTTTGATGCAGAAAAACCAATATGAAGAGGCGATCGCGCAATTTGAAAAAATGATAGCCCTTTTCCCCGAGAGCGTGCTGAAGGACAAAGCGCTGTTCCAGATCGCCAGCGCTTATTTCAGTAGGGCTCAACAGGATAAGGCGCTGGAACTCTACCGCCGGCTCGCCGCGGATATTCCAAAAGAAGAGATCGGCCGCTTGTCGAAATATCAGATCGGGTGGTGTTATTTTCACTCCGGCAGGGAAGAAGAAGCGGTCCGTGAATTTGAAAGCTATCTGTCACTTTACCCGAAAAGTGACATCGCGCCGGATGTGTTGTATGGTTTGGGGGAATACAGTTACAATAAGGGGCAATACGAAAAGGCGCGCGGGTATTATCAAAAGATCTGGAATGAGTTTCCCCAGAGCGCCGTAGCGGATGACGCGGTTTTTTCGACGGCCATGGCTTACGAGCGCGAGGGTGACATCTGGGCGGCTGTCAAAGCGCTCCGATTTTTGGCGCAGGAGATCCCTGATTCCGAGTTGGCGGCCAAGGGACTGCTCAAAGTCGGTGATTTCCTGGTCTCTCAAGGGAAAACAGAGGAGGCTCGGCAGGAATTCTTAAAAGTTGCCGATCACTCGGAGCAGGGCCTTTATCGCGCGCAGGCTTATGAGAAACTGGCGCAGATCCTGCAAAAAAATGGCCAGCCGAATGAAGCGAAGGCCTATTTTGAAAAAGCAAAAACAGTTTCCGCGGGAAAATTGAAATAAGCATTTAAAAATAAGGGAGGAAAAGGGATATGTGGGAATTCATGCAAAAGGGCGGCCCGATCATGTGGCCGATCTTGCTGTGTTCGGTGGTGGCATTCGCGATCGTGATCGAGCGCTTGATCCGTTTGCGTCAGGAGGAAATTGACACCAAAACATTCATGGAGCAAATTTCAAAATCGATCAAACGCAACAAGATCATGGAGGCGCTGGACCTCTGCGACAAGACCGGAGGCCCCATCGCCAATATCCTGAAGGCGGGGATCTTAAAGCATGACCGCTCCCGCCAGGAGATCCGTGAAGCGATCGAAGACGCCAGCATTCACGAAGTGCCCCGCCTAGAGCGCAATCTTCCCGTGCTGGCAACGGTGGCGCACGTGGCTCCGCTTTTGGGGCTCTTGGGAACTGTGACCGGCTTGGTGGCGGCTTTTCAAGTGATCGACAGCAAGGCCACGGCGCTGAATCCGGTAAATCCGGGAGATCTGGCAGGCGGCATTTGGGAAGCGTTGTTGACGACGGTGTTTGGGCTCTGCGTGGCGATCCCGACCTATGTCGCCTATAATTACCTGGTAAGCCGCGTCGATGGTTTTGTATTGGATATGGAGCGAAGCGCCACAGATCTTTTGAATATTTTAGGCGAGAGGCGAAACGAAAATGAGTGAGAAATGAGATTTACACGTCTAAAACGCAGGACCGAGATCAAAAAAGGGCAGTTGGACATGGCCCCGCTGATCGACGTGGTGTTTTTGTTGCTTATTTTTTTCATGCTGACCTCCAACTTCGTGATCCAGCCTGGCATCAAGGTCATCTTGCCCAAGGCGGTGACAAGCGAAGTCTTAAGCAGCCGAAATCTGACGATCACTGTGACAGGCCAGGATCTTTTATTTTTGAATGACCAGCCCACGACCGTCAGCGACTTGACAGCCCAGATCAAGATCGCCGCCGCGGAGAACAAGGCCGTTCTTTTAAAGGCGGACGCAGGGGCTTCTTTGGGGCGCGTTGTCGAGATATGGGATCTTTGCCGTGACGCGGGTATTTCGCAGATCAACATTGCGACCAATCAAAGGC
>CAZBIH010000108.1:0-5464 GCA_964492015.1 uncultured Planctomycetia bacterium | reverse complement strand
ATATCAGAAGATCTGTTCCTTTGAATATTCGGATAAGGTAACAACACGCAACTTTTCGCACCTATTCCCTATTTCAATAGTTCCTTAAAGAAACATCATAATCATCGCCGCATGGCTCTAAAATGACATAACCTTCCCGGGCAAGCCAGCCCAAACTCATGAATAACATGTCTCTATGCAAATCTAGCCGCGATGCCAATCTGGAAAAGCGTGCCTTGGACGCCGGTTCTTTGTCAAGGCGCTGCCATATGTCACCCGCAGCAAATCCAATTTCCATGATCATTAAAGTATCCTTTCTTTTTTATCGGATCTTCTTGGTATTAAGATCAGAAAAATTCAATATCGGCATCAAAGCTTCAATATTGCTCTTCAAAGAAAAAAGCTACAGAACATACCTCTGTAGCTTTTTTATCCAGCCTGGAATTAAACCACTTACGACCGTTTGCCTCGCACGATTGCCTCGGCCCTTAGCCAGTCCCCCTCATGATGGCCATGCTGGTAGCCGCGCTCTTCAAAAAATTGATACGCGAACTCTTGTATCTCTGCTACTTCTTGTTGCGTGAAAGCCCCACCTTTTTTTTGATCGTTTTTTTTAACGCTTGTCAAGATAGCCATACTCCTCTTACCTCCTTATGTTGGTTATACACGGTTTATTTCCTGCATTGGGTCCCAGACTGACCCGTCTTAAATTCAACTTCTCGAAAAAACTTCGTAATTGATGTCCGGGAAAATATTGTCGATGTTTTCCAGCTGTCGTAGCCAGTCCTCGTTGACGCGATGATTATTCAAATCGTCATAAATCCTGATGAAATTCAAAAGATGTTCCCGGGTTCGCTTTTCCGCGTAGGGAACCACGGTTCCCGTATGTATGATAAAAGCCCAATCGCTTGACTGGGCCAAAAACAATTCCCGCATCGCCTGTTTTAACGCACGGCTGGTGACCCCGTTTTGCCCTTTGAAGCGGGTCGCCAGCTCATCCATACGCAGCGTCGCTTTATGAAGATGCCGGTAGATCCAGTGATTGGACCCAGAAAGCCAAGTCTCGCCGTAACCTTTCCATCCCCAACTTGAAAGCGAAGGCGTGGACACCTGATTGATGGGGTATTCTCTCAAATAATCGCCCGGAGTTGCCAGGGTCAGCTGTGGCACCTGCAGGGCAATTTTTTGCAGCACCTCTTCCAAGAATTCCGGCCCTTCATGCCACCAATGGCCGTAAAGCTCCGCATCATAAGGAGACACAACAATAGGTTTGCGGCCCAAAAAGTCATGCAGGTATTCGATCTGTTTTTCGCGGCAAAAAACGAAATGCTCCGCATGTTCCTTGGCTTTTTCCATGGCACGCGCCCTGGAATAAGGCTGCTTATCATCAGTCTGGCCCGTAATACGGTAATATTTGATTCCGGTATTAACGCGCAGCCCGTCAGCGGTAATATAGGGCCGGATATATTCATACTCCAAATCAAATCCGATATCCCGGTAAAATTCACGATACTCACAGTCTCCCGGATAGCCTTCAACAGCCGACCACACCTGTTTGGAGGAGTCCGCGTCTCTGGCGAAAGCCGCAACACCGCTTTTGCAGTAGATCGGAGCAAACACGCCAAACTTTGGCCGGGGGGAAGCGTGCAGGAGACCGATCGT
This sequence comes from uncultured Planctomycetia bacterium, assembly GCA_964492015.1. GTDB lineage: Bacteria > Omnitrophota > Gorgyraeia > 2-02-FULL-51-18 > 2-02-FULL-51-18 > CAMDWQ01. The sequence goes on along the minus strand of CAZBIH010000108.1, from coordinate 3,823 downwards.
GTCCGTCAAAAAATAACGAATCCCGTTTTCTTTTAAGATCTCATCCACGCCCGGGAAATAGCCACATTCGGGAAGCCATATGCCCACCGGACCGCGCCCCAGTGCGCGGCGATAATGCTCGACGGCTGTTTCGATCTGAGCGCGCACCACCGCTTGCGTGCGGTTGGTTAAAGGCAAAAAAGCGTGCGTCGCAGCGCAGGTGATAATCTCAAGCCTCCCGCGGTCCTGGAATCCCTTGAACGCCTGGATAAGGTCCCGGTTAAATCTTTTCTCGAAAGTCTCGCGGGCTTTGACAAACTCATGATAATAGTAAAGCGCCGTCTCATGAAATTGCGGCTGGAAGCGAGTGCGGTCGACTTCTTTTTCGGCAAGCTCCACCAATTTATTGATATGACGGATGTACCTTTCCTGTAAAAGAGGATCCTGTAGCATCGAAATCAGGGTGGGAGTCAACGACATTGTCAGGCGAAACGGCACCGCACGGCGCTCAAGCCGTTCAAAGACATGGATGAGCGGAATATAGGTTTCGGTGATCGCCTCGTATAACCAGTTTTCCTCCATAAAATAATCGTGTTCAGGATGCCTGACATAAGGCAGATGGGCGTGAAGAACCAGCGTGACAAAACCTTTGCTCACGAGAACCTCTTGTTAGACTGAAACAGCTTGCCCTTTCAGAAACACCGGGGCCGGTACGGTGGTGCTGCGCTCAACAACGGGGATAATTTCACGCTCTTCGACCCCGTCCGCCGACCGCGCAACCGCATCCAAAATAATCTTTCCGTCGGGTAGCGCATAACGAATGGTGAAAGTCCCGTCCGGCCTCAATTTGACTTCTTTGCCTTGCATTGTCACCGCTGCGTCCGGCTCAGTCGCGCCATAAACGATTAGCTCGCAATCCAAGACAAACCAAAACTTGCGTTCTTTTTTGCCGGCCCACCCGAAGGGACTGCTGACGCTGGAAGCCACCCCTCCGGAGCCCGAGGTGACAGATTTTTCGAGCCGCTCTCGCATCATCTGTTTTAACTCCATCGAACTCTTCCCTGTTTCAAAACCGCCAGAAAGCGCGTACAGTTTGTCGAAATCCATTCCCATCCACTGCTCGTCCACGATCTCGGACATTCCATCGCGGGGAGTCATTATCCGGTTGGACCGGGCCAGCGCCACAAAACGCCCATCTTGGTGCAAAAGACCGATCTCCACAAAATAAGAACGATTAGCACCCACATTGATGAACCAGTGGTCCGCCATTCTCTGAAGCTCGATATCAAAATAAGCGGGTTTATCCTCCGACTCGGTCACATTATAAACTCTCAAAATAGATTTCACATGAGCCCGATCGCCGCCCAAAAGACCAAGTATCCGCTCATCATGGTCCTTCTGGATTTCCCAGTAGGCGTAGAGCCAATAAGGGTCGCGGATCTGCAGATAAATAAGATTGTCTCCATACTGGTGGGAGAGATTTTGAGTCGGCTGGTAGAAAGGTTCTTTTTTCGGAATGATCGGACTATCAGGAATCGGCTGTGACGGCGAGACTTGCGAAGAAAATTCTGAATGCTTCGGAGAAACCTTTTTGGATCTTTTTATTTTTACGCTTTTTTCCTGATCATGCCATTTATTTGCCCACTGTTTAGGCGTAAAGCGAAGTTTCTTGAGTTTGCTTTCAATAAAACTAATGAAACTATGGAGTACCTTGCCGCTTCTTTTTTTATTAGGCGTCATTCTGGCCCATTCAAATGGCAGAAATCCCATCCATCGATTTCAAATTTGCATCCACAAACATTGCATTCATAGACAGACACCTCACCCCCGTTTTCCAAGAAACGGCTATTACCATTATGGCATTTAGGGCACTTAACGGATTTTCATTATATCTGAAATTAGAGAAATTAACCATTGTTCAATCTGAAGCATTTAATACCAAGGGAATGCCAAGGGTCAAATCTCTTCTTGGATACATCTCAGAATCAACCCGCAAGTCAAACCTGATAAGTAGCCAAATAGAGATTTGACTCATCCACGCACTTCCAAAAACTGGCGCATTCCTTAAAACTATTATTCATTCGATTACCTTGTTTCTCAGATAATATACCATTTAATATACCATTCATAAAATTAGGATACCATTCGTTTCCATTTGGCCGACTGGCCTTTACCGAGGCTTTTGATCTTCTTATCTTTTTGCATTTGAAGGAGAACTTTTTTGACCATAACGCGACTGACATTCGGACAAGCCCGTTGAATATCAGAGATAGAAAATTCTCCCATTTCTTTTTCAATCGCATCTATAACTAGTGCGGTCTTTGATCCACGGCCCGGTTTAAATTGCGAAGCCCTTTGTTCAATTTCTTTATAAGCCGACAAGGTCATGCCAAGAAAATAGTTGAGCCACGGCGTGATGTCATGTTTGGCTTTATGCCACTCTTGGGAGCTCTTGTTCAACGATTCGTAATAGGTTTCCTTGGTCTGTTCAACGATACGTTCGAGACTGATGTATTTTCCGACACTGTAGCCGTGATTATAAAGCGCCAAGATCGTCAAAAGCCGTGAGACACGCCCATTGCCGTCTCGAAAAGGGTGAATACATAAAAAATCAAAGACAAGACACGCAATCGCATAAAGCGGCGGATACTTTAATTGATCGACACTGTGATGATAAAGCCGACAAGTTTGCTCAATTGCTTTCGGAGTCTCGGCCACGGAGGTGGCTTTATAGATTACGTCCATACTACCATCGGGATTTTTTCGGATGATCTCATTGTCTTTTTTCTTCCATTCCCCGGCGTCTCCGGCTTCGCCGCGGGAGAGCCTGTGAAGCTCCAAAATAACCTTGGGAGAAATTTCAAGACTTTCATGCTTTTTATGGATCCAGTCGAGCGCCTTCCGGTATCCCGCGACTTCCTCTTCAGATCGATCCCGAGGCCGGGAATGGCCAATAATAAGGGGCTTTAGGCGCGCACGGTCAACCGTTACTCCTTCAATCCGGTTTGAGGATTCGGAGCTTTCAATCAGCGCCATTTCTATGAGCGTCTTCAAAATCTGCGGAGATTGGCGAGTGTAAAGCTCCTGCTTGCCTTTGTATTCCGAAATGGAATTCATAAGCCAGGTCGTGCTTAAAGGAAGAGAGACTTTTTCTTTCTTAAAGGAATTCATGCTTTTTATTTTCCGGTTTTTTTATAATGCCTCGTTTCAAGCGCCCCCAAAGGGATGGGGTAATCCCAGCCATTCTACCCCCAACTTCCTTCGAGGAAAATCTTTAAATGAAAAAACTCCCTGTTTACGCCTCTGCCCTAGTCATTGGTTAATTGTGACATCTCTGTGATATAGAAGAACCGAAAAGCGGCAATATCACGTAATTCACGTAATCCGTGAAGACTGTTTTACCGAGAGATTGCGAGGAGAAATGAAATTAAATGAAAAGTTGGAGCATGTTTTGGAGGGATTAAGAGTCAGCTGCTCTACCAACTGAGCTATCGGCGCGAAATTCTCTACTTAGGCCTAGCCCCTAACTCCGAATCCAAAGAGTCCCCGCCGGCTTTAGCCGGACGGGTCCGTCCTCCGCTTTCTTTTAGCGGAGGCGGAAGCTGCGACAAGCCGGCTATCAATGCCGGCGCGAAGTGTCGCTAAGCAGAGGCTTAGCGACCTCTACCAACTGAGCTATCTCCGCCTCATCAAAGATGAGGACGGATCCGTCCTGCTGCGAATGCGCAGCAGGCGGAGGCGCGAAAAATCACAAAAAAGCGCAGACACACCCTCCCCGCGCGAAGTCGATATTATAGCGAAACTTCCAATTCCGACCAAGCTAAAATTGCCGGGTTAGGCGGCT
>CAZBIH010000107.1:0-5476 GCA_964492015.1 uncultured Planctomycetia bacterium | reverse complement strand
CCCCTAACTCCGAAAATATGGACATTATTTTTACCCTCAAATATAGTTTACATATTAACTATTGATTTGTCAAGTATTTGAAATTTAAAGGAAACTAATATTTTAAAATAAGTTAATGGATAAAAAAGTTAGGTGGACACAATCATCCCCCTGACGAACTAAGTGAAGTACAAGTAATATTACCACATAACCTTTTGACTAGTATCTAAGGGGTCAAGTCTCCCCTTGACTGCATCTGGATGGTCGGGGAAGCTGGTGGTGGGGGATGCATCCAACGGGAGACTTGACCCCTTATGTTACTTTCCCTGCTTTTCAGACAGTAGGTAACGATAATTTTCTGCATTCGGTCGTTGACGATGACGGCCTTTGACATAAAAACTATTCCAGAAGGCTTCTGAGCATCCAGGCGGTTTTTTCATGTATCTGCAGTCTCTGCGTTAAAAGGTCCATCGTCACCTGGTCTTGAGCTTTTTCGGCGACGGGAAACACTAAGCGCGCTGTTCGGATCACGGCTTCATGCCCTTCGACAAGCGAACGGATCATATTATCGGCCTTCACAAATCCTTTCTGCTCTTTGATGGAGCTAAGCGAGGCAAATTCCTCGTACGTGGCGGGAGCCAGCACCCCAAGGGAACGGATACGCTCTGCGATAAGATCCGTCGCCAGCCACAATTCATTGTAGTGCGTCATAAACATAAGATGCAGCGTCTGAAACATAGGCCCCGTGACATTCCAGTGAAAATTATGTGTTTTAAGATAAAGCGTATACGTATCCGCCAGGAATTTTGAAAGTCCCTTGGCGATCTCAAAACGATCACTCTCCTTGATCCCAACGTCAATAGGCATCGCGTTCTGATTTTTCATAACATCCCCCTTGTTGTCATTATCCTATCACTTTTGATCAACTGTTGAAGATCAAGTCTATTTACGTTTACGGGACGACGTCCCAGAGGAAGACGTTAAGTCTAGCCCCTCCCCGCTGGACGACACCTGGTTTACTCGACTGGACGAATTTCGCAACTGTTTTATGTTTGAAGATACTCTGCAAACCGCTATTTGGCCGCTCCGCGATCTGAGCGGGCCCACTCGATCATCCCGCCTTTAAGATTGGCTACATCGGCGTAACCTTTTTTTTTAAGAATGACCGTGGCCTGTGCGGATCGCTTCCCGGAATGGCAAACAGTCACCACCGGCTTTGACTTGGAAATCTCGTTCAATCTTGAAGCTAGATCACCCAGCGGGATGGCGATCGCTTGTCGAATGCTTTTGGCATCCACTGCCCTCTCATCGGTTTCTCGAACATCCAAGATTGTCACATCGTTCAAATGGCTCTCCAACCAATCAGAAGATATCTGGAGAATACCATCATAGGTCTCTTCGGCCGGCCCCCAGGTTGCGGTGGCTGGATAAATGCCATTTTCTGGCATGCCTGACCTCATATTGGCAGGCAAAGCGATGGCGATCTTTTTGGGATGCGGCAGCCCCAAGCTTTTCATGTACCCTACAAAATCTTGCTCGTTAGCTTCGCCGCCGATGCGCGTGTTAAATTTTTTTTCCTCTTGGATCGTGCTGACACAGCGTCCATCATAATCATGAGCCGGATAAACCAGACACTCGTCCGGGAGTGTAAATAATTTCTCGTGGATCGAGCGATACATTTTTTTGGCGTCCCCTTGCTGAAAATCGGTCCTACCAGCACCACGGATCATAAGGCAGTCCCCGGTAAATGCTATTTTTTGGTCATCCATAACATAAGTCAGGCATCCTTCGGTGTGGCCAGGAGTCGCCCACACCCGCAAGCGGATCCCCCCGAAAACAATTGAGTCGCCCTCATCAACCGGATTGTCTACCTGGGAGGCGTTGTATTTTTTTGAAAGCACAACTTTGCAACCGGTCGCCTTCTTCATAAGCCAGGACCCCGTGATATGGTCCGCATGGCAGTGCGTATCCAGGGCATACCTGAGGTTCAGTCCCAGCTCTTTGATCAACGCCAGATCCCGATGATGCAGTTCAAATACCGGATCAATGATCACCGCCTCACGAGAATCGGCATCTGCCAGCAAATAGGTATAGGTTGATGATACGTTGTCATAAAGCTGGCGAAATATTGTTTTCATAATTTACCTCCGTACCCAAAATGAAAATGTTGCGCTACCACGATCAGGCCCACAAAAAATATCAAGGCCGCGAACAATTTTTGAAGAAAATCTATGCTAAACCTGCCCGACAAATGTGTTCCGGCGAAAGCTCCTCCGACGGTTGCCGTCAAAAACATCGCGGTCAAAGGTATGTTTAACTGCATCGTGGATAGATGCCCCACAAATCCGGCGATCGAATTAACGGCGAGAATCGCTAAGGATGTGCCGATCGCGGTATACATAGAACATTTCATAAGAATAGCGACAGCCGGAACAATTAGAAACCCGCCACCCACACCCAAAAGTCCCGTCAAAAAACCAATTACCGACCCGACCGCGACGGACAGACCCAGGTTGGGCCGACAAATCACAGGCGCATCAGAAGATGTTCCTTTGGAAGTCTTATTAAAGAGAATAAGCGAGATGAGTAGCATCATGCCGCCAAACATTAAAAGAAGCCAATCCGCGGAAACAAATTTGGCGGCGCGCCCTCCCAAAAATGACGCAAGGGTCCCGGGTAAAACAAATAAGAGCACGAGACGCTGATTCACAAACCCCTGTTTCAAATATTTCGCGACTCCGGCAGCACTCGACAAACCCACAATCACAAGCGACATGGCAATCGATTCATTGACTGGAACTTTCGCGATATAAACAAACAGAGGAACCATCAGCACTGACCCTCCGCCGCCCAAAATCCCCAGAGATAGTCCTATCAAAACACAAAGTATGCCTGCCAAAACAAGGCTGGGATCCATGGATGACTCCTCTATCGTTTTGATCTATTCCATGGCATGCGCGCAAGGACCATTGCCATTCCGCAGGTATCCGTGACTGCCGAAAAAACAAGACCGGCGGCCACAAAGCCAGATAGAAAGATCCAGCCCGGATGCATCATCGTTGAAAGAATAAGACCCAACAAAACCAAAAAACCTGCCGCGAAACGCACTTGCCGCTCTAACGCCCACACTTTGGATGTTCCCTTCACGACACTTCTGCCCGATAATTCCCAGGCTCCCAATCCGCCTTCAATCACACGAACATCTGAAAAATTCATTTTTTCAAGACGCTCCCCCGCCTGACAAGCCCGATTACCGCTCCGACAAAGAAGATAGGTCGTTTTTGATTTATCCAATGATGCGATAGACTTTTCGGAAAGATCGCTTAGTGAACACAGGCTGAAGCCCTCCAAACGCGTCTGAGAATATTCCGCTGGTTCCCGCACATCCAGACACTGCGCTTCCGAATTTACTTTGAATTCATTCTCAAATTGTTCCACTGAGATTTTTTTCATCGGGTATTTCCTCCATGAGATCTAAGACAGTTCAAAACATGAATCACATTACGATAGGTGATTGAATAATTACGGAAATTAGACACCGCTTCGCTCTGAACAATGCGGTTTTTTTTCAGCGCCGCCAGGTGCTTGGACACACTGACCTGAGAAAGACTAAGTTCCTTCATAAGCTCTTTAACGCTCTTGGATGATCTCTCAAGAGCCTCCACGATTCTTAGCCGGTCCGGGTGCCCTATGACGCGAAGCACACGTGCTGCGTTTTGTATCACCTTAATATCAATTTTTTTCATTTTACAGTTCTTTATATTCTAAACTCAGTATATTCTTCTATTGGTATGTTGTAAATCAAAAAAAATAACCCCTGAGCATCCCCGAACTCCCTGTCATCCCGAGCGGAGCCCATTCGACTTCACTCAGGGCAAACTCCGCGGAGTCGAGGGATCTTGCTTGGTGCCGGATCCCTCCACTCTCCGCCAAAGGTCGTTGGCGGATCGGTTGGGATGACAGGGTTCATTCTGAGATGCTAAAGGATGACATGTCAACTTTCAAAGACTGACACTTTTATATGGGCGTCCGAAAAATATCTTTCCTCTCGTTGCCGCGAAAATAGACATGGTAACAAGCGCCTGGGTATTCAATCCGCAAGGGTCTGGACATGCCCGCAAGCTATCAAGAAATGGAGGATGTGTCAAGATTCAAAGACTGACACCTTTATACCTTTATACTCGCCGCCATCCGACCTGATTTCAAATCGGGCAAATCAAAAGCCTCGTTCTTTTCTGTATTTCTTTCAATAGAAAACTCTTCATGGTATTATATATTTCTTCCATCGCTGGGTGATCCTACCTCTATCTAAGACGGCGAAGTAGTCAGCCCATTCTGACGAAATAAGTAAATCAACCATCAACTTATTTTGTTACTGAAAGGGTTTGGGCTATGTCAAAAAATCTCATTGTTTATCCATCGCAAGAAATGATTGAAAGAAAAATATTTCTCATTCGCGGCAAAAAAGTGATGCTAGACCGCCATCTTGCCGAACTATATAAGGTCCCCACCAAAGTCCTAAATCAAGCTGTTAAAAGAAACCTCCGTCGCTTCCCGGAGGATTTCATGTTTCAATTGTCCAAGCAAGAGACCCAAAATTGGAGGTCACAAATTGTGACCTCCAATTTCAAGGCAAATATGGGTCTCCGGTATAGCCCCTACGCCTTCACAGAAAATGGCATCTCAATGCTATCAAGCGTCTTGAATAGTGAGAGTGCTATTTCCGTCAATATTCTGATCGTGCGGACTTTCACCGCTCTGAGAGAGCTCATTGCAACCAATGAGCTAATAAGACAAAAAATCGATGAATTAGAGAAAAAATATGAAAACCATGACCACCAATTTAAGCTTGTGTGCGATGCAATAAAAGAAATACTCAACACTCAAAAAGTATCAAAGAAAAAACCTATAGGGTTTCATACCCATATGAATAAAGGGAGTGCCAAATGAAAAAATGTGCCCTATATGCCCGCGTCTCAACTAATAGCCAAACTGAATTAGAATATGGCTCTTGCGAGGCCCAAAAGGATAAGATCCTCTCCTATATCAAAAGCCAGGAAGACTTGGAGGTCTACAAGGAGTATTCCGATCCCGGTTTTACGGGGTCCAACATTGACAGGCCTGCTTTAAGAGAGCTTCTTAAGGATATTGCTGCCAGAAAAGTTGAGTTCGTTATGACTTATAAGATTGATCGACTCACACGCTCCTCGAAAGACTTCTATTCCCTCATTGAATTTTTTGAGAAATATGGAGTTTCGTTTGTGTCTGTCAGTGAGCGCTTTGATACCTCCTCCGCCTCTGGCCGATTACTCCGTAATATCATGCTCACTTTCGCCCAATTCGAAAGAGAAATGACTGCCGAGAGGACAAAGGACAAACTCAATCAGAGGGCAGAAAAAGGGCTGTGGAACGGCGGTAACATTCCGATTTATGAACTCAAGTGGGCGGTCGGCGAGAATGCGCGGGGAGCACCGGAACTCCCTGCCTGTCCGGCAGG
>CAZBIH010000106.1:4294-5566 GCA_964492015.1 uncultured Planctomycetia bacterium | reverse complement strand
GCGCTCGGCGGCGAGATGGGAAAAGTCACGGACCGCACCGGTATTCAATTTCGCATGCTCAATCGCTCCAAAGGCCCCGCGGTGTGGGCTCCCCGCGCTCAGTGCGACAAAAAAATTTACGCGATGACGATGAAGCATGTGTTGGAGAGCCAGCCCAATCTGGATCTCAAGATGGGCGAAGTGAAAGAACTTCTGATGAATGGTAATTCTGTCGAAGGCGTTCTTACGAATATCAACACCGCCTATTACGCGAAAGCCGTGATCATCACCACAGGCACTTTTTTAAACGGGCTCATTCATATCGGTGAAGTAACCTTTGGCGGAGGCCGTGCCGGTGACAAGCCTTCCGTGGGTCTCTCCGCGTGTCTGATGGCGCAGGGTTTGGAAGTGAAGCGTTTGAAAACCGGCACTCCCCCACGCTTGAATGCGCGCTCGATTGATTTTTCAAAATTGGAAGCGCAGTACGGAGACGTAGACCCGACTCCTTTTAGTTTTCAGACCAAAAAAATCACACAAGACCAACTCCCCTGCCATATTACGTACACCAATGAGCTGACTCACGACATCATTCGAAAAAATATTAATCTCTCCCCCATGTATTCGGGAAAAATTCAAAGTCGCGGTCCACGCTACTGCCCATCCATCGAAGATAAAATTTTTCGCTTTGCCGATAAATTGCGTCACCAGCTATTTTTGGAGCCCGAAGGCCGCTTCACCAATGAAATTTATATCAATGGATTCTCAACAAGTTTTCCACAGGATATTCAAATAAAACTTATTAGAAGTATACAAGGTCTTGAAAATGCTGAACTTATGAGATTTGGATACGCGATTGAGTATGATTTTTGTTCGCCTACTCAAATTAAGGCAACTTTGGAAACCAAGAAGGTGGAAAATTTATACTTGGCCGGGCAGATCAATGGAACCTCAGGATATGAAGAGGCCGCTTGCCAGGGGCTCATGGCAGGCATCAATGCGGCTTTAAAGATAGAGGGGAGAGAGCCGTTGATCTTGGGAAGGTCGGAGGCCTATATCGGAGTATTGATCGATGATTTGGTGACCCATGGGACAGAGGAGCCCTATCGGATGTTCACTTCACGAGCGGAGCATCGATTACTTTTGAGACAAGACAATGCAGACAAAAGACTTATGAACTACGGACATCAGTTTGGGTTGATCTCTAGCGAGCAACATGAGGTTTTCAATCAAAAACAGGCGAGAATTGTCGAGTGGATGGGTAAGCTCAAAAAAACCCGTCACCAACATGTGTCT
>CAZBIH010000106.1:0-4194 GCA_964492015.1 uncultured Planctomycetia bacterium | reverse complement strand
GGGGTGGGGAAGACGAGTACGGCGGTTTCGCTCTCTTCTTGCTTGGCTCTCGAGGGGAAAAAGTGTCTTTTGGTGGATTTGGATCCTCAAGGGAATGCGACGAGTGGCGTGGGGATCGATAAGAACTCCATCGTAAAATCCATCTATCACTCCTTGCTTGAAGACGCCAGACTCGATGAAATTATTCTTCCATCTTGTGTCGAGAACCTATTCGTTATTCCTTCCAACGCCAATCTTTCCGGTGCTGAAGTCGAGCTTGTTAACGAGATGGGGCGAGAGGGGAGGCTTAAGAAAATTTTGAGCCAGGTCGATCCCTCCTTTGATTTTGTATTCATTGACTGCCCGCCGTCGTTTGGACTTTTGACCATCAATGCTCTGGCGGCCTCTCATTCGGTCATGGTGCCCATTCAGTGCGAGTATTATGCGCTGGAAGGGGTGAGCCAGTTGATCAAGACGATCAACCTTATCAAGGACAATCTCAACGATAACCTTCAGATCGAAGGGATCCTGATGACGATGGCGGATTTCCGAACGAAGCTAACTCAGGAAGTCATCAATGAGGTCAAAAAACATTTTGGCGATAAAGTTTACAATGCGGTGATCCCTCGCAATATCAAACTCAGTGAAGCCCCCGGATTTGGCAAGCCTATATTTCTCTATGACAAGGAATCTGAAGGGGCCAAAAAGTACAAGGAATTGGCCAATGAGTTTATTACTTCAAACATAACTCAATTTATATCAAATAGTTAAGAACAGGAGACAGCCATGGATAGAAAAGTTTTGGGGAGGGGACTGGACGCTTTAATTTCTTCTGTAGCGGTGGATACCCTATCCCGAGAAAAAGTACAAATGCTCAAGCTGGATCAGGTCCACGCGAGTAAATTTCAGCCGCGTCTCCATTTTTCTGAGAGCAAAATTGAAGAGCTTGCGAAGTCCATCAAGGAAAAGGGAGTCATTCAGCCCATTCTCGTGCGGGCTTCTGGAATCGACCGGTATGAACTCATTGCCGGCGAACGTCGCCTTCGTGCGGCTAAGTCATTGGGGTTAAATGAGATACCGGCTATCATACGGCGAGTGGCTGATGCGGATCTTTTGGAGCTGTCCATTATTGAGAATGTTCAGCGCGAGGAATTGAATTCAATCGAAGAAGCCAAAGCCTATCAGCGCCTAGCTCAGGAATTTGGATATTCTCAAGACAGCATCGCAACGAAAGTTGGAAAGGATAAAAGTTCTGTATCTAACCTATTGCGATTATTAAACTTACCACAAAAAGTGCAGGACTATTTGTCTCAGAGCCTTATTAGTTTTGGCCACGCCCGAGCGCTTATCCCTATTTTAGATGAAAAACGTCAAATTGATCTTTGCCTCAAAATTGTAGACAAGGGACTTTCTGTGAGACAAGTTGAACTCATGGTGAATCCAAAATCAAAAACAAAGATCACCCGGGGAAAAACTCAGGACCGCGATATCCAAGCTCTCGAGGACAAGCTCCAGCGCACGCTCGGCACTAAAGTGCGTATTCATCATGGAAAAAAACGCGGGAAGATCGAGATCGAATATTATTCTCTAGATGATCTGGACCGAGTTTTGAAAAGCCTTGGGGTCAAGAAAGACTAAATCTCAAGCTTGACGGGTCTCTGTTTTTTTGACATAATGATATTCTTATAACCTTATATACAGTAAAGAATTAGGATAAAATGAACCAATTTACTCTTGTCATCATCAAGCCCGACGGTTTGCAGAAATCTCTGACCGGCAGTATTTTGACCAAGCTTTCAGAAACAAAATTGGTCATCATTGGCACCAAGATCAAAGAAGTGAGCCGTGCCTTGGCTGAAGAACATTACCGAGACATGAAGGAAAAGCCTTTTTTTGAAGAGATCGTCAGCTATCTCATGGGGGAGTATCACACCAAGCGTGTGATGGCTCTTGTTTATCAAGGAGAGGACGCGATCATGAAGATCCGCAAGATCTGTGGCGCGACCAATCCTGAAGAGGCGGATCCGAGCACCATCCGCGGATCCTACGGGCGCATCACCACCAAGGGCGTCTATGAAAATGTGATCCACGCGTCAGGAAATCCCGGCGACGCGGAACGCGAGATCAAATTGTGGTTCAACCCCGATGAAATTGTCTATAGCGATCTCTATCCCACCAAAGAGCAAGTGATCCAAAACGTTAAGAAAAAAGTTTGGGCCTGAACCTTCTCAAAAATAAGAACGCTGTGAAAAAAAATACCGGCCGTAATGGCAGGCTTTTTGTTATTTCTGCTTCTTCTGGAACGGGGAAGACGACACTCGCGCGTGAGCTTTTGCGTGAAGATAAAAATCTGATCCAGTCCGTTTCCTACACGACACGTCATCCGAGGCCCGATGAAAAGAACGGGCAGGATTATTTTTTTGTTACCAAAAAAGAATTTTTTTCAAAAATGAAAAAAAACGGATTTTTGGAATGGGCCAATGTGTTCGGCCGCTATTACGGCACGCCAAAAAAAGAAGTCGAGGATCACACGAAGAATGGACGGGATGTATTGCTTCTCATCGACGTGCAGGGCGCACGGAAAGTGAAAAAGACAAAACCGGACGCGGTGTTTATTTTTCTGGCGCCGCCCTCCAAAGAAGAATTGCTTCGCAGGCTTTACAAGCGGGGGACCGAAACACAAAAAGAAATTCGCATCCGCTACAAAGTGGCGACCAAGGAATTGGAAGAGTTGAATGAGCTCCCGCTTTGCGATTACCGTATCGTGAACAAGCAAATTCCCGTGGCGACGGAAGTGCTAAGGGGAATTATTCGGGCTGAAAGAATGAAGATATGAGGACTACTCGTGTCATTTCGACGAGCAAAACGAGGAGAAATCTCGCTTTTAAAACGAGATCTCTCGCTTCGCCCCGTCACGTGACGGGGCTTCGCTCGAGATGACAACTGTATCGGATAAATTATGACACAATCTAGCAGAAATATTTTACTGGGCGTGACGGCATCGATCTCAGCTTACAAAGTCTGTGACCTCATCACGGAACTGCGTGCGGAAAATTTTTCCGTGACGGCGGTGATGACAGAAGATGCGCATCATTTTGTGACCCCTTTGGTGCTTGAGAGTTTTACCGCTAATGATGTGATCGAGAATTTTTTCTCCGTGCCTGGAAGAACGAAGCCGATCCATATCGAACTGGCGAAAAAATCCGATGTTATTTTGATCGCGCCCGCGACCGCTGATATTATCGCAAAACTTTCTTATGGTTTCGCCGGGGATGTTTTGACCTGCACCGTGCTGGCAACTCAAGCGCCGGTGGTGATCGTACCGGCGATGAACGATAAAATGTATTCTCATCCGGCGACGCAGGAAAATATCGAGCGCTTGAAAAAACGCGGCGTGGTGTTTGTGCCTCCCATTGAAGGCCATCTGGTCTGTAGTGATCAGGGGATGGGGCATATCGCGGATAACGCGACGATACGAAAAGCCGTCCACGACGCTCTCGCCAAAAAAAAGTAATGCGTTTTCTTATTGTCTGGGGCCCCACGCGGGAACCTATCGATCCGGTTCGGTATATTTCTAATTATTCGACGGGGACGATGGGAAAATATTTGGTGCAAGCCGCAAAATCCAGGGGGCACAAGGTGGATTGGGTAGAATGTCCTAACACTGCCGAGACTGCGCTGGATCTTTTGAAGGAACTGAAGCGGCGTTTACCCAAAAATGATGTGCTCATCATGGCGGCGGCGGTGTGTGATGCCAGGCCGGCGGCAGTTTCAGCGAACAAGATCAAAAAGAGCAAGCTCTTGACACTGCGTCTGGTCAAAAATCCTGATATTTTGGAAAACTTGGCCAAAATAAAGAAAAAAGGGCAGTTGTTTATCGGATTTGCGTTGGAATCCCTGGATATTTTGAAGAATGGGTATGAGAAACTCAAACAAAAAGGTTTGGAACTCATTGTAGTGCAACAAGTTAAGAAAAATAATACGCCGTTTGGAGAGAAACCCATCGACGCGTATCTTGTGGATACTTGCGGCTGTGTGGAACCTCTGAAGAAGATCTCCAAGAAGAAATTAGCCTCTATTTTGATCCGGAGCGCGGAAGCTCTGGCAGGGCAATAAAGTGCGTGACTCACGAGGGGGATTTTGCTAACTTAATGGGTTCGACGCGGCCAATTTTGTAGGTAAATTCCTGGCGCGATGGCCGAGCAGTTAGGCAGA
>CAZBIH010000105.1:0-5594 GCA_964492015.1 uncultured Planctomycetia bacterium | reverse complement strand
AAAACTACTAGCGGATGTGCCTTGCGGTACTGCGGAAACGGCGGCGGAAGCCAGCGGCGGGACGAGGACGCGCGTTGGGAGCCCCAGCGCCTGTACGGAAAAAATTCTCGGCGGGGACATCCGGATGGGTGGAAATAGTCAAAGTTGTGCGTATCAGCTTCTCAATATCACGGACATTGCTGCCTTGATCGGGAGTCGCCAGCGATATCGCGCGGCCTTCGTGTCCGGCACGGCCGGTGCGGCCTATGCGGTGAATATAATTTTCGCTGTCTTCGGGAAGGTCATAGTTAACGACAAGCTCTATCCCCTTCACGTCAATACCGCGCGAAGCGATATCCGTGGCGATGAGGACACGGTAGCGGCCCAATTTAAAACCCTCCAGCGCTTCGCGGCGCTGGCCCAAAGACCGGTCCGAGTGAATTTCCGCGGCGGTAAAATGCATGTCGCGAAGCGCGCGCGTGATCTTGGCAGCGCCCATTTTTGTGCGCGCGAAAACCAAAACACTGCCCTGATACTGCTGTAAAAGCTTCACCAAAAGCTGGCGTTTAGACTCCTGACGGACAATAAATATCTCCTGAACGATCTTTTCAGCGGCGGTGCCGGAGCGGGCCACCTCAATGCGTATCGGAAGCTTCATATACACGGTCGCGATCTTCAATATCTGCTCGGGCATCGTGGCTGAAAATAGAAGGGTTTGACGGTCTTTGGGCATGTTGCGCATGATGCGTTCGATCTGAGGCGCGAATCCCATGTCCAACATGCGGTCCGCTTCATCGAGGACGACCATCTTGATATCGGTAAGACTTACTGTCTTCTGCTGAATGTGGTCCATAAATCGGCCGGGAGTGGCGATATAAATGCGGGTGACACTCTTTTTCACGGCTTGGACCTGCATTCCCATATTCATGCCGCCGATCAAAATCGCGGTACGAATATTGTAGGGCTGACCGACCTTGCGCAGAGTCTCATCCACTTGCACTGCCAATTCCCGCGTAGGCACAAGTATGACCGCTTTGGCTGTCGGATTTTGCGCGAGCCTCTGCACCATCGGGATCCCAAAAGCAAGCGTCTTACCGGTTCCTGTCGCGGCGATCCCCAGCATGTCCTTGCCTTCATTGGCGATAGGGATCGCCTTGTGCTGGATCGGTGTAGGGGTCTTAAACTTCATACGCTCAAGGGTTTCGAGTATACCAGGCGCAATACCAAGGCCGTAAAAAGTATGTGAATTAGAGTTGGATTCGGTTGTCATCGGGGCATTATAGCGGTTTGAATGAAAATAGGGGATTTATCTTTTGTCGAGCCAATCCAGATAATCGGCGATTCCACGGCGATACATTGCCTGGGAGGCCGGGTCATTGCGATTGTCATGCGGGCCTGTGATCTCAAGGAACTGTTTAGGCTCCGGCACGGCTTCATACAGCCTGCGTCCTTGCTCATAAGGGATCAATTGATCGTCACGGCTGTGAACCACAAGCACCGGTGATTTCACCGCGGGCAGAAAAGCGATGGAATTATAAGGGTCTCTTAACAATTGGCGCACAGGAAAAAAAGGATGCATTTTTGCGCCAATATCCGCCAGGGATGTGAAGGATGCTTCGACGATCAGGGCACGAAACGCATGCTTTGCCGCCAAAGGGATGGCGACACTGCCTCCAAAGGAACGCCCAAGGAGAATGATTTGATCAAGTCGGATCTCTTTTTCACTTAAAAGAAAATCCAGCGCTGCCTGGGCATCTAACTGGACTCCTTTTTGCGAAGGCGCGCCCTCGCTGTGCCCATAACCGCGATAATCGAAAAAAAACAGGGTGAAACCCAGTTTGTGATACATCGCCATCGGTGATAGCTCATAAGAAATATTATTCGCGTTGCCGTGGCAAAAAAGAAGCGTCCCCCTCGAATCTTTGGCAGGAATATACCAACCGGATAGCCGTGTCCCGTCCGCCGCGGAAAACGTGACGTCCTCGTACTCCAACCCTATTTTTTCAGGAGTCGCCGTCCACTCCTTGGTGGGGTGATAGACATAAGAAGCTTGATTGAAATAAAGATGCGCGGCAGCCGCGATATAAACAGAAACAGCTGCCAGTAAGATCGTCCGGAAAATTAGAGGTAATTTTTTTCTAAAATGGGCCCAAGACATTTTATGATTCTATCAAAAATTGCCTCTGCCGGGTATCGAGTTCTAACCAGCGGCCGGACACAAGATCCCCCATCTTCAGGCCGCCGTGAGCCGCGCGAATAAGCCGAAGCGTTGGAAATCCGACAGCAGCTGTCATGCGCCGAACCTGGCGGTTTTTGCCTTCCGTCAGCGTCAACTCGATCCAACAGGTCGGCACACTCAAGCGGAAACGGATCGGGACAGAACGGGCAGGATACTTCGGATCGCGCAAGAGCTTTGCTTCACAAGGTTTTGTTTTCTGTCCTTGAATGACAACTCCTTTTCGAAGTTTCAAAATCGCCTCTTGGGTCGCCTCTCCTTCCACTTGAGCATGATAAGTTTTCGGATGCTCGTGGCGCGGATGCAAAAGACGGTCATTGAGTTCTTTTTCATCGCTTAAAAGAAGAAGTCCCTCACTGTCCCAATCCAGACGGCCGACCGGATAAACATTTTTCGGGAACTTGAACTCCGCCAGCGTACGGTGAGAGGCCTCTTCTTGGGTGAACTGCGAAAGGACACCGTAAGGCTTATGGAACATCAGGATCATTTAACGGATCGCGTCCAGCCAGTCTTTATTGGTGGGAAATTTTTCAAATTGTTCCACGAGAGTCTTCGCGGCTTCAACGGTCCCCAGATCCAGCAGGCGGCGGCGGATCTTTCGGATCTTTTCCAGTTCCTCCGCGGGGATCAAAAGCTCTTCCTTGCGCGTGCCGCTTTTGGCGATATCCACCGCCGGATAAATACGGCGTGTGGCGACCTCGCGAGAAAGAACGATCTCCATGTTTCCCGTTCCTTTAAACTCCTCAAAAATATATTGATCCATGCGGCTTCCGGTATCCACCAGGATCGTCGCCAGAATTGTCAGCGAGCCGCCATTCTCGATCTTTCGTGCCGCGCCGAAGATCCTGCGAGGGACTTCCAGCGCGCGTGAATCCATCCCTCCGGAAAGCGTACGCCCGCTGGAAACTTTTTCGGCGTTGTGCACACGCGCCAGTCGCGTCAGGGAATCGATCACGATCATCACATTTTGTCCGGCGCCGGCCTCATTCATCGCTTGTTTCAGAAGCTCATCCGCGATGCGGATATGATTGTCATACGTCTGGTCGGAGGAAGACCAGCGCACATCCGCGGCCACACTGCGTTTGAAATCCGTCACTTCCTCAGGCCTTTCATCCACCAAGAGACAGTAAAGTTTGATATCGGGAGCGGCGATGGCCACCGCCTGGCAAATGTGCCGAAGGAACGTGGTTTTGCCGGATCCCGGAGGCGCCACGATCAAACCGCGCTGGCCCATACCAATAGGTGTAATGAGATCCATCGCCCGCATCGTGAATTCTTTGGATCCGTCTTCAAGACGTATCCTGGGTGTCGGGTCAATGGCTGTCCCTGCTAAAAAGGGGTTTGAAGCTTGTGCCGGCTGGTGTAAAGGTGGGCGCGAAGGCCTCTGCGGACGACGCTGAAAATTACGGTCGAAATTTCTCAAGAATTAAGGCTTTTCACTGAATAAATCTCCCTGACTGCCGATCCTGACGATCTCTTCGATCTTTATTTTGATAAAGATCACGCGGTTGGGGATCTCAAGCTCAAAATGTTTGTGCCGTTTTCCTGTTTTCATTCCCTCAATGACACGGTCCGCGGAGATCTGGATCAATTTTTTCTCGAATTCTTTTAGAAACTTTTCAAAAGCGGGTCCTTTTTCAATAAGTTCCACCGCTCCGCTTAAGCGGTAACCCTCCAGGTTTTCAATATCCATGAACGACAGCGAAGCACGCGGATTGACGCGCAGATTATCAACGGTCCTTGCGATCGCATGGTCCGCCAAGTAAAAATCCTCTCCCTCGATCTTAAAAAGGATCTTCGGCGCCGCGTGCGGCTCGCATTTTTTGTCCGCGGTCGCGATACTGATGTAATAACGGGTTTTAAGAAGCGTACTGATCTTTTCAGGGATGATCATTGTCCGGCCCTTCTCATGGATCTTTCCATCATAACATGGCAGAAGACCGTCATTGAGCGTTTATTCGGAGTGATAAGATCGTTTCTCGAATTTTGAAAAAATTTCATAGGCGCAGGGAACCACGTAAAGCGTCAGCACCGTCGAAAATAAAACTCCCCCTACGATCGTCACCGCCATGGGAACCATGGTCTCGGAGCCTGAGCCTCGTGCCAACGCCACAGGGACCGCCGCGACAATCGTCGCGACGGAAGTCATGAGAATGGGCCGTAAACGTACCGGGCAGGCCTCGAGTAATGCCTCGCGCACCGGCTTGCCCTTGCGGCGGCTCTCATTGGTGAAATCCACCAAAAGAATGGAATTCTTTTTCACGATCCCCATCAGAAGAATGAGGCCGATCATGCTGTAAAGATTGAGAGAGTTGCGGCTCATCCACAGAGCGATAAAAGCTCCTGTAATGCTGAAAGGTAGAGCTAAAAGGACTGTCACGGGGTGAATGAAACTATTGAACTGTGTCGCCAACACCATGTACGCCACAAAAAGACCCAAAAGAAGCGCAAATTTCAAGCTGTCGGAGGATTCCTTAAACGCCTGAGAGCCGCCGGAAAAAACAGCGTGATAGCCGGAAGACAGCACTTCTTGAGTGATTTTTTTTACCTGATCCAAGGCCTCCTGCTGAGAGTGGCCAGGCACGGGGTTGGCATAGATACTGATCGCTCTTTCGCGGTTTTTGCGTGTGATCGAAAATAAAGTCGGCTTCACTTCGGAGGTCACTACGGATGACAGGGGCACCACTTCTCCGCTTTGATTGCGCACCCACATCTTTTGGATATCTTCAGAGCTGGACCGGTCCGTATCCACCAGGCGGACTCGTACGTCATAGCGCTTGCCATGTTTGGTGAATTTGCCGTTTCGTACGCCCCCCACTGTCGCGTTGATCGTGTCCGCGATCGAGTGAATGTTGACCCCGTGTTCCGCCGCTTTTTGGCGATCGGGGCGCACCTGAACCTCTGGCATCCCGAGTTGATAATCCGTATCAATATCGATCATGAGCCCTGAGGCCTTCATTCGTTCCATGAGGATCTTGGCTTGCTCGCCCAGCTTATCCCACTCAGGCCCTCGGATCGTAAATTCCACAGGAAAACCGCGCTGGGCTGAAAACCCCGACAGCGACAGATCCTGCATCACCGCCCGCTGAACACCAGGGATCGCGCTAAATTCTTTACGCAGGATCTGCATGAATTCCGCTTGAGTGACCGGGTGACCTTTTACTTTTGGCCTCTGGTGGATCGGTTTCATCGTGACAAAGAGCATTCCGGTGTTAGTCTGTCCGCCACCAAAACCGCCGACCGCACTATAGTACCGGGATGACTCGTCCCGCTTCATGAGGATACCCTCAGCTGTTTTTAAAACTTCATTCGTTTTTTCGATCGAAGAACCCAAGGGCAGGACGATGCGGACCAAGAATCGGCTCTGGTCTTGGGAGGG
>CAZBIH010000104.1:0-5700 GCA_964492015.1 uncultured Planctomycetia bacterium | reverse complement strand
AAACCGGCCGGCGTCCTTCTGCCTCTGGTGCTTTTCGCTTTTGACTTTTTGAAAAAAAGAAAATGGGATCGAAGCGCTTTTCTCGACAAGATCCCTTTTTTAGCCATCGCTGTTTTTTTTGGAATTCTGGGGATAATGAACCAGCAAAAAGACGGCCGCGAAATGATCCCATTATTTCCTCAATGGGCGGCCTACTCGTATCAGTCCGTTCTTTTCTATCTGTCAAAAATTTGGGCGCCGGGGGATCTTTCTTTTCTCTACCCTCTGTCAGCGGTGAACTCTGCGGGTTTTTATGGCGTCTGGATCACGCTCGCGCTGGTTTTGTATTTGAAAAATTCCCGCGACGCTATTTTTGCCCTCCTATTTTTTCTGATCACGCTTATTCCGGGGCTCCAGATCATCCCGATCAACCTGTTTCATAGCCGCACACCGGTGTTTGACCACTACGTCTACATTCCCATCATCGGGATGTTGTATCTGGCGGCTCTTTTTATCATGACGCTGTATCAAAGATCAGGACGCCGGGTAAAAGTTTTTATTTGTATTTTGCTGTCGTTGCTCGTGATCGGATCTGGCATGCTGACGTGGAAGCGATGTTACGCCTGGAAGGACGGCCTGACGATCTACGCAGACGCGCTTAAAAAATATCCCGATTGTGAACGCGCCAAGACCTGCTTTGATCACCTTTTGTATTATCGTGACTCAGTCTCCCAATTTTCGGAAGAGATCCGAAAAGATCCCAAAAACGCCGAACTTTATTACAACCGCGCGGTATTCCACTCCATGCCCGATGCGGGAACTTATCAAAAAGCTCTCGAAGATTATGACCGGGCGATCGCTCTCGATCCGTCCGTCGCTGAATTTTATTTAAATCGCGGAAGTATTTATCAGGAGCAACATTTGCACGAAAAAGCACTGGCAGATTATGAGCAAGTGGCCCGTTTAAAGCCGGAACTAACGCAGGCTCATTTCAACCGCGCGCTTCTTTTTGAAAAGATGGGACAAAAAGAAAAAGCGCTGGAGTCCTACCGGATATTTTTAGAAACTATTTCCCGTTTCCCCGAAAAAAACAACGAGCCCGGCGTCCAAAAAGCGGCCGCTCGGGCTCGTCAAAAGATATCCTCTTAAAACTGGAGGAGAGGGGGGGGTTCGAACCCCCGAACCCTTGCGGGTTACGCGCTTTCCAGGCGCGTCGTTTCAACCACTCACGCACCTCTCCGAAAAGACAGAAAACAGATAGACAGAAGACAGATGGCAGAAAAAAATTATAAATCAGATTGCCTTTTATTCTTAAAAAATTCTTGCATCAGGGCTGCGGATTCAAATTCGAGGAGCCCTTCTTCGATCCGGAACTTGTGATTCCATTTGCCGTCGGCCATTAAATGGACCACCGAACCACAGGCGCCGGTCTTTTTTTCGCGGGCGCCGAAGACCAAACGCTCGATCCGGGCCACGATCATCGCCCCGACGCACATCGGGCAGGGCTCAAGTGTAACATAAAGCGTTGTTTGGGGTAAACGCTCCGCCTGGAGTGCCTCACACCCTTGGGTTAGCGCCAGCATTTCGGCGTGCGCGGTGGGGTCTTTTAAAAGTTTAGTCTGGTTATGCGCGCGGCCGATCACTTTATTTTGATGGACGAGCACGGCTCCGACAGGCACTTCCCCGGTGTCAAAAGCCTTTTCGGCCTCTTTAATCGCGAGCTTCATGTAATGCTGATCGAGCGCTTTTTTATCTCCAAGCATGGCCTTTTCCCTCTTAAATTTTGCCGGATAAGCGGGGTTTACTCTACCATAAAGGTTACGGGTCTGCTATAATCCGTCGGATGGAGAAATTTTTATCACGGGTTCCCGTGGATCAATTTAAAACCCGTTATTCAACCGATATTACGGACAAAAGTTACTTCGGCTTCCCTCTCGAACCCATCCTCAAAGCCGAAGACATCCTTCTCAGCAAGGCCTCCCGCTCCATCGGCTATTTTTCAATGGAATACGGCCTTTCGACCAACACGTACAACGTTTTTGAAAGCAAAGATCCCCTTCCTGAAAAAAATATTTCTTCCGATCATCATCTTTTCTCCAATATGCGCGCGATGGATTATTATCTGTCCGTGCAGGTGGACCACCGCATTGACCTGCCAATCTACAGCGGAGGTTTGGGAGTGCTGGCCGGAGATACGCTCAAAAGCGCCGCCGACCGGGCCCTGCCTCTTGTCGCCGTCGGGATCCTGTGGAATAAAGGTTATTTCAAACAAAACTTCTGGTTCAAGGATGGCCAGATCCCCGAGGAAACTGATTGGGACCCCTGGAATTATCCGGGCCTGGTGCCGCTCAACAAATATGTCGAAGTAAAATTAAAAAAAGAAACCATCCGCCTGCGCCTGTGGAAATATTTTGTCTACAGCTTTGACAAAAGCCATGTCGTGCCGCTGGTCCTTTTGGATTCCAACCTCCCGGAAAATTCTGAATTTACGCGCCAACTCACCGGCCAACTTTATCGCAGTGACAACGCCGAATGGAAAGCCATGCAACGCATCATTCTCGGTTTGGGGGGCGCCGCCGCTCTTGAAGAACTCGGTTATTCCATCGACACTTTTCATTTAAATGAAGGCCACGCAGCATTGGCATTCGTCCAAAAAGCACGCAAGCTCAACGATGCTCAGCTGGAAGAACTGAAAAAACATTTTGCCTACACCTGCCACACACCTGTCGCAGCCGGTCATGACCGTTTCCCTAAAAGCATGCTCGAATCCATCGTGCGCGATGAAGACTATCAGCTTTTAAAAGAATACGGCCAGGACCATGAGCAGCATGATTGGATCAACTTAACCCAGTTTTCCATGAGCGTCTGCAGTCACGTCAACGCCGTCGCCCAAAAACACGGAGAGATCACGCGCCTGCAATTCCCTCAGTTCAAATCCAAGATCGACGCGATCACCAACGGCGTGCATTCTCCCACCTGGATCTCAAGATCCGTTGAAACCCTTTTTGCCTCCAGACCCCAGACCAAAGATTGGGCCAAAGATCCCTCATCACTGGAAAAGATCATCTCGCTCAAAGATGACATAGAATTCCGCCGCGGCCTCTGGGACGCACATCAGGCCAACAAAAAAAGACTCTGTCAAAAACTCCATCATTGGAAAATGGACCCGAATGTTTTCACGATCTCCTGGGCACGCCGCATCGCCGCCTACAAGCGCCCCAGCCTCATTCTGCAAGACGTCAAGCGCCTTTTAGATATCGCCCGCAAGATCGGCCCGATCCAGATCGTATTCGCCGGCAAAGCGCACCCCAAAGACAACCTCGGCTTCACCTACGTCAACGAAATGCTCACGACCATCGACTCTCTCGAAAAAGAGACCGATCTTATCCGTGTCATGATGCTTGAGAATTATGACACCTATTTCGGAAAACTTCTCTCCTCCAGTGTCGACGTGTGGCTCAACAACCCCCTGCCGCCCTTTGAAGCCTCCGGCACCAGCGGCATGAAAGCCGTCTTGAACGGCGTCCTCCAACTTTCCACGCTGGACGGCTGGGTGGTCGAAGCCGCCGATAAGAATATCGGTTGGATCTTCGGCTGGGAACACCACGGCGACCAGGTCGGCGACGAAAGGGATCTAAAATTAAAAGAGGATTCTTCCAAACTCTACGACATGCTCGAAAAAGTCATGGCGCTTTATTATCAAACCAACCAACGCGGTGTCGTCCGCGCCGATTCCGACTGGATCACCAAAATGATCCACGCCATCGCCTCTGCCGGTTTCTTCAATACCGGCCGCATGGTCGGGGAGTATTCCAAAAAGATCTGGGATATTTAAGCCCTTAAAGCCGTCGGAGTTCGTCCTTTACAGCCCCCCAAAAAATAGGTAGAATTTCGATACTTCTCCCCGATTTTGCGCCCGTAGCTCAACTGGATAGAGTATCTGACTACGGATCAGAAGGTTGCAGGTTCGACCCCTGCCGGGCGCACTTTCTTGTTGAGCTTTTTCAAAACCAGCGTCAAGTTCAGATGGGCTTCCTCAAAATTCTGGTCCAGCTCCTCAGCTTTTTTAAAATCAGCCCTCGCGGCTTCCCATTGACCGGTGTCAAAAAATAGGATCCCGCGGTTGTTATAAACCTCCGCCCAATCCGGCTTAAGCTCCAAAGCCCTGTTGTAATCCTCCATCGCTTTCCCGCTCATCCGGTAGTCCGCATAAATATTTCCCCTTAAGAAATAATTCTCTGCCTCCTCCGGGTGTGCCGCGATCAATTCCGAATAAAGGATCAGTTTTCTTTCCATGCTTATTTTATTTTTTTCAAAATTGGGATAAGCCAGTTCATGAGAAGGTTTGAACTTCAGCGCTTGCTTGAAATCGGCAGCGGCGAGGGCGTGCAGGGCTTTTTTCTCAAATAGACTTCCACGGTTGTTGTAAACATCCGCGTAGTCGGGTTTGAGCGCCAGCGCCCGGTTGTAATCCTCCAGCGCCTTTGTCTCCTCCCCTAGCGCGACGTATTCATTTCCCCGGTTGCAATAAGACATTGGGATCATCGGGTAATGCCGGATCACGTGATCCCAAAGAGTTAGGCTGTTGGTCCAAACCTTGCATTGGTTCCAGGTAAGCACCGAAAGCAGGGCAACCATCAAAACAACGGCCGCATAAATGGATCTTCTGCCGCGTGCCGCCCGGAAGATCACTTCAGAAAAAATAAAAAAAATCCCGATCGAAGATAGATAAGTGTACCGGTCCGCAACGATCGCGGCCCCGAACGGGAATATCTGCATCACCGGCAAAAGAGAGATCCCAAAAAACACGAGGCCAAACCACACGAATGAAGATCGTCGAGCCCATAGATACATCGCCGCCAAGAAAGCTATTAAAATTACAGGCGATTGATGAAACAGAGACTGCCCCAGCCATCCCAAGCGGTCCGGGTGAGGATAAATACAAGAAAGTTTTGTAGGAACAAAAATTTTGTAAATATAAAATAGCGGATTATAACTGATGGTTTTCAAAAAACGAGCCGTATCCCCAGTTACAGAAATGCTATGAACCTCCCCTAGGGCGTGGGCCAATCCAAAATTGACCCCCGCAAAAACACCCGCCAGAACAAAAAACGGCGCCTTTTCCCATAAAATTTCTTTGCTGAATTTACGCCCGTACCATACGTCCAAAAGCAGGAGGATCAGAGGAAACGTGACCGCCATCGGTTTAGACGAAAGCGAAAAGACCAGGCTCACAAGCGCCAAAACCCTAAAAACTATTTTCTTTGTTCTCAAAAAATAAATATAACTGACCAGCCCGCCAAGATAAAAGAAGGAATAAAGTACATCCTTGCGTTCGGTCACCCACGCCACCGATTCGACATGGACCGGATGCACGCCGAACAAAACTGCTGTCAGAAGAGAAACTAAAATATTTTCCTTGCTGATCAGGTAAATGAGCCAAAAAACTGCCAGCGTATTCAAGACATGCAGAACAATATTGGTGAGATGATATCCGGGCGCGTTAAGCCCAAAAAAATGATGCTCGATCGCATACGAGATCAGCACCATCGGCTTGTAGAGCCCATAATGAAAAGAAGTAAAGATGTGCGCGGCTTGCTTCCAGGACAGCTCGAGGATGTCGGGGTTTTGCGTGACGTAGGATCGGTCGTCTAGATCCACAAAATCATTTTTCAAGGCAGGCACGTAGGAGACAAAAGTGACGAGTGCCAGACAAAACAG
>CAZBIH010000103.1:0-5705 GCA_964492015.1 uncultured Planctomycetia bacterium | reverse complement strand
GGCAGGCAGGTAACCTCCGCCGGCTTTAGCCGGACGGATCCGTCCTGCTGCAAAACAGCAGGCGGAAACTGAGCTACATGAAAATGGTGGGCGAAGTAGGATTCGAACCCACGACCCCCTCCGTGTAAAGGAGGTGCTCTAACCAACTGAGCTATTCGCCCGTCATTCGCCCTTAATTCGTCGTAACCTCAGCCGGAGCTGGCATACTCTTCTTTTGACGGTCCTCAAAACTAGTGACCAGCGACTCGAGGTAGGATTGAAAATTATTTTTGAGGTTCTGGATGTCATCCAAGCTTTGTTTTAGGCTTGTGTTAAGCATCTCGATTGTTTTTGCCTGTTCGACCCTGGTATTTTCGAGAGCTAAAATTTTCTCATTCAAGCCGCCGACTCTGTCTTCATTGACCTGTGCCTCATGCTCAAGGTCGACCATCGTTTTTTTCATCGTGTCGCTTTCGGAAGACAATTTTTCTTTCTCAGCCTGAAGAATATTTATTTTCTCTTTCTCGGCTTCCAGAAGCGTGATCTGCGACCGGAGACTCTCGATTCGGCCGAAATATTCCGCTTTTTCGGCTTCAACGGCACGCGTTCTTTCCTGCGAAAGGACAACATCATTCTTGGTTTTACGGTTCTGATCCTGTAGTTGATCGATCGTCCCGCGAAGCTGTGCGATCTGCCCGTTCATGGAGTCTTTTTCGGCGAATAAAGCTTGCAGTTTGGCTTTCAAGACATCACTGTCCGTCTGCCACACCTGACGCGCAGACTGATCGGCCTGGATCTGGGCAGAAAGTTTTAAATTTTGAGCTTTCGAGGCTTCCAGTTTTTTGATCGCCTGGTCGAGTGCGATCTGATTGCGCTTTACCTTGTAGCTGGTTTCCGCGTAAATATTCTGCAGGTATTTCTTCTCAGCCTCGTATTGTGGGATCTTCACCGCGTCTGTTTTCAGCGTCTCGATCTCTTTCATCAAACTATTTTTTTCAGAGGCAAAACCGGCGGCGTTTGTCTCAACGGACTGTGTCTTAGCTTCAAGCTCTAACTTCAAACTCTCGATCTGTTTCTCAAGATTGATTTTTTCATCCAAACCGGTGGTCGCGGCGGAGAGTCTGTCCTTTAAGCCACGGTACTCCTGAGTCAAAGATTCTGAAGAAGCGGCCACTTGCTTTGTATTTTCTTTGGCGGCGTTGAGTTCTTCCATGAGCGCGCGGTTGCGGTTTAAAAGTTCCTCTTTTTCCGCGGCGTTTTTTTCAAGATTCATTTTGAGCATGTTACGCGATTCTTCAAACCCGGAAATATTGGTCGCTTTTTCTTTCAAACTTTTTTCCAAAGAACTGACCTGAACCGTCAAGGTCTGACTGCGAGCTTGGAGAATGGCTTTTTCAGCGGATATGGAAGTGATTATCTGCTGTAAGGAAGCCGCTTTGGCGCTTTGAGCTTCCGTATTTGCGGCGGTAGATATAGATCTTGCGGAGCTTAGATCACTCTTAAGCCGGTCATATTCCGCTTTCGTCTCCTCATTTTCGAGGTTCAAACGGTCAAAATTATGCTTCATCGCTTCCAGCGAAGCATCGTTATCCGATAATTGCAGTTTGAGTGATCGATTTTCAGCCTCGACCTGATTTATTTTTACCGCATCAACGGATGGCAAAAGCGCGGGGGTATCTTCCTTCGTTTTTGCTCCGGAACGCAACTTCTCGAGCTCAGCCTTGAGCTTTCCATTTTGCGATTTAAGGTAATTAACCTCAAATGGATCTTGTCGGACCGCAACAGGCGCGGCTTGCGCCGTCTGTTGAACCACAGGGTCCTTAAGGCTCGCTGAATGTAAAAGGCCGGTCAATTTTTGGTTCTCATCTTTTAGGACTAACATCTCCTTTGAAAAAACGTCTAATTTAGCAACGGCCTCTTCTTTATCCTTGATGATCAGAGTCTTGTCGTTGCCGGACTCCAAGATCTCTTTCTGCATCCTCTGGTTCTGAAACTGAAGTTCGCCCAGCTGACCGCGAAGGTCTTTGATCGATCCCTGGTAGCCTTGAATGTCTTTTAACAGTCCTGAGTTATCTATGGAGGGGCTTTGAAGCGGGATATTCTTGGGCATCATCATAGAGGCGGGGAGCGGCTGAATCTCGATCTCGCCGAAACGGGCTGGCTGGCCGACGATCATTGGCGAAGAGTTCGTCGTTTTCAAAGATTCGATCTGGCGGTACGCATCGTCTCTTTCCTGAGTCAGTGTTTTGACATGTTCTTTCCAGATCTCCAAAAGCTCTTTATTGCGATTGGCTTCGGCAATAGCCTTGTCAATTTTGGCTTCGGTCGGATCTACTGTGCTAGGTTCTTGAGCGAAACTGCAAGACGAGAAGAAAAATGTAAAAATCAAAGCCTGTGAAATAAATTTCTTGATCATGTCATTCCCCTCGAGGGTTGGCCGCCGGAACACGGCGGTATTTAAGAACTAAAAAAGTCACGGCCGAAAAGAAAAAAATATTCACGATCCCAAACGCCTTAAACGCAATGTCGTTGGACCTAAATGCCTGCGGCGTCATGAGCACACTGCACACCCACACGCCGAGTATCCACGCAAGACTGATGTCATCCGACTTCTTGCGTTTGATCAAATGCAAGATCATGGGAATATTAAAGAACGGCATCGCGATGCTCGCCGCTATCCCGACCTTCTGTATCCACTCGTCCATTTAACGAAACTCGACCGCAAATTGCGACTTAAGAGCCTGCCCGACACGCTCCTGCAGAGCCTGAATTTCAATGTCGGTAAACGTGCTCGTCTCTTTCTGATAGGCCAGAGAAAACGCCAAACTCCGTTTTCCCGCGGCAATATTCTTTCCTATATATTGGTCAAAAAGCGCCACTTCCTGCAAATTTGGGCCCGCGCTGGTTTTCATGACCTCTTCAAGCTGTGCCACAGGCACTTTCTCATCCACGATAAACGCCAGATCCCGTCTCACCACGGGAAATTTAGCAACCGGCCGGACGCGTCCTGCTGGGGCAGTACGGGCCAAAACCTCATCCAGCACAATTTCAGCATAATAGACTTCATGGGGAATATCAAAGTTTTTTAAAATGGCGGGCGCGACGTTTTCAAGATGCGTCAGCCTGCTGTCTTGAGCTCCCAGAAATTTCGAAATATTCTCAGTAACCCCTTTCAGATCATAAAAGGAAGCGGTGCATTTTCTCTGCCAATTATTTTCAAAAGATCCATAAATTAAAATACCAAGCACCGTCTCTTCGCGCTGATCCCGGTAACAATTGCCGATCTCAAAAAGCTTAAGTCCCGGCGCCTTGCGATGAATATTGAAAACAGCTGTTTCCAAAAGCCCCGGCAAAAGCGAGGGCCTGAAATACTCCTGCCCGGCACTGGCTGAATTAACAACTTTATGCGTTTTTTCCGTCTCAAAGCCGGAATCCTTCAAAAGCCTGGCGGACATCAAACTATACGTGATAATTTCCGAAAATCCAAGGGCTGACAGAAACTTTTTTAGCTCCGGGATCCGCGCGGCCTTGCGGCTTTCGGGGCTGGCAGCGCCATAGCGGGTCGGGGGGATCACCGAAGGGATCTTTTCAAAGCCCTCAATACGAAGGATCTCCTCCACAAGGTCCTCTTCCCGGACAATATCCCGTCGGAAAGAGCTGTATTTGACCAAAATCTTATCTTTTCCAGAAGGCTTGGCCTTGAGGGCCAGTGCTTTCAAGATCGCTAGAATTCTTTTTTGAGAAACAGCCATTCCCAGTATCTTTAGGACACGGCTGACGCGCAAAACAATATCCTTAGGCTTCTTGGCACCCAAGCTTCTTTTTTCAGCTAGCCCTGAAACATCCTGTCCCCCGGCCCACTCAAGGATCAACTCCGTCGCGCGCCTGGACGCCGCCGCCACACCCACTGGGTCTACACCACGTTCAAAACGATAGCTGGAATCTGTCGAAATTTTGTATTTTCTCGCCGCCTGACGCACTAACGCAGGGTCAAAATAAGCGGACTCTAAAAGAATATTTTTGGTGGATCCCGTCACCTCCGTCAGCTTACCGCCGATCACACCGGCGATCGCGATGACGCGCTCGGCATCCGCAATGACAAGTGTCTTTTCATCGAGCATGTATTCAATACCGTCAATTCCCAAGAATTTTTCGCCCTTGCGCGCGTACCGCACAATAACTTTCCCGCCCTTAATTTTGTCAAAATCAAACGCATGCAACGGCTGTCCGGACTCAAACAGAACAAAATTGGTCGCGTCCACCACATTGGAGATCGCGCGCGTCCCGGTCAGCTCGAGAAATTCCCTCGCTTCTTGGGGAGCCGGCTTCACCGCCACATTTTGGATCAATCGAGCCGTATAAAGCGGACAGGCCTTCTTCGATTCAATTTGAATCGAGAAGCCCGCCGACGCTTTTCTGGCGGGTTCTTTCTGAAAATAACTTTTAGGCGCCGAAACTTTTTTTCCCGTGAGGACCGAAACTTCATACGCCAACCCCAGGATCGAAAGACAATCAGGACGGTTGGTCGTCACCTCGATCTCAATGACCGCGTCCGCGCCCTTTTTCTCGACGGTTTCGACTTTACTGCCGGACATCGTCAGCATCTCTTCCAATTTCTCAGGAGAGAGATTACAGTCGATATATTTTTTCAGCCAGCGAATGGGGAATTTCATTTATTTTATGAATCCTTTCCGGATTCTTTTTTCAAATCTTCAATAAATCTTGGATCGAACTGAAGCCCCAATTCCTGCGCTTTGCGTACATCGTTCCAAGCTTCGTCATATTTTTTTGAATAGAAATAACTTTCCGCCCTGCCACTGTAAGCGCTGCTATTTTCCCGGTTGAATTTTATGGCTTCGTCAAAATCGGAAATGGCTGAATTAAGATCTTCTTTTCTCAAATACGAAATTCCTCGAATGGCAAATAAATCGGAGAATAATTCCTTATCCGTATTTAATTTCAAGGCTTTATCGATGTCGGATATCGCAAGGTCGAAACTTTTCTGATTATAATAGGCAAGCGCTCTGTCCATATAAAAGACAACATTACTAGGATTGATCTCTATCGCTTGGTTAAAATCCGAAATAGCTTTGTCCAAATCTTTCATTTTCTTATATGCTTCGCCGCGAGAAGCATAAGCGTGCGAGCGATTCAGCTGAGTCAAACGGTCTGTCCGGTCCGAGGCCGTCCCTAATACTTGATCAAACTCATGGATAGCCTTCTCATATAGGCCTTTGTTCAAATACGAATGACCTTTTTTGACTTGTTCAGATACTGTCAACTCGGCTTCAATATGAGCACGATCAATACAACCAGTAAATGAAATAACGGCTAAAATCACAATAATGAGCTTCAAAACTGCCTTAAGAATCTAAGATCATTCTCAAAAAAGTGCCGGATATCTTCCACACCGTACTTCAACATCGCCAGCCGCTCCACACCCATTCCGAAAGCGAACCCGGTGTATTTTTCCGGATCGATTTTCACCGATTTCAGCACATGCGGATGCACCATCCCCGCCCCAAGCACTTCCAGCCATGAGTTGCGCGCATCCGACCAGATATCGATCTCGGCGCTCGGCTCTGTAAAAGGAAAAAAGTGAGGGCGAAAACGGAGCTTAGTCCCCTGTCCGAAAAATTCCTGAGCGAACGCGAAAAGGACGCCTTTTAAGTGCGCGAAGCTCACATTCTCATCCACCATCAACCCTTCGATCTGGTGAAACATGA
>CAZBIH010000102.1:0-5839 GCA_964492015.1 uncultured Planctomycetia bacterium | reverse complement strand
AAAAACTTAAGTAAATTTCAGTCCCGCCTTGTAATCCTGCCCGGGGATACTATACTTAAAATAGAACCCAAAGACGTGAAGGAGGGATGCTTATCGAAGCAGAGTCATCAAAGTTTTACTCCTGTTAAGGGGGTGATTAAGATGATTAAATCCGACATTCTTGCGGGGATGCTCATTGGAATCGTGGTAGGCCTTGTGTTTACCACACCGCTTGCTCCCCACCTCGGCGTCATCGTCATATTGGCGGTGGTGTTCGGCACCAAATTGCTGAACCTGAAATAATTCAGGGCTCGAGGAAAGACCCCGCCCATGCGAATCGAAAGGTTTGCATGGGCGGGCTCTTTTTGTTACAATACCTCGATCATGCAACTTCCTTTTGATTTTAACCCCAACCGTTATACGTTTGCCGGAATTTTGATCGGCATCCTTCTCGTGGCGTTCGCCAGAGCCTGCTTCGGTTTTTAGTTCATGCGGACACCCTCCGCCCATTTAGGCCTGTTTTTTTGTCTCTTGGGATCGGCGGTATTCGTCTCCATGACCTCCGTCTGGGCCGACCTCGATAGAGACTCAAGACAAAAAGAGCCTTATTACAAAGCCCCCGTTTATTCCAAAGATCTTTTTTTAACTCTGCGAAACGACGCTTTCGGAAAAGGTTTTTTTGGCGCCAGCCGTGACGGAGGCCGCACCCACAAGGGGATCGATATTTTGGCTCGTGTGGGTCAACCGGTTCTGGCGGCAAAATCAGGGCGTGTTTTTTTTGCGGGGTTGGACAAGGGTTATGGCTTGTACATTGAAATTTATCATCCGGATGGACTGCGTACCCGTTATGCGCATCTTAGCCGTATCGACGTAGAAACGGGAGATTGGGTGAGCCCGGGAGGCGTCATTGGCACCTGCGGAAAAACAGGAAATGCCTCAGATCTCCGAATAAAACCCCATCTTCACTTTGAGATCTTAAGCCCCCTGGGAGCTGTGAACCCAGGCTCAGGATTGTTGGATCCGCAGACCCCCATTCGAAGAGTTTAAAGCCACTTTTTATTCCCCCGAGGTATTGAAATTGAGGCTCTTGTCGTATATACTTCTTTTAGATATTTAATAAGCTTAAATGAGGGTTGTTTAAGCCGATTAAATTGTTAAAAAAGGCAAACCACTGGAAACGGTGGGACGCAAAATCACGGGCCTAAAACCTTGCCGAAAGGCAGATAGGGTAGCCGGATCGCTGACAATGGTAAATAATAGAAAAGCACCTCTCATCGTTCTTCTTGTGGCGGCGTTTTTGACGCTGTCCCTTGTGCCGGCCAAAGCGAGTGACTTGCCGGCATCCAGCCGTTCTTCCTATACTTCGCTAAATCAAAACGTTACCTACCCGTCACAGCCCCTGGTCATTGAGATCGGCCGTGAACAGTGTATCGCCTATCATTGGCGTGCGGGCCAAGTGATCACGATCCAGGCCTATGTGGAGGGCCGAGGCGGTCGAAAACACTTTTTGCGTGATCATCAGGGGCAGCGTTCGTGGAAGCTTTTCATTGGAAAAGAATTGGAGGGAAGCATTTCTATTGCGCCGGCGTTGAATAATTACACCGGCCGGCTGACCGTTACCGGAGATGGAAATATCCTTTCGGCACCCACACCGTATCTGTCGGAAACCCTGGGGCGCACGCTCGAAAAAGTCCATGAAAACCGCTTTCGTGATGGGGCGTCCGTGAAGGTTCATTTCACCGACCAAATTTTGGATGAAAATAACGTGGCAGCCGTATTTCCCAAACAGGTTCTGGATGCGGCCGTTATCGCCTACCAAACGATCACTCAGATCGAGGGGTTCAATACGCCCGGATTTTCTTTTGTGGAGCCGGACAGATCTTATGCCTACGACCCCGACAAAACCATCGATATTTATCTGGGAAACTCCAACACGGATAACCTGTTTAAATTCCACGGCTTTTTAAGCCAGTCTTTCCGCGATGCGCCGTGTTTCGATACCGTTAGGACCGGAGAGAAAGCCTACAACGCCGTTATTCTTTTGCCCGCCGACTACCGCGAGTTCATTAAAAACTGGGAGCGCCTGAACCCATCCCCCATGGGCGCTCGGAACATTAATGTTGACTTGCGGGGAACATTGATCCATGAGATGCTTCACGCGATCCTGTTTTACTACAACCGGAACCTAAATCATGAGAGCGCTGAAGAGGCGGTTGTTTCTACGGACCCGACCTCCGTCAAAAAGAAGCTTGATTGGTATGTGGAGGGGTTGGCGCGTTATTTTGAGACCTTTGCAGGGGCCAAACATGACTTTTATTCTCAGGGTTTCAGGGAAACACTGCCGACCAAGATCCGGTTTTCTCGCGGCGGATCCAACTATTTTATGCGCTACCCGGACCAGCCATTCACCCAGCTGCGTTATGAGAACGCGCTTTTTTGGAGGTTTATTGATCATCAATACGGCATGAAAACCATTGAGAGCCTAAGCCGCTCTTTTCGAGGAGTGGACCCCTCTGCGTTCTACGCGGCGCTTGAGTCGGTGACGCAGACGTCTTTTCGGGACCTTTTGAAAAAATTTGCGAGAGCCTCACTCTTGAATGATTTTGGTTTGAAGGAGGACGCGGTTTATTTGAAAGAGGTTGCCCGAACACGGCTCTTGTTCAAGGGCGGCGTTTTCTATCTTTTGGACGGGCATGGAGGCAGAAAAGAACTGGGGGCTGTTTGCCGCACGGACTGGATCGGAGCCTGGGGTGAGTTCAAAGCCCATTTTGGCGAATTGCCGGTGGGTGGTGACAACACGAACATTTCCGATATTTCTGTTCATGCAACGGATTTTTATGAGATCGGCCTGGACCGGGAGAAACCTGAGCTTCCGACGCTTTTGATCCAGGGGGATGGAGCGGGGGAAGGTTTGGCGATCCAGCTGATCTTACAAACTCACGGAGGCTCTGTGATCGCTTCGGATTGGGAAGTTCCGGGCGGGGGAGCGATGCGGCCAGTGGATGTCGGACGATTAGCGGCCAAGGAAAGTCTGCAGGCAGGCGATATCGCCAAGATCTACTTGCTTATTACCAATCTTGATCCGCAGAAAAGCGTCAACTACCAGATCAGCTCTAGTATTTAAAAGAAAATCCCGTGACGGCGGTCCAGCTGTCGTAGCTGTAAAGATAAAAAGCCTCGTACTCCTGATTGGAATCCGCGATCGTGTAGCTGCCCACTGTGACCCAGGAAACGTATTTTGTCAGCGGGTAATTTAACTGCGAAGAGAAGGTGTGGCTGTAATCTTGTTCTTCATCGCTCTGATAGATCCCCGAAGTGTTCTGGACCTTTCTGCCTGGATAGTGCACAGCGGTAAACGAGTAGGCGCCTGACACGACCAGATTTTTATCTTTGATGATCTCTTTTTGATAAACAAGCGACGGCTTCATCATCAGTGAATAGTAATCAAAATAATCCGCTACGAACGTATCATCTGTCAGGCTTGTCGTGTTATGCGTATCGTAAAAATCAAGGTTGCCCAAATTGAGCGCAAATTGTCCGTCCAATCTCCAGCGCCACTGCGGTGAGATCGGGTGCGAGACATAGAGGTTTAAGTTGCTCAGGGTGTCCTGACGGGTTTCATCAACCGAGCGGATCCCATTCAGATCGATCGTGCGTTTGTCGTCAAAATCTTTGTATAACAGGATGCCCTCAGCCCCCCAGGACCATTCTGTGGAATTGATATTGTCGTAACTTAAGGAGTGTTTGTAGCCGGTAAAATCTTTTTCATGCTCTTCGGCAACTTGGGAGCGGGGATCAAATAGGGATAGAAGCGACGAATAATTGGGGTAATGACGGTCAAAATAGCGGAAAGCGGCGACGATTTGGTCGGAGCTTGATTTTGAAGCGTGAAGCAGCCAGGTGGACTCAAGGCCCCCGCCGATGTCGCGATAATCGTAGAGGCCGTTCCCGAACGACTCGTCCTTGGTTTCATTGACGTAATTCCAGCCGGCAAAAAAGAGGGGACGCACAGACCAATTTTTGTTGATGTGATATTTAAACGCGGTTGTCAAATTATGGGACTGAGTGCTTTGAGTCTGTTGGCCGCCTTCTTCTTGGCTGGTCACTTGGCTTGTGCGATTGTAGGAGCCGTTATAGACATTGATCCAATACAAGACTCCCTTGATCAGTTGAAGATTGGGTGATAGGGACCACTGATCGGCAGTGCTGGCTTGGCCTTGTTTGCCCGATATTTTGGAATAACCCCCCAAAAATTGCCCGTCCAAAAGATAAAAAAAGGAGTCTTTTTCAAGAGCGAGGGCGCGGGGACAGGCCAAAAAAGAGAACAGCGCTAAAAAATAGATAGTTTTATGTAACATATTATAAAATTGAGGGTTAGAGCTCGTGCACATGAAAGGAATTATAACCTTAAAGCCAGCTATCTGCAAAGAAACATTTTTGACAAAGGCCTAAGCCTGATGTAGACTAAAATCATGTTTTTCCCTTCGAGCCACTCCAAGAAGCGCTTATCCGGTAAAATGCCGGCCTTGGCACTCTTTTTGATCCTGGCGCTGCTGACGGAGAGCTTTGCGGCTTCGCCGGTACCGGAGCCCATCACAGGAAAACCCGCCCAAAGTATTTCCACAACAAGGCCCCCAACTTCAAACAAAACAGAGGTTTTACAAAAAATTAGTATTTCGGAAATTCACGGGGAGGTGTTTGTGCGTCGGGCCGGCGGTTTTCTTTACGAGCGGATCACGGAAAGTGTCCAGGCCCGCATGGGAGACGGCATCAAGACCGGAGAGGGTACTTGTGTGCTGAAGATGGAAAATCACACCCGCCTCACGCTCCAGGCAGGCACTGTCTTGCAGATCGATCGGGCGACTTTTGACCGTCTCACCGACTCACGCGCGACGGTACTCAAGCTGGATATGGGCCGCCTGAAAGCCAAGATCGGAAAACTGAGCCAAGGCTCTAAATTTGAGGTGTTAACACCGACGGCCTTAGCCGCGGTGCGTGGAACGATCTTTTATTTGAATGCGGGCACGGCTCTGGGGAAGCTTTTTACCGAATTATATGTGGATGAAAGCTCGGGCGGTGTTACTTTTCGTAACACCAAAACGGGAGATGAATTTTTGATCCCAAAATTCGGAGCGTCTACGGCGTTTCAAGACGGCGGCCTTTTGGCTCCGCGTTTTTTGAACGAAGCGGAACAGAAAGATTTTATCAATCAGTGGGAAAGCGCGGTCAACCAGGTGTTGGGCCAGCAGGGGATCGAAGAGCAAAATACGGGAGCCGGGGGCGGGGCATCTTCTGAAGACCAGGACTCGGATACAGAGGGTGCTGACCAAAACAGATTTTCTGAGCAAAATGTTTCTGGGAGCGCCCTGGAGGATTTTATTCGGCGTCTCTTGGAGGCACTTTCACAGAATGCGGTGGACTCGGAGTGGCTCTTTGACTCTGTTAAATATGATGAGGGAACATCCCCGCAAGCCGTGTCGCTAGCCAAGCCTTCGGGTCCGGGGGATATCGGGATCGTCTCTGATGAACGCGAGAAGGCTGAGACAGCTGAGGAGTTAGAATCTTTGCGTGAGCGGGAGCGGTCCCTAATGCGAGAAGAGATACGGCGTGAACTTGACCGCATCTTGAAGGATATTAATTTTGGAGAAAAGGTCGCGCAGTTTGAGAAAACACTGGATTCTCAGACGGGCAAAGTTTTCACGGATGTTCATGGTAACCGCGTTCGCGTAGATCAATATATTTTCAAACCCTCGGACCGCTCGGTCGAGATCCTTTCTCTGACTTTGCGTACGGCCGGTGCTTTGGAGGGAATCTCCTCCGCTATTTTTGGGGTTGATTTCAACCGTGATTTTACGGGGCC
>CAZBIH010000101.1:0-5908 GCA_964492015.1 uncultured Planctomycetia bacterium | reverse complement strand
CTTATTCTAAGGGCGATATCACTCTCCCTTATAGTCTCATTCTTATTCTTAGAGGCCTCCTTTGCCGCGCCGGAGCTTGCGGCATTGGCGCCGCGTTCTTTGCGTCAACCCATGGACCTGATTCTTAAAGACCTATCCCGCTTTGAAGCGCCGCTTGATTTTTCAAATCTGCAGGAATTCCATCAGGGCGAGCCCGGTAAACCCGTCATCATCCATATTCAAGACGCTCATAGTAATTATTCGGGACAGAAAAATTTGGCGGGTACGCTGGATATACTGATGCAAAAGTACGGGATCAAAACAGTTTTAGTTGAGGGAAGCGCTGTGGATGCGACACTGACGCCGATCCGCCAGATCATTCCGGCGAAGGAGTGTCAGAGGATCTCCAAATCCCTTCTGATGGAGGGACAGATCGCCGGAGAAGAGTATCTCAATCTGACCACGGATCATGACATGCAGATCTTGGGCATTGAAGACCAGGAGCTCTATTTCAAGAGTCTGAAAAGTTACGCCGCCCTCGCGGATAAACGCGAAGCTATTTTTGCCTATCTTAAAAATATCCAAGCAGCTCTGGCCAAACTAAAAAATAAACATTACACCCGGGATCTGGTGGATTATGAAAAATTAACCGGTGAAAAAACCGCAGCCCTTTTGCAGTTGTGCGATAAAAACGGCGTGGACCTCGCGGGTTTCCCGAATCTTTTGAGATTAAAAATGCTTCTCGAGCGGGAACAAAAGATCGATTTCAATCAAGCCAGCTTAGAACAAGCCGCCTTGATGGAAAAAATAAATGATTCAAGATTAAAAATAGAAAGCTGGGGAAAAATTAAAAACTCCAGAGCCTCTCAACTTTCCTTCTTTCAAAATATTTTTAATATTGCCAAAGAAAAGAATTTCTCCCTGGAGCCGTATTCCAACTTGGCCCTGTATGGCGCTTATTTAAAAGAATTTTCAGAGATCGAGATCGATAAGGTGTTGGATGAAACCCAAAAAGCGGAGGATCAGGTTTATCTGAGAGCACTTTCTAAAAAATCTGCTATCCCCATGACCCAATCTGTCATCCCCGCGAAAGCGGGGATCTACACCAAGCGACTTGCAGATTCCCGCTTGCGCGGGAATGACAAACAAAGGGACGCATTGTTGATCCGCTCCATCGACCGTTATCTTAAGTTACTAGATACTGCCTATCACATCCAAATGACCTCCAAGGAATTCAGACTGTTCCAGATCAACGAACCTGATTTTTCTACTGTGAGTTATCTGGCCTTCATGAACCGCAAACTCGCCGAAGACGGTTATTTTCAGGACCTCATTCCTCTGGAAAATATTTTGGAGGAAGGCAAGACGGCGCTCACTCAATTTTATGACTCGGTGGGGAAGAGAGATGAGGCGTTCATCTGGAACACAAAACGACTTCTCAATGTCACCCCTAAAACCCCACCTGTCATTCCCGCGAAAGCGGGGATCCACTCCGAGGCTGATGCGGATCCCCGCTTTCGCGGGAATGACAAAGTTGTCGTCCTCATCTCCGGCGGCTACCACACCCAGCACCTAAAACAGCTTTTCCGCCAGGAAGGCTACAGCTACGTGGTCCTTGCGCCGATCGTGACGGATGAGACCAATCAGGCGAAGTATGAAAAATTGCTTTTATCTCCGATCCGGAAAGAGTTGAAAAAAGTGGAGGTGACGGGGGAGAAGACTGTTTTCAAGTCGCTTTCGGTGCTTGAAAAAGATTTAATGATCAATAAAACGGACAAGGATGGGCTTGTGTCGATGTTGGCGGTGGATAGATATCTTCAGGGTTTCCCCAACGCTATTAAACCCCTTTTGTCTGCCGCCAGACCTGAAGAGGCGGATAAAGTTGCTGCCAGGCTTGCCATAAGACCTGTGAATCCTGCATTTGTGAGTGCCGAAACTTCGTCGATGGATACCGCGCGGTTGGCGAAAGCGCCGCTGAATGAACAAATCTCTGATTTACAAAAAGAATTAGAAATGGCATTGGGCCGTTCGGCAGGGGAGCTTTTAAGTTCTCAATCTCTTAAGGAGTTCCTGTCTAGAGAGGCCCCTGGTAGCGCTAGTATTAAAAAAAATGATTTTGAACCGTTCCTCAAAGCGGAGGAATCACAACTTCTGATCATTGCAAACATCATTCTTGACAACATGGGAACGTTGATCGAGGGTCACAAGGCTTCGCTTGATCAGATGATCGAAAAAACCAACGCACTTCTCCGGCGCATGCAAGAAGAACAATATGCTTTGGCACTCACTTTGCCAAGCTTTGGGCAATGGATCTCATTGCCGACGACGCATTACCAGGACGATCCTTATTACAAAGAGCGTTACCGCAAATTTATCTTGTATGTAAAAACGTACGAAGATGTTGAAGCTGCCTTGATGCGGGCAGGGCTCAATGGATCACATCAAAGAGGAGGCCACCTTGTGGAGGATAAGGTGGATACGGAACAACTGAAAGATCTAATTGAATTTATCTTTGATCAATTACGGCAGAGGAAGGGCCCGGAGGCGTTCGCGGCTAGGGGTGTCATCAATTCCTTGTTATTCCTTTCGGCAAAAGAAGACCCTATCAACGCGAACAAGACCTTTCCAAAGGATCATCCCTATGCGAGCCTGTCTTACTTAGAATTAATAGAGACATTGGTGAGTAAGCCGGAAGATCGGTTTTTTTTGTCTGCCATGGCCCGAGAGATCCGAAGAGAAATAAAAAGCGAAGATCAGCTACCCAAATATCTGATCCAACAAGGTTGGGCAGGGACTAGCATTGGAAACATCCAAGTAATTTTGGAGCACAACTGGCGGTCTTTGAGAAGCGGGTCCCAGGGCAAGGTGGCCTCGGTCTATCAGTGGGTCACGGGTCAATCGGAAGGGTATTTTTCCGATCATTCACCCGACCCGCGGAATGATCGAGATGCGTTTCTGAATTCATTTCTGAACTTGCATTTAAGGGAGCTTGAAAGTTTGGATCAGTTGTCTCAGCCTGCCGCCGCGCGGTTGGCGACGACACCAGAGATCAATCTGACGGGAGATGAGAAAGAATATTTGGAAATCCTTCTTTCGCGATTGAAAAAGGTCCAAGACGATATCAAGCAAGTCGTTAATAGTTCAGGGTCAAATAAGGCTGGCGCCAAAGCTCGGATTAGAGCGGTCCTTGTCAGCTTGGTCCGGGAAGATGCAGATCAAGACCTTAAAAAGTGGAATTTTTCTCTGTCGCGCCCTTCTAAGCCCGGCAAAGAGCTGAAGCCCGTTTCTGCCTCGTTGAAAGATGCTCTAGGCTTTAGCAAGCTCGACAAATTTTATCCATCTCTTCTAGGTGTCGCCTCAGCAGTCCTATATATCGAAGAGCTTTTAAGACTTAACGATTTATCAAAACAGACCTTACCAAGCCTGATCGCGCCGACGGTTGTTTCTGTTTCTGAGATACAGCCCGTTCCCGGACTGGTAACGGTGACAGATGATCAGTGGAGCGCTATTCACGATGAGGTTAAGAAAGAAATAAATAGGCCAACCGTTGATTTCTCTACACGTCCAAACAAATTTTACCATAGGCAACTTGTAGGCCTGGCCCTGGCGAAGCTTATCGACGAAACAGCGGATGACCGCACGGTTTTGATCAATAACATTATTCTTATTTTGGAGAATATAGTTGCTGGTCAGGGCATTATGGCCCAGAGAACCATCTTAGAGAGGATGCCGCGGGGCGTAGCCGTTCTCAGGTTATTTGATGAGGCGAGTCAGAACAGTAAATTTACGCCTGTCCAAAAAACCGCTTTCATTACGTCCACGGCGGTTGATCTAGCCAAAATTTTGACCAATGCCCGGGACAGGGTTCTTAAAAGCGCCGCGCGGTTGGCCATCGGGGCAGAGGATATATTTAATGATATCCGCTTCACCAAAAATCAGCTTGATCTGAAATTTTTTAGTCAGCTCACAGCAAAAGATGGGGCGTTGGCAGGGAATATCGTATCAGGGGTGTACGCTTCTGCCGAGAGCTTAAACAATGCGATCTCGGAAAACCCTGGAAAGCTCTACGTTTCTGACCGGGAATTAAACATCCCTGAAGAGGGAAGAACTATAGAGCTCATATTAGAAAAACCCATCGACGGAATCACTCATCTTCGTTTCAAGGGGGTTCGGCCAAGATTGGACGCTCAGGGAAAGGTGAAGCCTTATCAAAGAGGGTTGGGTTTTGTCCCTTATCCGAATGTGGTTACACCCAAAGGAATAAGTACTCAAAAAAATGAAAGTCAGGATAAAGTTGGATCTGTGGACAGAGAAAGAGCTGAAAAAGAAGATAAAGTAATGCGCCAGGATATCCCAGGACTCAAAACAGATAGAGCGTTGGGCTGGGCATCGGTCTCTATTGGTAATGATGAGTTTTCTTTTGTGGTTGCCGGAATGCCGGTTGCCGACTCACGATTAGGGATGGATCCATCGGGTAGGCTGGGGACGGTGGGCCCAAAGCCTGTTTTTTTAAGCGAAAGTGGATCATCTTTAGTATTCACACAAATTGGCCAGATAATGGCGGCCAACCACGCGGCCGGTAATATTCATCAGTATTTTAGATTTGGAAATATTGGCATTGTGAAGCCTAGCCCCGAAGAAAAGATCCAAGTCATTCTTAGGGATCTTGATACCACGCGCTCACTGGACCCCGCAATGGCTACATCTGAAAAGGCCAAATATTATCTCTTAGACGTGTCTAGGTTCGTTCTTGATTTGCATAACGCGGCGATCAAGTCAGCGCCGGGAGCTGATCTATCAGGAAGTGCCCTCCATTTAAATTTGTTGCGAGATTTTTTAAATGGATATGCTCCTGAGTTATCGGATGTTGAAATAGATCGGCTTGTTGTTGAGATAAGTTCAGACAATTTTTATGAAGGTTTTGCTTCATTGAGAAATAATTCTAGGGAGGGCCTCCCGCCACCCCTGCTTATTTTAGATGGAAATGAAAGATTTGAACAAACAATGAAGCTTTTGGTGGATAAGGCTCAAAAGTCTTTTGGTGAGGCGGCCGCGCGGTTGGCGGCCATCTCTGACGCTCAATTACCTGCAGACAGAGCCATACCGCTGGATCTGATTCCCGGGCAGGGGGTGCTGATCGGCCCCGGTGAATTCGCGTGGTTTCGTTTAAATGAGGATAAGAGCTTTATTGAAGTAGACGTGAACGGGCGTATCACACAATTTCGACAGGGGAAAAACAATCCAGAGCGCGTTACCGGGATTTCTGCTGACAGGACTTCAATCTCTCTTCCAACGGATACAGCGATCAAAGGATATATTGGTATTCAGATAAGGCATTCATTTTTTGAGGGACAGCACGTACTCAAGATTTTAAATACAAATGCTTCTGAGCCGATCCGTGTATCCAGGACCGGCCCCAATGGCCGGCGAGCGCTTGCTCCTGTCGCTGAAACTCCGGTTACTCCCGCTCTAGCAAACAGAGGTCTCGTGGGTAGTGCTCTTGGGGTTGGACTGCAACGGACAGATGAGGGTGAATTTGTAGTTGCCCCCAACGTGGATTCTTTCGAGATCGGTGATCTACAGCTTCGCCTGAAAGTAGACGGAGATCGGGTGTGGATCATGGACGATAAGAACCGCATTATTGCAGGCCCGAAGATATTGGAACTCCGCGGTCAATTGATCATCGGGCATGGTGGGACCCTGGATGTAGATCTTGACTTGGGTGACGACGAGAGTGTTTCTGCTCGGCATGCTGTGCTTTTACGTTCGGAAGACGGCTCTAAATTTTTTATTCAGGATCTTCAAAGTAAGGATGGCACGAAAGTCAACGGAGAGCTTATTGGCACGAGCCGCAAAAGAATTAAACCGATCTTCGCCGCGCGGTTGGCGGAGTTTGATTCTCGCGGGCTCCTTATGAAGGCTTTGAAAG
>CAZBIH010000100.1:1510-5938 GCA_964492015.1 uncultured Planctomycetia bacterium | reverse complement strand
CCGGGAAGTGTCCCCGCAAGCTCCTCAACATTTTCCTTCAATCGGTCGCCCTGATAAGTAAACGCCAGCTGGGCTCCCTCACGGGAAACGCTCTGCGCAATGGACCAGGCGATGCTCCTTTTGTTGGCAACACCCAGGATCAGGCCTTTTTTTCCTTCAAGAAGTCCCGCCATATAGCCTCCGCTTTAACCTTTGAATTTTTTCACAATAATGGAAGTGTTGTGCCCGCCGAAACCCAGCGAGTTGGAAAGACAAGCCTCGACTTTGGCTTGGCGGGCCTTGTTCGGCACAGTGTCCAAATCGCAATCGGGGTCCGGCGTGATCTGATTGATGGTCGGGTGAAGCATTTGATGCTGGATCGA
Organism: uncultured Planctomycetia bacterium; assembly: GCA_964492015.1. Lineage (GTDB taxonomy): Bacteria > Omnitrophota > Gorgyraeia > 2-02-FULL-51-18 > 2-02-FULL-51-18 > CAMDWQ01. Next base: position 5,576 of record CAZBIH010000100.1, on the reverse strand, counting down.
AAGGCACGCCGCTACAAATTCGATGCCGCCGGCCGCGCCCAGCGTGTGGCCGGTCATGGATTTGGTCGAATTCACCGCGAGTTTTTTTGCGTGATCCCCAAAAGCTTTTTTGATCGCCAGCGTCTCGATCCTGTCGTTCATATCGGTGGAAGTGCCGTGCGCGTTGATGTAATCGATCTGTTCCGGGTTCATCCCTGCGTCTTTTAGGGCCATCCGCATACAGCGGGTAGCGCTCTCACCGTCAGGGTTGGGGGCTGTCATGTGAAAAGCGTCGCCATTAAGCGCATAGCCGGCAACCTCCGCGTAAATTTTGGCGCCGCGGGCTTTCGCGTGTTCAAGCTCTTCAAGCACCACGATGCCGGCGCCTTCCCCCATCACAAATCCATCACGGTCTTTATCAAAGGGACGAGAAGCACTCTTGGGGTCGTCATTTCTTGTGGAGAGGGCTTTCAGCGCGCAGAACCCGCCAATTCCCAAGGGGGTGATACAGCTTTCCGTGCCGCCCGCAACCATGACTTTGGCGGAACCATGCTGGATCATACGGAAAGCTTCACCGATCGCGTGCGTGCCTGTGGCGCAGGCCGTCACGACCGCGAGGTTGGGGCCCTTGAAACCGTTTAAGATAGAAACCCAGCCCGCGGCCATATTAATGATCAAGAGCGGGATCATAAAAGGGGTGAATTTCTCGGGGCCTTTTTCAAGGTAGATCGTTTGAGTTTCTTCGACGATGCGCAAGCTTCCGATACCGGAACCTATGAGGACACCGATCTCGTGGGGATCCTGTTGGGTGGCGTCAATCCCCGAATCCTTGATCGCCTCCCCGGCTGCCGTCACAGCGAACTGCGTAAATCTTTCCATACGCCGGGACTCTTTTAAAGGAATGGTGAGCTTGGGATCATAATTTTTAACTTCGGCGGCGATCTTAGAAGTAAAGCGCGCGGGATCGAACGTCTTGATGACGTCAACGCCGCTTTGGCCCTCGAGGACCGCGCTCCAGAAATCCTTGGTGTTGTTACCGACTGGGGTGACAACCCCCAGCCCGGTAACCACCACACGTGGATAGGGCATAAAATTTTAGGTGGGGCTTATTTGGAGGACTTGGAAGCCTTCTCGTCGATATAGCGAATGGACTCGCCAACCGATGTCATTTTCTCGGCGTCTTCATCCGGGATCTCGATCCCGAACTCTTCCTCAAGCGCCATGACAAGCTCTACCGTATCGAGGGAATCGGCACCCAGATCGTCCACAAAGGACGCTGTATCCGTGACTTCCTCGATCTTGACTCCGAGCTGTTCGGCAATGATCTGTTTGACTTTCTGTGCGACTTCGGCCATTGAATTCATTCCTCCTGGTTACATTACCATGCCACCGTCAACCGTGATGACCTGACCTGTGATAAATCGACTCTCATCCGACGCCAAAAACAAAGCCGCTTTGGCGATATCCATCGGCTTACCCAGCACTCCGACCGGAATAGACTTTAAAATTGTCTTTTTGATCTCATCGCTTAAAACTTGCGTCATCTCCGTGTCAATAAAACCCGGCGCGATCGCATTGATCAAAATATTTCGTGAACCCAATTCTTTTGCGGCAGATTTTGTCAGCGCAATGATACCGGCCTTACTGGCCGCATAATTGGCCTGGCCGGCGTTGCCGATCAATCCGATCACGGACGCCATGTTGATGATACGCCCCGAACGCTGACGCATCATGGGTTTGGCGACGGTACGCATACAGACGAACGTCCCCCTCAAATTGGTATCTAAAACCTCATCCCAATCCGCATCGGACATGCGCAATAACAGCCCGTCGCGCGTCACACCCGCATTGTTGACGAGTATATCAATGCGTCCATATTTGTCAAGGGTCTTGTCCACCATTTCCTCGGCTTTTTCGGAGTCTTTTACATCCAAAAGACACAAAAAAGGCTCCTGGCCCCCAAGCGCTTTTATTTCCTGGGAAAGCGCCCGCAAAGGCTCCTCACTGCGCGCGGTGATGGTGAGTTTGGCGCCTTCTTTGGCGAATAAAAGGGCTATTTCCCGGCCAATGCCACGGCTGGCGCCGGTCACGATCGCGACTTTGTCCTGCAGTTTTTTAGAAGTCATGTCAAAATTCTCCTCGTTGATGAGAGCGAGCGAAAAATCTGCGGACAAGGAGCGATGCCCGAAATATCCGGAGGCGTACTCTCTGCAGTACGTCGCAGGATATTTCGGGTTTGAGCGACGCAGCTCCGCAGGTTTTGCAGCCGCTCGCAATAGAGGAGAATTTTGACATGACTTCTAATGGTCGATAGCATGAAAATCCTCCAAGGTTCCTATGGACAGGGTCTCAACCGAGGGGTCTATTTTTTTCAAAAGCCCTTTCAGTACTTTGCCGGGCGCAAATTCGATGAACGTCTTAACTCCTTTAGAAATCATATACCGCATGGAGTCCTCCCAGAGAGTCCTGTGGTTCATTTGATGCACGAGGTTCTGTTTGATCTGAATGGGATCGGCTTCGACATTGGCGGTAAGATTGCTGACCACGGCGATCCTGGGAGTTTCGATCCGTATATTCTGCAAAGCCGTTTCTATTTTTTTACAGGCGGAGTCCATACAGCGTGAATGAAAACCGCCGCTGACATCCAACGGGATCACTTTGCGGACTCCGGCTTCTTTTAGTTTTTCAATGGCTTCTTCAACATTTTTCCGAAAGCCTGAGATCACGATCTGCCCCGGCGCATTGAGATTTCCCACTTCGGCGCCTGTCACCACGCATACTTTTTCAACCAAAGAAAGCTCGGCGCCCAAAACAGCCGCCATAAGCCCCGGGTGCTCTGCCGCCGCATCGTCCATGAATTGGCCGCGGCTGCGGACAAAGCGGACGCCCTCATCGAATGAAATGGCACCTGCGGCGCAAAGAGCCGTCGCCTCCCCCAGGCTTAAACCCGCCGCAAAACGGGGGTTAAATTCTTTCATCTTAGGATGGCTCTTCAGCACTTCCAACGCCGCAATACTCGTCACAAAAATAGCCGGCTGGCTAAAGCGTGTCTGCGTCAGCTTTTCCGGCGGTCCGTCAAAGCAAGTCGCCAAAATGTCAAAATCCAAAAGCTCTGCCGCGCGGTCATAAATTTTTTTGGCGGCCGGATAGGATTGGTACAGGTCTTTTCCCATGCCGGTGAACTGCGATCCCTGGCCGGGAAACAGAAAAGCGACATCTACCATTCAACCACCATCGCGCCCCAAACAAGCCCGCTGCCGAACGTCGCCAACACGATCTTGTCGCCTTTTTTAAATTTTCCCTGCTCCAGAGCCTCGCAAAGCGCGATGGCACAGGAAGCCGCCGACGTGTTGCCGTATTTTTGAAGATTGATGAAAATTTTTTCTTTCGGTAAATTCAAACGCTCCGCGACAGCATCAATGATGCGCAGATTCGCCTGATGCGGGATAAAACAGACGATCTCTTCCAGTTTGATGCCGGCTTTGGCCAGAGCTTTTTCAACCGAGTCTGTCATGCCGCGAACAGCCAGCTTAAAAACTTCTCCGCCATTCATCTGGAGATAATGGCCTTTCGATTTAACCGTATCGGGCGTCGCCGGCTTTTTAGACCCGCCGCAGGAGATCGTCAGAAGATCTGCGTATTGCCCGTCGGAACCGATGGAGCTTGAAAGGAATCCGCCGGACTTTACCTGGGAGACGATCGCGGCACCCGCTCCATCGCCAAAAAGGATACAAGTCGACCGGTCGGTCCAGTCAATATAGGAAGAAATGAGGTCCGCGCCCACCACGAGCACGTTTTTATACATCCCGGAGCGGACAAACTGTTCGGCGGTCACAAGGCCGTACACAAATCCAGCGCAAGCCGCCGCCAGATCAAAAGCCGCGGCATTTTTAGCCCCGATCTTATTTTGCAAAATACAAGCCGTGGAAGGCAGGGGCATGTCCGGCGTTGACGTCGCAGCAATGATAAGATCGATCGCCTCAGCAGTGATCCCCGCTTTTTTGATCGCGATAAGCGCCGCCTGCGCTGCCAAATCGCTAACACCGGTACCTTTTTCAGCAATGCGTCTTTCAGAGATGCCTGTGCG
>CAZBIH010000100.1:0-1410 GCA_964492015.1 uncultured Planctomycetia bacterium | reverse complement strand
CGGATGGCGTTCTTGATCGCTCGCGCATTCGAGGATCCGTGGCTGATGATGCAATTACCGGCAACACCCAAAAGAGGCGCTCCGCCATACTCAGAGTAATCGATCTCTTTTTTTAAAGCGTCAAACGCTGGCTTAGCCAAAAACGCGCCGGCCATTGTGATCCAACTGCGCTTGAGCTCTTCCTTCAACATTCTTCCAATGACGTCGGCGATGGATTCGGAGACCTTCAAAACCACGTTGCCTACAAACCCGTCGCAGACAACAATATCCACCGAGCCGTTAAAAATATCGCGGCCCTCGACATTGCCGATAAAATGAAGGTTGCTTTTATTTAAAAGTTGATGGGCTTCCTTGATATAGTCCGTGCCCTTGGTTTCTTCTTCACCGATATTCAAGATCCCGATCGAAGGCCGATTTTTTTTCAAAATATAGCGGAAATAAACATCTCCCATGACCGCGTACTGATAGAGATGAATGGGTTTGGTGTCGATGGTGGCACCGACATCCAACAGAAGCGTGGGCGTTTTGAGGGTCGGGAAAAGAATGCCGATGCCGGGACGTTCAACGCCTTCCAAGAGGCGCAATTTGAGAGTGGTCGCAACCACCGCCGCGCCCGTATGTCCCGCCGTCACGATCGCATCGGCCTGGCCTTCTTTGACAAGGTCCGCGCAAATGGAAATGGAGGCGTCTTTTTTCTTGCGAATCGAAAGCGCGGCGGATTCATCCATGCGGACAAAACTGCCGGCATGGTGGACAGAAATATTTTTCGGGACGTTTTTATGCTTCTCAAGTTCGGCGTGGACTAGATTCTGGTCCCCGACGATGGTGATCTTGGAATTATATTCCCGCGCGGCCAGGATCGCCCCCGCCACAACTTCACGGGGGGCATGATCGCCCCCCATGCCGTCCAGGGCTATCCTCATCCCTTCTTTTTCTTTGCCTTCACTTTGATTTGGATCACTTGGCGGCCCTTGTAATATCCGCACTGGGTGCAGACCCGGTGGGAAGCGATGGGATGTCCGCACTGAACGCAAGGCTTCATCGCCATGACCGTCATGACGTCATGGGTCCGGCGCTTGCGCGTACGGGTATTGGAATGTCTTCTTTTTGGATTAGGCATTAATCAATTCCTCTCTGGTTCTCTTTTCGTCATCTCGAGCGAAGCGAGAGATCTCGTTTTTAGAACGAGATTTCTCGGCCTTTGGCCTCGAAATGACACGATTCATAAAAGCTAGATGTCTTTCTCACAGCCGCAAGCACCCTCATTGAGATCGGCGCCGCACGAGAGGCACAACCCCTTACAATCGGGCTTGCAAAGAATTCGGATCGGGTGGTCCAGCAAAAGCTCATCCCGCACATCCGGATCCAACGTGACCGAATCCAGACCCTTGATATCATAATGAAGGGTGA
>CAZBIH010000099.1:2664-6001 GCA_964492015.1 uncultured Planctomycetia bacterium | reverse complement strand
CGGTATTTAAAATCCTGCACATCGCCGCAGGCAAATACGCCGGGCACGCTGGTGCATGTCCCGTCATGGACTTTGATATAGCCTTTGGGATCGAGGTCCAGCTGGCCTTTGAAAAGTTCGGAGTTGGGGGTATGCCCGATCGCCATAAACACACCATCCGTCCTCATCTCGGTCTTCTGGCCCGTCAAAAGATTTTTCAAAACCACGGCCGTCACTTTTTTCTGGGCGGGGTCTTTGATCTCCTCGACGGCTGAATTCCACACGTATTCGATCTTTTTATTCGCGAACGCCCGATCCTGCATGATCTTGGACGCCCGAAGCGCGTCGCGACGATGCACCATCGTGACTTTGGTCGCGAATTTTGTCAAAAATGTCGCCTCTTCCACCGCCGAGTCTCCGCCGCCGACGATCACGACTTCTTTTCCTTTAAAGAAAAATCCGTCGCAGGTCGCGCACGCTGAGACGCCATAACCCTGAAGCGCTTTTTCCGAAGGAATGCCCAGCCAGTTCGCCGAAGCGCCGGTCGCAATGATGATAGACTTGGCAAAATAATCTTTGCCGTCCGAAGTGCCTTTGAAAGGTTTTTTGGAGAAATCGACCGAAGAGACATCCTGCACCAAAAGTGTCGTCCCAAAACGCGCCGCCTGCTGGCGAAAAAGATCCATGAGTTCAGGTCCCATCATTCCTTTGGGGAAACCGGGATAATTCTCAACTTCCGTCGTCAGCATGAGCTGTCCGCCCGGCTGTCCGCCCTTGGCAAGACCCTCGAATAAAAGAGGCTTCATATTGGCACGCGCCGAGTAGATCGCCGCCGTAAATCCGGCAGGGCCGGAGCCGATGATAATGACATTATGAATGTCGCTCATGTTTTCCTTTGAATAACAAAAAAGCCCCGCTCAAGCGAGGCTTCTCTCATTTGGGTCATCCCCGAAATTTTTTATCGGGGATCAGGTTTGATTCCCGCCTTCGCGGAATGACATCTTCTTTAAGCTCCGTCGCTCCCAATGGCCTCGACCGGGCAGCCTTCCTTGGCTTCCTTGCAAAGCGCCTCTTCTTCGGGGGTCGTGGGCTGTTTTTTCACAAACGAATATCCGCCGCTCTGATTGCGGTCAAAATTGGCCGGAGCCGTCTGACGGCACAGATCGCAGTCAATGCACTGCGTATCCACATAAAAACCGCCTGCGATGTTGTCCGCGTACTTGTTTGCCTTGTCTGCCATTACGGTTCTCCTTGAAAGATTTATGAATACCAGACTAGCAATAAAATTTATGGCTGTCAAACGAAACAATCAAGCATTTTGCACTATTTTTCATGGTTTTACATTTATTGGTATCTTCTGCCGGCTGTATTTGTTACAATGACGCAATGAAGAAGACCTTTTCCGTTTTCATCATACTCTTCTTACTCTGCGCCTCTTTCAGGCTTGTCGCCGAAGTTGTTCGCGACGCTGATCATGCTCTCATTAAAAAAAACGTCCTATCCCCCGGCGCAGCCGAGATCAAAAAAGTCAAGTCAAACGTTGGAAAACGCAATCTGTACAAAAATGACCTGGCTGATTTTGGTCTTTCAAAAAATTATATAGGCCGCGTTCCGTTTCAACGCGTCCTGTCTTTTGAAGACTATTTGCTGTTCACTCACCAGGATCCCCTCCGCCTCCTCCGCTCACCTCCCCCAGCCTACTAAGCCAGTTTTTCTTTTTTAAAATCAACTCTTTTTAATTTCTCTTAAGCTATAGGTTGCCGTTTTGCAGCGGGGGGTCCCATGAGATTCTCTTTTATTAAAAATAAATTCAAGCTTTTACGAAAAAGATCCGCTCATCGGCTCAAGATCTTTCTCAAGTATCATTTCAAACGGTCCGAAAAAAGCCCTGTCTTTGTCATTGCCGCGCGCCGGACGGGGAGCACTCTTCTCCTGAGTTATTTAAACTCGATCCCGGGTGTTTCCTTTGACGCCGAGATCCTGAACAAGGAGATGTTCTACGGCCTGCGGGATAGATTTATCTCCAAGAGGGCTGCACTGGATCATATCCTGCATTCCGTCAATCACTGCCGTCATCGTATCTGCGGGGTAAAATTTTTAAGGCTCCATCTAGAGTCGCATCAATTAAAAATGAGCGACTTAAGAAAGATCCTGCCTCAAGCGAAGTTCATCATCCTTTACCGGAAGTCCCTCTTGGAACAATACATCTCCTTGAAAGCCGCCGAGATCACCCATCACTGGGTCTGGACAAAAAATTATAAACTACCCTCATCTATCCATGTGGATCCCGCTGAATTCCGGGTGTTTTGCGCGTCCATAAGGGCTTTCTATAAGGAGATCTTAGGCGATGCCTGGCTGAGAGAACGCTTTGTTTTACTCCGTTACGAGGAGTTGACAGATGACGCTCAAACCGTTTTTAACTCCAAGATCTTTCCATTTCTTAATCTACCCTCTTCCCCGATCTCAAGCCCTCTGGTCAAACAGAACCCGAAAAAACCTCATGAGATCATCGAGAATTTTGATGAGGTTAAAGGCTTCGAGAAAGAACTCATGGTCCTCGATGAAAAATAGATCCTTGGAGAAAAAAGGCATCACCCTTTGGTTCACGGGCCTTCCGTGTTCCGGCAAGACAACTCTGGCCGCCGCCGTAAAATTCGAATTGGCCCGCATGGGTCATGAGGCCGAGCATCTGGACGGGGATGTTTTAAGGGCGAGTATTTCAAAAAATCTGGGGTATTCCAAAAGGGACCGGCAGCTGCACATTCAAGAGGTTGCGGGCATGGCTTCGGATCTGAATCAGGAAGGCAAGGTGGCGCTTGTCTCTTTGGTTTCTCCTTACCGGACGAGCCGGCAAGAAGCCAGAAAAACGATCCCTGGCTTTATAGAAGTGTATGTGCGATGCCCGCTTAGGGTTTGTGAAAAAAGGGACGTAAAGAATATGTACCGGCTCGCACGGGAGGGAAAAATAAAGAATTTTACCGGGATCTCAAGTCCCTACGAAGAACCTTTAAATGCTGAGATCATCGCGGACACGGACGTGCTCCCCATTGAGTCTTGTGTCAGCAAGATCCTTGATCATTTGCGGATAAGCACAGGCTATTTGCCGGATCCCGTGTATCATCTTGCAAAGGGACGGTTCTAGTTTATCCGAACGAAAACTTCTCTACAAACCAACCGTTGTTAAAAATTTTTGGGCCGCTGTTCTTTTGTTAACCAGAACAGTGCGGGCTCCTCTGTCAAAAACCACTCTAAAGTTATCAAAGAATCCCTTTTGTCCAAGCAGGCCGGTAATACCTATCGTGTCAAAACTAAAACCTGCATATATAGCACAAGTTATATTTCAATTACCGAATTACCG
>CAZBIH010000099.1:0-2564 GCA_964492015.1 uncultured Planctomycetia bacterium | reverse complement strand
TAATTACCGTACTTAGTCCAATCCACTCATCCTGAACTTAGTACAAAACAGCCAAAAAGTACATAGTTGATTCAGAGTAAGATATTTTCTTTTGAGTGAGGATGCCGCTCGTGAGAGACATAAAACCGATATGCTGCCATTCTTTCGCGTGTTGAATTTCCTAATGTTTCATACAGCGGAGACTCGGTCAGCAAAGAATCTTTTTTTCCAAATGCGTAAAAAGCATAGCTTGTGTAAGGATACTTTTCCGGCTCTGTCACAAGCTTAGCCTCAACAGGATTTCTCTCGATGTAGCGCCCACACTCAAGAAGATAAGCGTCGTCATTTATGGGCGAACTGGCGAAACTCCTTCGGAAAACCTGCTCCGGCCACTGATGAGTTCTGTGGTAGTAAAGAGCGTAATTACGTTGAATGCAGTGAGCAAACTTACTCAGCACCGCCAACTCCTCCGCGTGAAGTAAAATATGTACGTGATTGGTCATCAGGCAATAATGGAATATTTTCACCCCTAACTTTTTACTCCCTTCTTTTGCTATGGCCAAATAATTTGCATAGTCTCTCGGGCTATGAAAAAGATCCTTTTTATTCACCCCTCTCGTCATAAAGTGATAAACGCCTGCTGAACTCCCCTGTCTTGGTTTTCGTGCCATATGAATGACCCTCCTACTATACAGGACGACGAGGGGGCCTGTTTTCGTCGGTATTTTTTTATACATTTTGTCTATCTATTAACAAATTGAACTATGTACCAAAACGCGGTTTTGTACTAAGTTCAATAGGGCTGATTGGGACTTAGTACAATTAGGGACAGATAAACTAAGTTCGTGCGTGGGGAGGGCTAGCCGACTGGCGCGCCTATTTAAGGCTTGAGAATAATCTTCCCAAAATTCTTGCGGGCTTCCATGCGTTCGTGCGCCTGAGCGGCATCTTTAAGGGGGAAAACTTCGTCGATAACGGGCACGATGATGCCCTTTTCGGCCAAGGCCAACACAGCGTGGAGTTCGGCGAAGCTTCCCATGTAGGAGCCGAGGATGGAGAGTTGTTTGGAGAAAAGCGGGCGGATCTCGATCTCGGTTTTGGGACCGGAGGTTGCGCCGCAGGTGACCATGCGGCCGCCGCGCGTTAAAGATGCTAGATTTTTGGGCCAGGTTTCTGGGCCGATGTGGTCAAAAACTACGTCGACTCCCCTGCCGCCGGTGAGTTTTCGGACTTTTTCGGCGAAATCTTCGGTTTTGTATTGGATCACTTCATCGGCGCCGAGTTTTTTAGCGCGGGAGACTTTCATAAAATCACCGACAGTCGTAAAAACTGTGGCGCCTAAAAATTTGGCGATCTGAATGGCGAGGCTTCCGATGCCGGAGCCGGCGGCGTGGATCAAAACTGTTTCACCAGCGCGAAGTTGAGCGCGAGTCACGAGCATGTGGTAAGCCGAGAGTGCCACCAGAGGAAGCGATGCCCATTCATCAAAGGAATATTTTTCGCTGACCGGGATGATCCAGCGCTCGGGAACGGAAACTTTTTCGGCGTAGCCGCCTTGGGTCTGCAGGCCCAGGATCTGAAACTCGGGAGAATAGCTGTCGCGGCCTTGAAATCCCTCGACGGCATGCACCGGAAGCTGACCCGGAGCAACGATCACGCGGTCGCCTTTTTTGAAATGCTTTACACCCTTGCCGGTTTCAAGAATGACACCACTCACGTCAGCGCCGAGAATATGCGGCAGGGGGATCTGAATGCCGGGCAGGCCCTGCCGCACCCAGATATCCAGGTGATTTAAAGCACAGGCTTTGACGCCGACGATCACATCACCGGGGCCGGCTACAGGGTCTTTAAATTCTCCGAATTGTAAAACTTCGGGCCCACCGTGCCTTTCAAAATAGACTGCGTTCATCATCTTCTATTTTCAATTTTCTATTTTATTTCTTGGCGTAGCTCTGGACCAACCGCACAAACCACCGCACACCGACCCCGGTCGCACCGATCGGTGAAAGAAGCTGAGGCCCGCCCTCGTTCCAAGCGGTGCCCGCCACGTCCAAGTGCGCCCAAGACTTCGTATGGTCGGCAAATTCTTTTAAGAACATTCCGGCCGTGATCGTACCCGCGTATTTTTTGCTGATATTCTGGATGTCGGCATAAGTCGCTTTGATGAGGTCAAAATATTCGTCCCAAAGAGGAAGCTCCCACAGCCTCTCGCCCGTCTTGTCGCCGATCTCACACAGACGGCGCGCCAGATCCGCATCCGTGCTCATCACTCCTGAAGCCAGGCTGGCAAATGTCACCGAGCAAGCACCCGTGAGTGTAGCGATATCCACAAGCACTCTCGGTTTATAGCGCTCGGCATACGCCAACGCGTCCGCGAGGATCAGACGGCCTTCGGCATCCGTGTTTAAAACTTCGACAGTTTTTCCATTCAAGCATTTGATCACATCCCCGGGCCTCTGTGCTTTGGATCCGGGCATATTTTCCACCACGGCCAAAAGGCCGACCACTTTGGTGTTGATCTTCAGATTTCCGATCGCCTTCATGGCGCCCGCGACCGCCGCCGCGCCGCACATGTCAAATTTCAT
>CAZBIH010000098.1:0-6001 GCA_964492015.1 uncultured Planctomycetia bacterium | reverse complement strand
AGAGACAATCCCACCCCTTGAAATTCTTGTAATTTTATGTATAATGTTTATAAGTATTGCTTAATTTTGTACATGAAGAACTCGGGGAGGGGAAAAATGAAGACAGTGACTCTGAGCACCACCGTTGGCAAGATCATGACCAAAAATGTGATCGCCGCGCGCGCGGAAGATTACGCCAGCCAGGTGCTTCTGCAAATTCTTTCCGGACAATACAGCGGGATGCCCGTCATTGATGCCCAGAAACAGGTCGTGGGAGTGATCTCCGAATTTGACCTGTTAAAAGCGGTCCGTAATGGCCTGTCTCTGGAAGAAATTCGCGTCAAAGATCTGATGACAAAAGAAGCTATCACCACCAACACTACGGCAACCCCCGAGTCCGTGATCGATGTTATGATCGCTAAAAATATCATTCGTCTTCCGGTCGTTGAGGATGGCAAGCTGGTGGGTGTCATCTCTCGCAGTGATCTTTTGATGGCGTATTACAACTCTGATTTTTTGGTTAAATCTTCCTAAATTCCCACCCACGATGCCCCGTTTTTTTATGGATGCCTCCAAAATTTTGGACGGCAGAGTTCTTTTGGATGCCGGCGAAACGCACCACGCGATCTCCGTTTTTCGGATCAAAAAGGGGGAGAGCCTGGATCTTTTTGATGGAAAAGGGCATCGTTTTTTGGGGACAGCGGGTGAAATAAAGGACGGAAGGCTCTCCGTGAGCATCACCGAAAAAACAAACGCTGTTTTCCCGTCGCCGGTGCAGATCACGCTGGGCGTGGGGGTTTTCCGGCCTGAGCGCATGGAAATACTGGTGCAAAAAGCGTGTGAGTTGGGAGCACACGCGATCCTTCCGCTGGTCACCGAGCGAAGCATCGTCAAATTGTCGTCCGAGCGCTGGGAAACCAAGCACAAACGCTGGCAAAAGATCATTCAAGAGAGCTGTAAACAGTGCAGCCTCCCATTCGCGCCCGAAATTTCTCTGCCGCAAACGTTTAAAAATTTTGTCCCTCAGATCAAAAATTATGACCGGGCGCTGATCCCGACGCTCGAGGGCGCGACCACGACGCTGGCCTCGGCTCTTTCGGGGCCGGCGCCGAGGCATGTTTTGGCATTGATAGGTCCGGAGGGTGATTTTAGCCCCAATGAGGTGAGTTTGGCTCTGGCGGCTGGCGCCAAACCCGTGAGCCTCGGGCCGCTGGTCCTGCGCAGTGAGACCGCCGGTCTGTATATTCTTTCAACTGTTCATTTTTTTTACAGGGAGGCCGCTCTTGCGCCATAACAAATTTTTGATCCTCATGATCTTTTTCTCCTATTTTTCAGCAGTTTTTGTTCAGGCGGCTCCCGCACTCGCGAAAGAAAAAGTAGAAACGCGCAAAAATAAAAAAGGACGCATCGACCGGTGGATATGGCGCGATCAAGGCGTTGTGACCAAGACCGAACATGACAGGAATGGAGATGGAAAACCCGATCTTCGCATTCTTGAAGATCACGGGCGTTTTGTCAGCAAAGAATATGACGATAATTTTGACGGTAAAATGGACCGGATCGAAAAAGCTTTGCCGCGCGGATCCAGCGGGCGCGCCCCGAAAGCCTACGCCACCCAGTAGGTTTTTATCTAATATTTGTATCTACTAACTCATTTGACTTTCCAAGAGTCGGATGGTATACTCCCAAAGTCCTATATCTAAAGTTGTTGCAATCATTTTACCCAACGGGTCGTGAGTCTGTTTATCAACTGAAAGTCTCTGGAGTTTAGCGCTCGAGAGAAGGGGATTTTTTTTGAAAGAATTTTTGATGCGGCTGACGTGGGTGGACTACATCGCCGCGATCGCCATTTCAAGGGGTTTTTACGTCGGCTACAAGGAGGGGATATTCCCCGAGATCCTTAGGATAGCCTCTTACATCGTCACGGCTTTGATCGCATTTTATTTTTATGAGCGGGTCGCGCAAATGATCACGCTCAAAACTTTTTTGAATCACGCGTCGGCGGTCGTCGCGGCTTTTTTGGCGCTTTTGGCCGCGGGATTTTTTGCCACCAAGATCGTCCGCACGATCCTTTTGAAAATTTTAAAGGTGGGGGAAGGCGGGTTTGTGATGCGCCTGGTTGGAATGATCTTCGGGGGCCTGCGCTGGCTCATTCTCATGAGTTTTATTTTTATGCTGATCGACCGTTCGCCCCTGGAACAGCTGAAAAAAGATATCCACACGCGTTCCATTGTAGGGCAGCAGATCTCCCGCGTGGGGCCCGTCGTTTTTGATTTCATGTCGCATCTTTCTCCCCAGCTGGGATTGCCGGCGGGGAACTAGGACAGCCTTGTGATCCCGGACGCCCTGATACGCCAGATCCAGGATCGCCTGGATATCGTGGAAGTGGTCTCGGGTTATTTGACGCTCAGGCGCGCCGGGCGTAATTTTAAGGCCAATTGCCCGTTTCACGGGGAGAAGACACCGTCTTTGATGGTGAGTCCGGACAAGCAGATCTTTCATTGTTTTGGGTGCGGCGCCGGCGGAAATATTTTTGGTTTTGTGATGAAGATCGAGAAAAAAGATTTTCGCGAGGCCGCGGAGGGATTGGCGGAGCGCGCCGGGATCGAGCTTCCGAGAGATACGAAGATCGATCCCAAAACAGAAGAGCGGGTCAACCAGCTTCTTCTGGCGCATACGAAGGCCGCGGAATTTTATCACCAATTTTTATTGAATAAAAAAGAAGCGGGTGCCGCGCGCGCTTATCTGGAGAGGCGCGGGTTGGGGAGCGAGACAATTTTAAGTTTTAAGTTGGGATACGCGCCTGAAGCTTGGGATGCGTTTTACTCATCGGTCAAGAGTCAGATCGCCGATGCAGCGCTTGAGAAGTCAGGGCTTGTGATCGCCAAGAAAGAGGGCGGTTGTTACGACCGATTCCGCAATCGGATCCTCTTTCCAATCCTGGATGCGAAGGGGGCGTGTATCGCGTTCGGCGGCCGCGTGATGGATGACTCGGTGCCGAAGTATTTGAATTCGCCGGAGACCGAGATCTATTCGAAGGGCCGTCATTTATACGGTCTGTTCCAGGCGCGCAAGGCCATCCGTGATCTGGATGCAGTGGTGGTCGTTGAAGGTTACATGGACCTGATCAGCTGTCATCAGGCCGGCGTGCAGAACGTGGTGGCCTCTCTAGGAACCGCACTAACAAGTGATCAGGCGAGGCTTTTAAAGCGCCACACGAAAAATATTTATATCATGTACGATGCGGATAAAGCCGGAGAGTCGGCAACCCTGCGCGGGCTTGAAATTTTTATCGAAGAGGGGATGGAAGTCAAGGTCGTGCGCCTGGCCGAAGGCGAAGACCCTGATTCGTTCGTACAAAAAGTCGGCGGCGAGGATTTTCGTCGGATTTTAAGTTCAGCCAAAGATCTTTTTGATTATAAATTAGATCTTTTAAAACAGAAATTTGACCCGTCCACGATCGAGGGAAAGGTCAAGATCGCCAATGACCTGGTGAGCCTTTTTTCAAGGGTGCAGAACGAGATCTTAAGGTCGGCGTGGACGAAGGCTCTCGCGAAGGAATTGTCTCTTTCCGAGGAGGCATTGACAGCGGAGATGAAAAAAAATTCATCCCGCACAGTTTTGAATCGGCAGGCCACCGCTGCAAGGTCCGTGGAGCCGGCGCGCGAGAACTTAAGCCAGGCGGTGAGCGCGGCGGAAAAGATGATCCTGGGTTTGGCGCTCGAGAGTCCTGATTTTGCCGAAAGGATACGCGGGGAGCTTGCCGCCCCTGATTTTGAAAGCCCGGCGGCACGAAAGATCATGGAGAGATTTTTTCAGGAAGCGTCTGGCACGGCCTTATCGGCCAAGGATCTTATGATCCTGTTCCAGAGCGAACCGGAAGTGATCACGTTCATTTCACAAGTATCGGCGGACGTGGAAGTGGTTGCGGACAAGGAAAAGGTTTTGTCAGACTGTCTGGTGCAGATGAAACGCCAGAGGATCCGCACCGCGCGCGGGGGGCTTCTCGCGCAGATGGCGACAGCCGAAAAGGCGGGCGATCAGGGCCGCATCAACGAGTTTATGGTATCTTTACACGAACTAAACAAAAGGGAAAAGAAGATCAATGAAAAAAAATAAGAAAGCTAAAAGTTCTTCCAAGAAAAAAGCCGCCAAGAAGCCGGTCTCGGCCTCCTTAAAAAAGAAGGTTGCGGCTCCGCTTAAAAAAGAATTGTCCGCCGCTCAGAAGGCATCGGGCCAGAAATTCAGAGATAAACTATCCCTGCGTCCGGCGTCGGAGGGGGCTACGCTTGTAGAGGCCAGCACTCCGGATGAAAAAGCAAAAGCCAAGTCCAAGGGGCTTGAACAGCTGATCGCGCTCGGAAAAGAAAAAGGCACTCTGACCTACGATGAGATCAACCGTATGCTTCCCGCGCACGTGACCTCTTCCGATGAGATCGACGATGTGCTCGTGGCTTTAAGCGCTCAGCAGATCGACGTCGTGGATTCCGAAGATGCCGCCGATAAAGACGACGACGCGGACTCCGACTCCGATGAGGAGAAGGAAGCGGAGCTGGGAGAAGAAACGCCTTTTGCCGAAAAAGATTCTGACAAAAAAGAAGAGCCTGAGGCCGCGGTTGTTTCCCCCGGACGTCTGGAGCAGATGGATGACCCCGTGCGCATGTACCTGCGCCAGATGGGCCAGATATCGCTTCTGACGCGCGATGCGGAGCTTGAGCTTGCCAAGCGCATCGAGGCGGATGAGATCGAGTTCCGTAAAACGGTATTTCAGTGCACCTATGCTCGTGATTATGTGCTGGATTTTACCCAAAAGCTCTTGAAGCATGAATTCACCGTGGACGAATACATTGACGAGGAATTGAAATTCCGCGACAACGCCCCGAGAAGTTTGCGCCGCCTGAAGATCCTTGCCAAGAAACTCAAGGCCGTCAAGCGCGGAGCCAACGTGACCGATCTTTTGATCGAATTCCGTGTGGCCAACCGCAACGTTGAGGAGATCTTTCATGAGATCCGCGACGGCATTATGCGCATCGACAAGATCGACCGCGATATGGAAAAGCACCGTCGCCGCCGTGAGCGTGCCGAGATCGGCAAGCTTTTGAAAGAACGCGCGGTCCTCTTGAAGAAATTCGGCACGAAAAACTATGAGGACTTCAAAGAGCTGTACCAGAATATTCGCCGCAAAGAAAACAAGTACCAGCGCTCCAAAAAAGAGCTCGTCGAGGCCAATCTGCGTCTTGTGGTCAGTATCGCGAAAAAATACACTAATCGCGGACTGTCTTTCCTGGATCTTATCCAAGAGGGAAATATCGGCTTGATGAAAGCGGTGGACAAATTCGAATACCGCCGCGGCTACAAGTTCAGCACCTATGCGACGTGGTGGATCCGTCAGGCTGTGACACGCTCGATCGCGGATCAGGCTCGCACCATCCGTATTCCGGTGCACATGACCGAAACGATCAACAAGCTGATCCGTGTTTCACGCACCCTGGTGCAGGAGACCGGCAAAGAACCGACTCCTGAAGAGATCGGTCAGCGCATGCGCATGGGTGTGGAAAAGGTCCGCGAGATCCTCAAGATCGCGCAGGAACCTATTTCGCTTCAGACTCCTATTGGGGATGAAGGGGATACGCACTTTGGTGATTTCATTGAGGATAAGAGAGCCGTCTCACCTTCGAGCGCTACCACTTATGCGATGCTCAAAGAACAGATGGACGAAGTGCTTACGACGCTGACTGAGCGCGAGAGAAAAGTCCTGAAGCTGCGTTTTGGCGTCAATGATGGTTATCCGCGAACTCTTGAAGAGGTGGGATCGATCTTCAACGTTACCCGTGAGCGTGTGCGTCAGATCGAGGCCAAGGCGCTTCGTAAACTGCGCCACCCGACCCGTTCGCGTAAGCTGAAGACATTCCTTGAGCTCGGAGTGGGAGAAGACCTCGATTTCTAACGCCTTCCAAGGAGGAGTATTTTAGGGGCGGGGTGAGAGATCATCCCGCCCTTTTTCATTTACGAGATTTGGCGC
>CAZBIH010000097.1:0-6088 GCA_964492015.1 uncultured Planctomycetia bacterium | reverse complement strand
AGCGGTGAAAATTCTCCGGATGTGGACTCATTATGAATAAGAGAAACCCAAAAATTAAAAAATATTTGCTGGATAAAGAAGAGAAAGAGATCCTAAAAGCCGTCGAAAGCGGCAAATGGCCCATCCGCAAACTCACGAAGTCCGAGCTTACATTATTAGGGACAGTCCCTGTATAACCTATTTATATTAAATGGGTTATATCAAAAAAATGGATTATTTTTTTGGTTTTTTTAGGAAGACGAAAGTGACGAAAGCAGCTTCAAAAATTAAGTAATAAATGACCCACCGCATCCCTCCCGACCCCGCGCCGTAGCTGTGCAGCCCGCGGCCGAGGACGAAATTGACGCCGTACCAGGTCATGAGGACCAGAAGAAATCCCAGGACAGCGCCAAGCGCCAGGTAAAAATTAGAGATCTTTTTCGCGTATTTTAAATGCACGATGATCAAATATCCCAAAAACGTGATGAGCGCCCACGTTTCCTTGGGGTCCCAGCCCCAGAAGCGTCCCCACGATTCGTTGGCCCAGACGCCTCCCAGGAAAGTGCCGGTGCCAATGAGAAGGGCGCCCCATTGGATCACACGGAAGATCAAGCTGGCGGATTCCTCTTCCGAGGCTTTATTCATTTTCCTTAAAGCTTGTAAAAAAAGATGCCGGTGTCCCAGCGCCATCGCCAGTCCAAACGCTCCGTAGCTGGATACGATGGTCATGACATGAATGGTGAGCCAATAATTGGAACGCAGGACCGGCACGAGGACCTCGAGGCTTGAGTCGATGGGCAAGAGGTTGGCATAGATCATGACCAGCGCGCTCAAGATCGAACCCGTGGCGATGGCCAGAGAATTTTTGCGCAGGATCGAAAAAACAGACGCGTAGATCATGAGCGCCCAGTTCATGAAGATCATCGACTCGTACATGTTGGAGACAGGCGGTCTTTGCAAAATATACACGCGCAGAGCAATGCCCAGTGTGTGAAATAAGAGCGCAACAAGGATGAGCCAGACTCCTAATTTTTTTCGATGAAAAAGGGTGAGCGCCAGAAATCCAAGCAAATAAAAACCCGCGGCGCATTCAAACGGTTTTAACCGGTAATACCAGACCTCCAGCCAAAGCCGGGGTTCTTTTTTCTGAGGAACCAGAAGCGCTTTTGAAAAATCGCCGGTGACAAGGCTTTGGACAGTGCGAACCTGGGATAGGAGAAGCTCGGCTTTTTGCTCCAGTTTGGAGGGCCGCTGATCCTGGTCACGTTTGGTTTTGGAGGACCGGACGAGGCGCTCAATCACGGAAATCTTGGGCTCTATTTCATTGAGAGAAAAAAAATGTCTGCCTTCCGGAAGCTCGAGATCTTTTTTAAGCTCAAAATAGTCGAGGCGTATCCATTCAAAGTCAGCGAAGGCCTGAGGGTTGGAACGATTGTCGAAAAGGACTTGGGCAGCCTGCGTTTTTTGCCAGGTTTCGCGCCCATAAACTAATTTAAGAGTCTGGCGGGCGAAGGCTTCAAAAGGTTTGATGCGGCCGTTGTGCTGGATGGGAGCGCAGCGGAGGTCTTCAGGAACAGAAGAGGCAAAGGCACTGCCGCAACTTGCCGCCAGAATTAGAAAAAGAAGAAATAATTTTTTAGGCATATTTTTAGTTTGTCATTTCGAACGTAGTGAGAAATCCCATAAAAGCGAGATTTCTCGCTTCGCTCGAAATGACAGGAGATTTCTCGCTTCGCTCGAAATGACAGTGAGGGTCATTGTACACTTTTCGAGCGAACATTCGGGTTAAAAAAAGGATGAAAATAAAAAAGCAAGATCACGCCCGTCAGAATGATCATGCCGCCAGAATAAATAAATTTAATGCCCGGATTTTTGGCAATGGTGAAGACCGAAGCCTCGCCGTGCTCCGGATCCTGTATATAGGAAGACTGAAAAACACGCCAGCCGGCGTAGTCCAGAGGCTCATTCATGCGGATGGTTTTGTCAAAGGTGATCTTTTTAGCCGGATCAAAAAGAGTGACATCGCTTTCAAACGATGCGGGGCTCGTGGTCCCCGGATAATCGGTTTTTCGAAAATCTTTGAGCGTCAACTCAAAGGGCAGGGGGGCTTTGACGGGTTCCAATGCCAGGTTCAAGATCCCTTTTTTGGTTTCGACCGCGGAGGAACTGTTCTCAGTGACCCACGCACTGCGTGAGAGGCCTTCGTCCTGATGGGAAACGCGCAGAGCAAAAACCCCGGAGGCATTACTGTCCGCCGGTTTTATTTTTCTTAAAACTTGGGCACGGTTGAACATTTGCAGAACCTCGATCGTGATGTCACGCCAGCCGGTCTCAATTTTGTCGTGAAGTTTGAGCTCTCCTTGTTTCAATAGGCCTTTGGAAGAATGGATCTCATACTGCCAGGACGACTGCGTGGAAGGGTGGATGATCATGGTGGGCACGCCGGCGAGCGTTTCTTCTGTTCTTGCCTCCAGATGGACGTCCAAGCCGAAGCGGTCCGCTTTTTTGCCTCCGCGGATCGAGGCGAAATCGGGGAAGAGGAGAAATTTGGTATGAAATTCTTTTTGCCCCGCGCCGTCATGGATCTCCAATTCCACCGCCGGGTTGAAGGGTGTATCGTCGGGTGAGTTCACAAGCTTGTCCTCCGAGACCTTGGCGTGAGGGAAGTAGCTTAAGGCCACTATTTCCAGGTCGGAGTTCCCTAGGGGGATATTTTTTTTCAAGGGGGTGTCCAGATTCACGGAGAAGGGTCGGCTGCCGGGTCTTTGAATGACCAATTTTACGCTCGGCACGGAATTTTTTTTCAAAATAAAATGCGCGGGGCCAACGTCTTTGACGGAGGAATCCGGGTTGTCGGGGTCTTTGGCGATGAGTGTAAATTTTTCATTGAAGCTCATCAGACTGCTGGAGAGATTCAAGTGGACGGCGGCGTTGGGTTCTTCTTTGTCAGATTCGATCAGATACCGCGTCTCGGAGGCGTGTTCGAGAATTTCGTTGAGGGTCAACGCCGTATCATTCCCGCCGAGCGGCATCCGTGCCGGAAGTTTGCCGGCCCTGCTTTTTAAATTGAAGGAATTTTTTCCCCCTTTTTCGTCCCCGACCGTCAGTGTAAAACCGGATTGAACGATCTCATTTTTTTTCTCCTGTTCATAGAGGGTCATTTGCCCCTCCAAACCCGCTAGGCGCGTCAAAAGAGAGCCGCCCAAAAGTGTGAGGATGCCGATATGGGTGATGACAAAGCCGATATGTCTTTTTTTAAAGGGCAGGCGTGTCCAGGTGGCGCAGAAAATACAGATCCAAAATAGGGCTAAGAAAAGGTCAAACCAGTGGGCGGTATATAAATTTTTCTGCGCGAAAGGAGTGCCATAAACGGACTCCAGCACCGTGGACGTTGACAAGATCACCGCCAGCGACGCGATCAGAGGGACTGCGAAACGTAAAGAGCCTAAAAACCGGAAGATCGACATAGGCGCCATTATCCGAAATAGGGCCCCACAATTCAAGCGAATACGGCCCTTTTATTTGGGGACACTATACTTCATTGGCTGCAATTAAGTATAGTGTCCCCAATAGGTTATTTTATAGTATAATTCTCTCTTGTAAATGTTAGAACCCAATGTCCCCCTCTTCAAGAGAATCGCCCGTGCGGTGGTCGGCAAGGCCAAAAGCCCGCTGGATAAAGGTGTGTTTCACCACCTGTCCCTGATCGCTTTCTTTGCTTGGGTCGGGTTGGGTGCCGACGGGCTTTCGTCGTCCTGTTATGGTCCTGAAGAAGCGTTTTTGGCTCTGCAGGGCCATACCTATTTAAGCATTTTTGTCGCGATCGCGTCGGCGCTGACTGTGTTTCTCATCAGCGCCAGCTACATGCAGATCATCGAGCTTTTCCCCGCGGGCGGCGGCGGATATTTGGTGGCGAGCAAGCTTATTTCTCCTCGCGCGGGCCTGGTTTCGGGCTGTGCCCTCCTGATCGATTATGTTCTCACGATCACTATTTCTATTGCCAGCGGCGCGGATGCTATTTTTAGTTTTCTGCCGGCACATTGGCATGCCTACAAGCTTATTTTTGCGGTTGCCGGGGTGATCCTTCTGACCGTAATGAATTTACGCGGTGTGAAAGAATCGGTGGTCCCGCTGGTGCCGATCTTCATGGTTTTTCTTCTGACGCATGCGTTTGTGATCATTTACGCTCTTGTCTCTCACTCCGGCCAGTTTTCCGCGGTGGTCCAGTCGACTTCTCTTGATATTCAGACCGCGAAATCGGAAATGGGGATGTTTGCCATGATCCTTCTGATCTTGCGCGCGTACAGCATGGGTGCGGGAACGTTTACCGGGATCGAGGCGGTTTCCAACGGGATGGGAATTTTAAGAGAGCCCAAAGTCAAGACCGGCAAGAGCACGATGCGTTACATGGCATTTTCGCTGGCGTTCACCGTGATGGGATTGATGCTGGCCTACCTGCTTTTTGGAGTTGGGCACACACCCGGCAAAACGCTCAACGCGGTTTTATTTGGCGAAATTGCCAAGGATTGGGGGCACGCCGGGTACGTTTTTGTGTTGGTGACGCTGATCTCAGAAGCGCTTCTTCTTTTGACCGCCGCCCAGACGGGATTCTTGGGGGGTCCGAAGATCCTCTCCAACATGGCGCTGGATCGCTGGTTTCCCTCCAAATTTGCGGTGTTGAGCGACCGCCTGGTCTCTCAGAATGGCGTGCTATGGATGGGTACCGCGGCGCTGGTGACGATCATCATGACGGGCGGCTCCGTGAAGTTTTTGGTGGTGCTTTACAGTATCAACGTGTTCATTACTTTTTGCCTTTCGCATTTAGGAATGGTCCGGCATTGGTGGAATGTACGCAAGACGGCGCCCGGGTGGTGGCACAAGCTGCTCATTGCCGGCACAGGTCTCATTGTGACGACATCCATTCTTGTCTCGGTCGTGGTGCTCAAGTTTCATGATGGGGGATGGATCACGATCGTGATCACAGGATCCCTGATCGCCGTGGCCCTTTTGATCAAACAGCACTACCTTCAGACCGCTCAGCTTTTGAAGCGCCTAAACAGCCTTCTGCAAGATGCCGCTTCCGTTGAAATTAAAAAAGAGGCTATTTTGCAGAAAGAACACGACCCTGATGCGAAGACCGCGGTGCTTCTGGTCAATGGGTTCAACGGTTTAGGACTCCATACGCTTTTTAACGTGATCCGGCTGTTCGGTAAAGAATTTAGGAATTTTGTGTTCGTCGAGATCGGCATCATTGACGCCGGAAATTTCAAGGGTGCTGATGAAGTGGGACATTTGAAAGTCCAGGTCCACAAGGATGTGGACCGTTATGTCTCTTTTATGCAGAGCCAAGGCTGTTTTGCCGAGGGTCGTTCCTACATCGGCATCGATGTCATCAGCGAGGCAGAGAGGGTAGCCCCGGAAATTTTAAAAAATTATCCCAGTGCCGTTTTCTTCGGCGGCCAGCTGGTATTTCCGGAAGAAACATTTTTGACCCGCTGGCTTCATAACCACACGGTCTTTGTGCTTCAGAGAAAATTTTATCAGCAGGGAATTCCATTCGTCATTTTGCCCATCCGGGTTTGATCTGATCAAATAGAAGGAGATGGTATGATCCGCCAAAATATTTCCACAGGCTCTAAGTGGGAGCCTATCATTGGTTATTCAAGAGCTGTAAAAGTGGGTTCGCAAATTTCTGTTTCCGGCACAACCGCGACAACACCGCAGGGGCTGGTAGGAAAAGGGGATCTGTACGCTCAAACCCGCCAAGCTCTTTTAAATATTGAAACAGCCCTCAAACAGGCCGGCGCTTCGATGCAAAATGTCGTCCGCACACGCTTGTATCTGGCGAATATCGCCGAATGGGAAAAAGCCGCCAAGGCTCACGGTGAATTTTTCAAAGATATCCGTCCCGCGACCACAATGGTTGAAGTTTCCAAGCTCATCGAGCCGGATATGCTCATCGAGATCGAGGCGGACGCGGTCATTTAAAAATCATTGCCAACAGCTCGGCAAATGGATAAACTGACTTTTCTGAAGAAATTCTAAAATTTTTTAGCCGAAGTAGCTCAGTGGTAGAGCGCTGCCCTGAAAAGGCAGGCGTGGGCAGTTC
>CAZBIH010000096.1:4838-6103 GCA_964492015.1 uncultured Planctomycetia bacterium | reverse complement strand
CGGCGAATACCGAGAAACCGCCGTGCTGAGCCGCGATGTTGCGGATCAGCTCTTGGATGATGACGGTCTTTCCCACACCCGCGCCGCCGAACAAACCAACTTTGCCGCCCTTAGGATACGGCGCCAGCATGTCGATGGCCTTGATACCGGTCTCAAAGATCTGTGTCGCCGGCTCACGCTCCTCAAATGACGGCGCCGGCCGGTGGATCGAATAATATTTCTTGGCCTGCACCTCCGGCTTCTCATCGATCGCCTTGCCCAGCACGTTGAACATGCGCCCCAAAGTTTCTTTGCCAACAGGAACCGAGATCGGTTTGCCGGTATTGATCGCCTCAACTCCACGCACCATGCCGTCCGTCGAAGAAAGCGCGATACAGCGCACCACGTTGTTGCCTAGATGCTGAGCCACTTCACCGACGATCTCTTCTTTGCCGATCTTGACGATCACCGCGTCCAAAATATTGGGCAGATGCCCCGCCTCAAAACGCACGTCCATCGTGGGCCCGATGATCTGCACCACATGACCGAGTTCTATTTTTGAATTCATGTCACCCTCTTTGGCTGACTTTCCTGATGGCTTATCCTGAATGGTTTGCATATTTACTCCTTGATTAGACCAAAATACTTGCGCCCGCCACGATCTCCGAAAGTTCGCGGGTGATCACGGCCTGCCTTGTTTTATTTTTCAAAAGTTTTAAGTCAAACAATACTTCTTCGCCGTTCTCCGAAGCCTGCTTCATCGCCATCATGCGCGCGCTGTATTCGGAGGTCAGTGATTCGAGGACTGAAAGGTAGATCTTCCCCTCGAGATATCTCTGCAAAAGGTCAAAAAATACTTTTTCAAATCCCGGCTCATAAATGTAATCCACCGGCGCCGATCTGTCCTTGCGGTTCTCGATCAAATGATTGAGCGGCAATATCGGCTCGATGGCCGACTGGCCTGAACCACCCGCTTTAAATTTTGTGTAGATCAAATAAACTTCGTCCGCTTTTTTGGACAAATATAAATTTTTAATTTCTTCAGTCATTTTTTTCGCCAGAGAAAGATCTGCCAGCGCTTTCTCAGGGTAAAAAAGAGCGAGGGCATGTCCCTTCTTCCGCAAGGACTCATAGCCCACTTTTCCGACGGGCACAAAAGACGTCTCAAAAGCGCTGTTCTGCTTCTTCCACAAGATCGCCGCCTTCAAAAGGTTCATGTTGTAAGCGCCGCAAAGCCCCTTGTCGCCGGTCATCACAATGAGTGTCTTCTTCTTCACGTCTCTTTT
>CAZBIH010000096.1:1866-4738 GCA_964492015.1 uncultured Planctomycetia bacterium | reverse complement strand
AAAAAGAGGATGTTCTAAATTCGTGACCGATGCCGACAGGTTGGACAGAATCCCACCCAGCTCGGTTAAATACGTGCGTATCTTGGAAAACCGTGTCTCGGCGCGCTTCAAACGGAACGTCGAGATCATCTGCATCGCCTTGGTGATGGAGTTGATGCTGTGAACGCTCTTCATCCGCCGGCGGATCTGTCTTAGGGATGCCATAAAATTTTAAGTTCCAATTCTATTTTATTCAACTCCTCCTAGCCTCCTCTTTAATAAAGAGGAGGGAACCGAACCGATTCCCCCTCTTTACTTCAAAGAGGGGGTTAGGGGGAGTTATACTTTATTTCTTTAAAAATTGCGCCTTAAACTCACTCGCCGCTCGATCCAATCTCTGCGCGACAGAATCCGTGAGCTCTTTGGTCTTCTCAAGATCATTGACCACATCCGGATACTTCTCGGCCAAAAATTTGTGAAAGCCTTTTTCAAATTCCAGGATCTTATCGATCGCCACGTCATCCAAGACACCCTTGGTCGCAATATAAATGATGCTGACCTGCTGAGACAGGGAGAATGGCGTGTACTGCCCCTGTTTCAGGATCTCAACCAGGCGCGAACCGCGGTTCAACTGATCCAGCGTCGCTTTGTCCATGTCCGAACCGAACTGCGTGAAAGCCGCCAATTCGCGGTACTGCGCTAAGTCCAAACGGAGCTTTCCGGCTACTTTTTTCATGGCCTTGGTCTGCGCATTGCCGCCGACACGGGAAACCGAAAGACCCACGTTGATGGCCGGACGAACACCTTGGAAAAATAGATCGGCCTCCAAATAGATCTGTCCGTCCGTGATCGAGATCACGTTGGTCGGAATATAACCGGACACGTCCCCGGCCTGCGTTTCAATGATCGGCAGTGCCGTCAGGCTTCCTCCGCCGAGATTGGCTCTCATCTTGGCCGCGCGTTCCAAAAGTCTTGAGTGAAGATAAAACACATCTCCCGGGAAAGCCTCACGTCCCGGAGGACGGCGAAGAAGCAGTGACAGTTCACGATAAGCCGCCGCCTGCTTGGTCAGATCGTCGTAGATCACCAGCGCGTGCATGCCGTTATAAAGATAATATTCTCCGATCGCCGCACCCGTGTAAGGGCTTAAATATTGAAGCGTCGCGGGAGCATCAGCACTCGCGCAAACGACGGTCGTATATTCCATCGCGCCGAATTCTTCCAATTTTTTAATGACTGAAAGAACACTGGAAGCCTTTTGCCCCGTCGCCACATAGATACAATAAACGTCTTTGCCTTTTTGATTGATGATCGTATCGATCGCAACGGCGGTCTTGCCTGTCTGGCGATCGCCTATGATCAATTCACGCTGGCCACGGCCGATGGGGATCATGCCGTCGATGGCTTTGATACCGGTTTGAATGGGTTCTTTAACGGATTCGCGCACAAGCACGCCGGGTGCCTTAAATTCGATCGGGCGGGACTCGCTAGAAACGATCGGCCCCTTGCCGTCGATGGGGTGCCCCAAAGCATCGACCACACGGCCTAACAGGCCCTTGCCGACGGGAATGCTGGCAATTTTTCCGGTCCTTTTGACCGTGTCGCCTTCTTTAATCCCTTTGCCTTCACCGCAAAGAACGGCGCCGACATTGGATTCTTCCAGATTCAACGCGATCCCAAGTTCTCCACCCGGAAATTCCAAAAGCTCCCCCGCCATGCAGTCATCGAGGCCATAAATACGCGCGATGCCGTCCCCGACGGAAAGAATGATCCCGGTGGATTCCATTTTGACTCCCACCTGGAAGTCTTTGATCTCCTGCTTCAAGACACTGGTAATTTCTTCGGGGCGAAGCGCCATGATATTTCTCCTTAACTATGGATGAGTTCTTTTTTTAAACTATCGATCTTAAATTTGACCGAACCGTCAATAATTTTATTTTTAATTTTCACCACGATGCCCGCGATCAGCGCGGAGTCGACCTCTTTTTTGACCGTGATCTTATAGCCGGCGATCTGTTCTAAGCGGCTAACGATCAGGGATTCATGCTCGGGCTTGAGCGGCACGGCCGAACAGATCTCCGCGACCCCTTGCCCCTGTGCCTCATCAGCAATGCGTTTAAAACTTTTGGTGATCTCATGGATCAGCATGAAACGGTTCTTTTCTAAAAGCACCGTGAAAAAATCAAGCAGCGTCTCATAATAATCATGCCGGCGCTCCTGATAGATCTTCTGTAAAAATTTCCGCTTCTGGTCTGTTTTAAGGTACGGGTTTGAGAACAGCCTTTCCAATCCCGGATCGGCGGTCAGAGCCCCGGAGATCCCCTCAAGCTCCGCCTCGATCTCCTCATCGCGGCGCATGTCTCGGGCAATTTCAAAAAGCGCCCGGGCATACCGTTCGGCGACCAAAAGATCTTTGAGCATATCAGACTTTCTCCAGATCTTTCATGAACTGGCCGACCAGCTTGTCATGTTCTTTGGCGTCCAGCTTCTCCCGGATAATTTTTTCCGCGATGAGCGAAGACAGCTCCACAAGCTCGGTCCGCATCGTGATCTTGGCCTTGGCGATATCCTGAGAGATCTCTCCTTGAGCGCGATCAATGATCTTTTGGGCATCCTGTCGAGCCTTGTCCTGAATATCCCGCGCCAACGCCACACCGACATTGGCCGCTTCCTGAATTTTCACGCGGCCTTCCTGCTCGATGTTCTCCAGGCGTGCTCGGTAATCTTTCTCGAGTTTTGCTAAACTTGCCTTGTGTTCCTCGATCCCTTTAAACTCCGCCTCGATCTTGTGGCGGCGCTCATCGATGGCGCCCAAAAGGCCTTTCCAAGCGAATTTTTTCAACACCAGAAAAACGATGACAAATCCGAAGATCTGGACGAGTATTTCTTTTAA
>CAZBIH010000096.1:0-1766 GCA_964492015.1 uncultured Planctomycetia bacterium | reverse complement strand
TTAGACGATCTTCCCCGAAAGGACGAACACGACGATCAAAACGTAAAGCGTCAACGCTTCGATGAGCGCGCAGCCTGCCATCATGTTGACAAGTACTTTTCCGGAAGCTTCCGGTTGACGGGCTGTCGCGTCCATAGCGCCGGCGACCGCTTTGCCCAGACCCAGAGCCGAACCGAATGCCGCGATGCCCAGCGACAAAGGAAGTGTAATTGCGAGTGCTGCTGAATGATCCATGTGTTTCCTGCCTCCGTTAGATTAAGTCAGTGTTAATGCGCACCTTGCGCGTGGGAGTGGCCCTTGGCGTGTTCATGAGAATGCGTTTCTTTAGGCTCATGATCGTCGTGGGGCAATACCATGGCAATGTACACGGTACTAAGTAACGTAAAAACAAACGCCTGAATCGTACACGTCACAAGTTCAAAGATCAAAAACGGCGCCTGAAGCGGGATCAGCATCGCCGCGACTCCCATGCCGACAAACACCGCCACGAGAATGTGCCCGCCCATGATATTACAAAAAAGACGGAAAGTAAGGCTAAAAGGTTTGGCGAATTCCCCGATCACATGGATGGGAAGCATCAGCGGGGCCATCACCCAGCCGAAAGCGTCGCGCGGCGACCCGGCCATGTGGTCCAAATAGCCCTTGATCCCTTGCTTTTTGATCCCGACCGCCTGCACAACAAAAAACACGATGATCGCCAAAGCCACCGTCGTTGTCGGCACCGGAAGCGCGATAGGCCCTTTGAGCGTCATGGAATTGGCGGTGTTGGATTTCATGAGCGGCACAAGGCCGATCAGGTTCATGGTCAATATGTAAAGGAACAGAGTCCCCAAAAATGGCGTGTATTTTCTTCCCTGGGGCCCGAGAATTCCGCACACAAAACCGTCCAACCACTCGACGATCCCCTCGCAAGCGGCTTGCAAGCGGCCGGGGACCAGCGTCTTGTTTTTTGAAGCGAAATAAAAAACCGCCGCCAAGATCGCGATGACAATGCTTCCAAAAATGATATTTTCGTAAGCGGTTAAAAATTCAGCGGCTGATCTTGGAAGCCCGCGTGAAATAAGGCCTATCAAATTGACCAGATGGAGTTCTCCGCCGCCATGAGAGGCCCCCGCCGCGTGCGTAGCCTGTTCGGCGTGTCCGGCAGCCGCGGGAGTCATGAATTCACCCGGCTTTGGGGACTTACAGAGGCCTTCGCCCACGTGACGATCATAGCCAACATAAAAAGAGACAACCCCGTCAATAGACTATAAATAGGGAACACACGCGTCTTTAAAATAAAATATCCCGCCACATACAAGACGGGAAACTTGAGAATGGACAAAAGAAGGATCCTGTCACTTTTGCGGACTTTGGGTTCGAAACCTATTTGTAACATTCGGAACAAAAAATAAAAATTCAAGAATATCCAAGACGCGCTGACCCAGATCCCAAGGCCAAACATCCACGCCCCGCGCGCGAAAAAAACCATCGACACAATCAGTGAAAGAATGGCACCCAAAACCGACAATTTTTTAAATAACGACTCTTGAAGCATGAATGCTTTCTATTTGCCATCGGACTTCGAAACTTCCTTCAAAAGGCGCACCACTTCTCGCCCTGAAGCCACGAAACCTAAACCGATTAAAATGATCGTAAACCACGGATAAATATGGGACTTACGATCAAGCCATTCCCCGATAAAAAACCCTACCACCGGGCCTATCAGAAGAATAATGGGGATCGTAGTCAAGACGCCCAATTGTCTGATCTGCTTCCAATCGGAA
>CAZBIH010000095.1:0-6147 GCA_964492015.1 uncultured Planctomycetia bacterium | reverse complement strand
TGACCCCTCAAACTCAAACGGATCCTGATAAGGGTGGCAGGGGATTAAGGCAAAAACCAAAACGAGACGGGGCGCGGCTGGCTGGTAAAATTAATTATGAGGAATTAGCGCGAAAAGTAGAGCGGGAGTTGTCCTCACTCAAGCTTCAAGAAGCTATTAACGATGAATTTATTTTACCCATGTTCTCAGTTTTGACAAATAATGCCACGAGGCAGATCATCGCTAATCCTATTAGAGATGAATTAGACATTATCCGGAAAAAAATTGAAATAGGTGAAAAGTTTTTGGCCTATTTTAATGGGTCGATCCCCGTAACGTTCGATGTGCTTGAATCCTGGTCCCCGCAGGAAATTTATGAATTTTTGAATCGATTTATGGGTATGGGCCAAGCAGTTCTTGTCGCGCAGGAGCTAGTTTCAAGATCTAAAGCGGGTGATTTTTTAAGGGTCTATCTAAAACTCGCTGAATTTTTCAGAGATGTTGATGAGTTGACACAACCCATTTTAGACCGGCTTGAAAGTGAGGATTTAGATTTTTCAAAAGATGTTACCCTTGGGGAACTTAGAGTTTTCTTTCATACGACCGCGCCGATCATTGAAGATATTGCTTCAAGGGTACAAAGCCAATTTGAGATCGATCCAAACAGTGGTGAAGCTCCCGCCGCGCGGTTGGCGGGTCAAGAATGGCGGAAGGCGGAAGGCCGAGGGCGAAATAAAAATCAATTCCGTCAGCCTCCAGCCTCCAGCCTTCAGCCTGACTTCAATGCCGCGCGGTTGGCGGGTCAAAGCGGGGAAGAGGTTAGACGGGAGAGGGAAGCGGGAAAACCAAGCGCCGCGGAACAACCTAATGTGTTTTTAGACGGCTCTACGGGAGTGGAAAATAGAGAACTAGCGCGACTCGACAGCAGTCAGGCGCTTGCTGAATTCGGGGATAACTTTTTTTATCATGGCGATATCCGACTTGATTTCAGAGACGTCTTCTTTCAACTGGTCAAGGATTTCCAATTTCTCATTGGCCTGATCAAGTCCTTCACCGAAAGTCCGAAACTGGCTTTGTATGTCCTCAAGAAGGACATTGAATCTTTCCTCGGGAGAAGGTTCGGAATTTTTTGGTTTTGGAAATTTACCGGTCATGCGGGAAATTTACCACAGCCTTCTTCCAAAGTCAATATTTCGAAATCCATCGCTGGCACGCAGTCCGCCGGAGGCGAGACCACCTCGCCTGCGGGCGGGCGGTTGGCGAGTATTAAGATTGATCGGATTGATATGTCGACTGATAAACGACGCCGTAACGTCTTAAGAAGCATTCTTTCGATCAATCGGGATTCCGGGTGGAATTTTACCGGACTGAACCGTGACCTGGCAGCCGATCTCAAGTATGACAATATGGATGGTATTGTGTTTATTGCCAAACGCTCGGGCCGAAATATCGGTTATATATGGCTAGTTTCTTCCATGCCCTCCGCCGAATTTTACATTTTGGCAATCAGAAATACCTGGCAGCGTCGAGACATTGGTGGTCAACTTGCGCGCGAAGCCTTTAATTATCTAAAGGCCCAAGGCATTCGAAAGATGGGCGCCACAATCGACATTACAAATACGAAATCCATCTTCTTTTTTGACAAGCTCATAGCGGAAGGTTACTTAACGCTAAGTCATTTACGCGCTGAAGTTAATGATTCCCCGGTCATTGAATCGAGCGACGCCCCGTCTCTTGGGACTGTTCTTGAGAAGATCCGCACCGAAAGGTCTTTGCCGAATCCCGTGAGTGGAACTTTTTATGTGGAATTTCATGTAGTGGGCGCCCAACTGGCGCAAGCCGATGTCTTTAAAGCGTCGCTTGGCGCGTACATTCAAGGGATTGTCTCTCGTCGAGATACGGGGCTGTCCATTCTTGAGGCATTAGAGTTGGCTAAAAACTCTCAAGTTGATTTTAAAGATAGACTCCGCGTTTATCATGAACTAAGAACGCTTCTTAGAAGCAACCAAGATCAGGAAAGCCGAGCCATTTCGCTGGATGTCCTCAATTTTATCGAAATAAGTGATATCGAAAAATATGGCACGGCTCTGATTGAGAAATTTGAAAAGGAATTTTGGAATCGTGAATTCGGCCATTTTTTCCTAAAAGGAATAACCGGTGAATACCGTTTTGTCCATGAAATAGAGATCTTAAGAAACGCCGTGCATATCCACTATAGGGAGCTTCGTTCTCCGGAGAAGATCGCCAAAAAAGAAGAAGACGATATTTCGGAGCTTTTGTCCGACTCGTATGACGAATTTCTTAAAAAAGTAAACGTACTTGTCAATCTAGCTACATGGTTTTCCTCGCCGGAAAATATTGACGCGCTTTACCGCACGAATGGAGAGAATGAGGGTGGCGGGTGGTATGAAGAGGTTACGCGGCAAATTCCCAGAGATTTATTTACGGATCGAGTCATAAAGACTTTCGGAGACTATAAAGAAGAGCTCGCGCTTACCTACGCCGCAATCAGGGAACAAGTATCAGATTATCCCCAAGTGTCTAATCGTGATCAGTCGGCGGCACGGTTGGCGGGGACGGCTTCGCCGTCAGTTGAAAGTTTGAAGTTTGAAGATGGAAGTGAAAGCAAAATCAAAGGCGGATTTACTTCTAACTTCCAACCTCCAATTTCCAATTCAAAAGATGCCGCGCGGTTGGCTGGGAATTCAAAAAGTCAAATATCAAAGACTGCCACCAAGTACGCTCGCCCTAACGTCTCCCTGCCGAACGACGTCCCATATGAGGGGTCTCGCCTGAGTCGTATTGGTTGGTGGGTGGTTGCCATGGTTGGAGCGGGTTTTCAGAAACCGGACTTAGTCCCGAATGGGGTTTTGGGACTCAGTCCGGTTTCGCAATTCAAGAGAGACGCCGCGCGGTTGGCGACTGGGTTTGAGCAATTCGACAACGCCTCTCACCCAATTTTTATCACAAGCTATGAAAAGCCCTCTGACCCGTCGACACAAAAGATCATTTATGTCAATCAGGCATTCCTTAACTTGGTAAAGGAAAAAAAAGAAGATTGGGTCGGCAAAACTTATTTTGAAAAAAATCCTCCGGAGCTTGCCGAGCAGTACACGCGGGATGATCTGGCGGCCATGCAAAAGGCCCCGGGTGAATATTTGTATAAAGCCGAACGTAACGAAAGCGGGGATAGCGGGGCGGAGCCCAAAACCGTGGAGACGGTCAAATTGCCTTATTATGACGCCAATGGCCGCCGAGTGGGTGTGGTTGCGATGTTCGCAATCGTTGAAAATACTAAAACTTCTGATGAAATGAATCCCACGCTGCGTGAGACGTTGACGCGGGTGTTGGATGATCAGGCTCGCATCAGAGCTAATTCTAAATGGACGTTGTGGGATCGTCTTGAGCTTCTCTGGAATCCTTGGAATAAAGGGATTACTCAAGATACCGTCCGATATCGTATCCAAGAGCTCGAGCCGGTGTTTCGATCTGTCCAGAAATATATGATTTTCAACAGTATTTTCTTATTTTGGGTCCTATCCACGCGAGATCCTCAGGTCGGCGCAACGTGGCGTCATTTAGCAATGAGTATTTCCGGCGCAGCGGTCACGCAAGCGCTGATCATCAAATTTTTCTGGTTCAACCCAAGGGCAAAACTTGGGCTTCTAGTGACTGACGGTCCCTACGCTTGGACGCAAAACCCGATGTATTTTTTATATTCTGTCTCATTCCTGGCCTTGGCAAGTACCCAGCCCGGAATACTTTCAATTTTATTTATTGCTTCGGTTCACCTGGCGCTATTTATGCAAATGATCCTGGAGCGTCATTATGAGTTTCTTGTTCATGGCCCCGCTTTCATTGAGTACACGAAAAGAACCTCTTCATTTTTTCCGAGGAAGCCTAAAAATTCAGGCGCGCGGTTGGCGGATGAAAATCTCAAGGGTTTGGACGCGGATGTACTGATGCGTAATGTTAAAAGGTACGTGAGAAATCATACAGGATATCCGGAGGCAGAGATCAGTGCTCCTTATTTTGGGAATCGCCAAGTGGCCCGAAGAGAAGCGGGGAAGCTGTTGGATGAAGGATTTAAAAAGTACGCCGGCCGGAGACGTTATGACGCGGTTTTTTCCAGATCGGAAGCCGGTTATTTAGTTATCAAGATCAGCCCATCGGCCGGTGCTAAGTCCTCTGCCGCGCGGTTGGCGGAAATAGATAAGACAGCTGTTTTGTCCTTAATCGAAGAGCAGATGCCCGCAGAGCCGGATGATGAAAGATGGGTTGTTCTCCGAAAGGATGGCCAAGAAGTCATTCTTGATGGTATGTACACGAATGAGGATGTTCAGGAGCGTTTAGAACATAAGCTCTTAAGTGACAATTTGTATACCGTTATTTTTACTGACTTAAGCGCGGGTGGGTTGAGCATCGATATCGCCTCAGCGCCGTTTTCTCTTCCAGCTTCCGGTGAATTCACGATGCGAGGGTCCTCGCAAAACCATGAATATCTGATATACATTTGGAGAAAAAATGGAGTAGGCACCGCGGAAACCACTTATGTTTGGTCCGTAGAAGAAACAAGCCCCCAATCCCACGCGATCAATTCGGAGACGAAGGAAAATTCTTTCAAAGCCCCGGAGCATTTGACAAAAGAAGAAGTGGCGGCGATCGTTGTCGATCAGTTCCGCCACATCGCTGACGCCGGTGAAGTGACAGAAGAACGATTGATCCAAGAGATCAATAGCATCGATTTTTTCAAAGCCTCAAATCCTTTGGAAGTCACAGGCGAGCCGGATGATGCAGGCCCCTCATCGCTTGCCTCCGAAACGTCAGGTTTTTCACCTTTGGATGAAACGTTGGGTGCGCGGTTGGCGGGGGACGAAATAAGTCAAATGTCAACAACTGACACTAATTTTGCTAACTTTGACACTAATTTTCAAATGAAAACCGGTGACCGGACGGAGGGGTTAGAAACTTCCGCCGCGCGGCTTTCGGATGCAATGGATCATCGGCTAGCCGAGTCTTATAGGGAATCACGCATTCAGCAAGCAAACCAAGCACTTGACAGCCTAGGCGGATCTTATAGTAGAGACAGCGAGGATCCAATATCACGAGAGGCGGACATCCAAAAAATTTTCGCGTTGAGTTTTGATGCTATCACCGAACAAATGATCATGAAAAGACTTTTTGAGATCATTGATCCTAAACTGGACAGCCCTTCTCCGAAAAGATTGTTGGTGCCTGAAACGCAGCATATGAAAATAGGCTCTGTTCACCTCACGCGTGATGTTCTTGCACGAAGGAACGCGATGGAAGTTATCGCTCGTTTAATCTATGGGCGCCAATGGAAATCAAAGGATCGCCCAAAAGCGAAAGAATTACTGAAAAAATACCAGGAATATTTAAGCAACATAAAAATAGGCCGGTCTAAAGACGGCAAACAAATTTCTCTTCGGATCCACAACCTCCACCCTTCCTATTACAATATTTTTCTTGGTGAGAAGAGTGTCGGTTTCTGCATATTTTCAGGATATTTATACCGCATGCCGAAAGTTAACTTATTTCAAATTCAAATCAGTCCATCTGAACAACGCAATTGGATCGGAACAGCGATCATAAAATGGTACATAGGCCGTGTACGGGATCATGGCGGCGCTGAAGCCATTTTCGATGATATTGAAAACCCGGATGTGTTCAGGCTTCTATTGAGTTTATTCAAGCAGGTTAAATACAAAGGACAATTGACCAGCGATCTTGAATTTTTACAAAGCCTCCCCCGGCTATCTACGGTTTCCGGGCGAATAGAGGACTTGGTCGATCAGGACTTGTCCAAACTGCCAGTTACAAAGTTACCGGAAGGCGCCCGGTTGGCAGATTTTTCTTTGAAAATTTTGGGAAATAGGGTCAGGTCTTTACATTTGACAAATGCATCGGACTTTTCGGAGGATGTGAAAAGTAAAGACTTGACCCTAATTTCGCTAAGGACCCATGTCTCCGAGACGCTTTCATGGCTGGGACAACTTGCAAACGAAAGAAAATCTGACGGGGCGCGGCTTGCCCTGAGCGAGCGAAACAAGTCGAATGGGTTGGCGGAGGGGCGTGAAGAATCTCAAGCTTGGCAGGTTTTGCCTGTCCTGGGGTCTCAAAAAGTCAGTTTGCGTTATCGGTTAACGG
>CAZBIH010000094.1:0-6203 GCA_964492015.1 uncultured Planctomycetia bacterium | reverse complement strand
AAGCGAGGAGAAATCTCGCTTTTATGGGATTTCTCGCTTCGCTCGAAATGACAATGAAGAAGTTGAAAAGGAAAGTCATATGCTTGGTTGGATACTAAGAAAAATATTCGGCACACAGAACGAGCGTATTTTGAAACGGGTACGTCCCGCAGTTGAAAAGATCAACGCGTTCGAGCCTGTCATCTCCAAACTATCCGACGATGAGCTCAAGGCCAAGACCCCTTATTTTCGCGAACTTTTAAAGGGCGGCAAGACGATTGACCAAATCCTTCCTGAGGCTTACGCGGTGGTCCGTGAAACCTCCAAACGTGTCTTAAAAATGCGCCACTTTGACGTGCAGATGATCGGCGGCGTCGTGCTCCATGAAGGAAAGATCGCGGAGATGGGCACCGGCGAAGGCAAAACACTTGTCGCGACATTGCCGGTTTACCTCAATGCGTTGTCCGGCAAGGGAGTTCACGTGGTGACGGTGAATGATTACCTGGCACGACGCGACCGTGAATGGATGGGGCCGCTGTATGAATTTTTGGGCCTGACGATCGGCGTCGTACAGCATGGCACGGAACCTGTGGCTCGCCAAAATGCCTACAACTGCGACATCACTTACGGGACCAACAATGAATTCGGTTTTGATTTCCTGCGTGACAACATGGTGCGCCGCATCGAACAGCGCGTCCAGCGGGAGCTCAATTACGCCATCGTCGACGAAGTGGACAGCATCCTGATCGATGAGGCGCGCACACCTCTCATTATTTCGGGCCCCAGCGATGAATCCACGGACAAGTATCACGTCATTGATAAAATTATTCCCAATCTTCTGAAGGGCGAAGACTTTGAGATCGAGGAAAAAACACGCTCCGTATCTTTGACGGAAAAGGGGAATCACAAGATCGAGAAACTTTTGAACGTCGAGAATCTCTATGACCCCTCCAATGTGGATTTGGTGCATCACGTGAACCAAGCTCTGCGCGCCCACTCTCTCTTTAAGATCGATGTCGATTATGTCGTCAAGGACGGCGAAGTGCTCATCGTGGATGAATTCACCGGGCGCCTCATGCCGGGACGGCGTTTTTCGGACGGGCTTCACCAGGCGCTCGAAGCCAAAGAAAAGGTGAAAGTGGAGGAAGAAAATCAGACGCTGGCGACGGTTACCTTTCAGAATTATTTCCGCATGTACTCGAAGCTGGCGGGCATGACCGGGACGGCGCTGACGGAAATGCAGGAATTTTTTACCATTTATAAATTAAATGTTGTTTCAGTGCCGACGAATCGGCCGATGATCCGTAAAAATTATCCTGACCGCATCTATCGCACTGAGCGCGAGAAATTCGACGCGGTGGTGAATGAGATCATCGAATGCCACAAAAAAGGCCAACCGGTGCTTGTGGGCACCGTGTCGATCGAAAAGTCCGAGCAGTTGTCCTCGCTTTTGCGCCGCGCGAACGTATTGCACAAAGTTTTGAACGCCAAATACCACGAAATGGAAGCCGAGATCATCAAGCAAGCAGGACAGCCGAGCGCTGTGACGATCGCCACCAACATGGCGGGCCGCGGCACGGACATTGTCTTGGGC
Organism: uncultured Planctomycetia bacterium; assembly: GCA_964492015.1. Taxonomy (GTDB): domain Bacteria; phylum Omnitrophota; class Gorgyraeia; order 2-02-FULL-51-18; family 2-02-FULL-51-18; genus CAMDWQ01. The sequence continues at coordinate 4,630 of CAZBIH010000094.1, read as the reverse complement.
GAAGGCGTGCAGGCGACAGGTGGTTTACATGTGATCGGTACCGAGCGTCACGAAGCGCGCCGTATTGACAATCAGCTGAGAGGCCGCTCAGGGCGCCAGGGAGATCCCGGCTCTTCTCGTTTTTATCTTTCGATGGAAGATGACCTGCTTCGGATATTTGGTTCTGACCGCATCGCGGGCCTCATGCAAAAACTCGGCATGGAAGAAGGGCAGGAGATCGAGCACCCGTTCATCTCCGGCGCCATTGAAAACGCGCAGACGCGTGTGGAGGGCCGCAATTTCGACATCCGCAAACAACTTTTAGAATACGACAATGTGATGAATCGCCAGCGTGAGGTCATTTACGCCGAGCGCCGGAAAGTGCTTGAGGGAGAAGATCTCAAAGAACACTACTTGAGCATGATCGAGGAGATCGTCCCGCCTCTGGTGCAAAGCGTTTCTCCCGAAGAGGAAGGTTATTTTAAGATCCTCTCGGAGACCGTACGAAAAGTATTCACGATCTCTCTGGAGGGGCTTGAAACCGATACCGGGGATGTGCTTGTGGACGCGGTGATCTCACGCGCCAAAGCCGCGTACGAGGAAAAAGAAAAACAGATCGGCGCCGAAGCTCTGCGCCATCTGGAGCGCATGATCCTTTTGGATATCGTCGACAACAAATGGAAGGACCATCTTCGCGCGATGGATAATTTGCGCGAGGGCATAGGCCTGCGCGCCTACGGGCAAAAAGATCCTCTGGTGGAATACAAGCGTGAGGCCTTTGAAGGATTTCAAAATCTTGTGGAAGTCATCAAGGAAGAAGCGCTCTCGTTTATTTTTCGCGTACAGCCGATGGAGCCTGAAAAATGGGCCCAGGCCCCGCAGGAGAAAAAACAGGCGCCAATGCAATTCATTCATCCTGCCGCTGTTTCCGCTCTTCCCGCCAGAGGCGGGTCCGCCTTTGGCGGAAAAAATATTCCTTCCGGCCCTCGGCACGAAGAATTGGCGGATATACCGGAGCCGGTCAAGACTGTTTCAAGGGTATCCTCCGCCAACGATAAGGTTGGGCGCAACGATCCCTGTCCCTGCAAGAGCGGCAAAAAATATAAAAAATGCCACGGCCAGTAGTCCGCGATTTCGCGCTTGCGGCTGCTTCGGCACTGCTTTTAGCGCTGCCTTTTCATTTCAGCTTCCTGTGGGTCCTTTCTTTTCTTGCTCTCATTCCTTATTTTTTTTCGCTGGAAAATAAAAGCCGGGGAAGAGCGGTTGCCCAGTCCTACTGGACCGGTATTTTATTTTTTGGCATCGCCGGATATTGGCTCAATTACGTCAACGTGCTGGGATTCATCCTTCTGATGCTTTACTTAAGCGCATATTTCGCGGCGTTCGGTTTTTTTGCTTCCCGTTTTTTTCATCCCCAGCCTTCCGTGATGGCCTCCGGCAGGATACGGACTGCGCTTTATCTTGCCGCTTTCTGGGTGCTTCTGGAATGGGTGCGGGGGTGGATGTTTAGCGGCCTGCCGTGGGGTTTTTTGGGGCACAGCCAGTGGAAAAATCTCGCGTTCATTCAGATCGCGGACCTCACCGGCGCCTGGGGAGTCTCGTTCCTGCTGGTGCTGATCAATTTTCTTCTTTACCAGTTCTTAAGATTTAAAAAAAGCGCGATCCGTTGTGTGTGGGCCGTCGCCGTCGTTTTGATCGTCGTTTATGGTTATGGTTTTGTAAGGCTTAGCCAATGGCAGCCCAAAGCAAGCAAGCCGTCTGTGCGCGTGTCACTGGTACAGGGAAATATTCCGCAGGACCAGAAATGGAACGCCCGTGTTCGGGGGATCATTTTTGAGAAGTACAAGCGCCTGACGCTCATGTGCGCCAACGAGGCGTCGGACCTGATCGTCTGGCCCGAAACTTCCTTTCCGGGATTTTTTGAGGACGAGCCGGTGATGGCGGCGCATTTGCGCAGTACGATACGCCAGGCGCGTATCCCTACGCTTGTCGGAGCTCCGACGCTTGGCGACATGGAGGGAGGTCTGCGTTTTTACAACAGCGTCTTGCTTTTCAGTCAGAACGGGGAGGAGGGCCAGCGTTACAGCAAGACGCATCTTGTTCCCTTCGGGGAATTCATGCCTTTCGAGCCGATCTTAGGTTTTGTCCGTCACTTTGTAGAGATCGGGCGTTTTTCTCCGGGTCCGGAGAAGACCGTTTTTATCCTGAAGCCGCGTGTTCCGCAAAATTATTTGACCGCACGTTTTGCCGTCATGATCTGTTATGAAGACATGTTCCCCGGCCTGGCACGCGAGTTTGTGCGCAAAGGAGCCGATTTTCTTGTCAATGCCACCAATGACGCTTGGTTCGGCAATACCGCGGCGCCGTACCAGCACGCCCAGTCGTCGGTGTTTCGCGCCCTAGAGAACCGGGTGCCGGTGGTGCGTGCGGCCAACACCGGTTTTTCATGTTTTATTTCCGCCTCCGGTGAGGTCGTGGGCTCTGTCCGTGAAAATGGGAAAGAGATCCTGGTGACCGGGCACAAGACAGAAGGAATTTTCTTGAGAAAAGGTTTCTCCCTCTACAACCGCCTGGGCGATTGGTTTCTTCTTGTTTGCGCGGCCCTGCTTTGGATGGCTTGGCGAGGCAGAGCCTCGGCGAGCCGTTATTCCCGTCTATAAAAGTTAAAACCTGCTTATTTTATTGATAGACATCCCGTGGGGTGAGTTTTATAATAATGAATTAACTTTATTTACCTAACAATTGTAACTTAAATAAGTTATGGATGAAACCAACGACCTTCTAAGAGAGCGTTTTAAGAAATTCCAGGCGATCGAAAACCTGGGCGTCTACCCCTTTGGGGGGCGTTTTCTTAAAAATGGGATGGTGGAAGACCTTCTGAAGGGTTTTGAGGAAAATAAAAAGGTCTGCACTGCCGGGCGTTTGAGCTCTATCCGCCTGATGGGTAAGACCATTTTTTCCGATCTAAAGGATGAAACCGGCCGGATCCAGCTTTATATCAAGCGCGATAACCTGGGGGATGCCGGCTGGCAGCTTTTTGAACAAGTGGATATTGGAGATATCGTCGGTGTGGAGGGTGAGCTTTTTAAGACCAAGACCGGTGAGATCAGTATCCGCGTTCAAATCCTTTCTATTCTAGCCAAAAGCCTGCGTCCTATGCCCGAGAAGTGGCACGGACTCAAGGACACCGAGGTCCGTTACCGCCGCCGCTATCTGGATCTTATTTCCAGTGAAGAAACCAAAGAAATTTTTAAAAAGCGCTCGCTGATCGTCCGCTCTATCCGCAATGTTCTCGATGAAAAAGGATACCTGGAGGTCGAGACTCCCATGATGCATCCGATCCCGGGGGGTGCTGCCGGAAAACCGTTCAAGACGCATCACGAGGCGCTGGATATGGATCTTTTCTTGCGTGTGGCGCCGGAACTGTATCTGAAAAAACTTCTTGTCGGCGGTTTTGACAAAATCTATGAGATCAACAAAAGTTTCCGCAATGAGGGGATCTCGACGCGGCATAATCCTGAGTTTACGATGATCGAGGTTTATACGGCGTATCACGATGTGAACGATGTGATGGATCTGACGGAAGAGATCGTCAAAAAGACAGCCCAAAGCGTCCTCGGCACGCTCACGATCCCCTACGGCGAAAAAACGCTCGATCTCTCAAGGTGGGAGAAGGTTTCTTTTGCCGGGCTCATGAAGGGATCGTTTGATATCAGTCCCGAGGATGAGACATCGACGTGGGTTGAGAAATTGAAGAAAAAAGGCGTGAAGGTGGAGGGTAAGGACCTTTCCCGCACACAGATCATTAATTTGGTCGCAGACCTTCTGGAGCCGGCTTCTTCAGCTAAGGAGGAGGTGATGCGTCCGGTGTTCGTGACGGATTATTTTGCCGAGCTTTCTCCTCTAGCGAGGCGCAATCCCAAAAATCCAAATTTAAGCGAACGTTTTGAGCTCTATATCGGCGGCATGGAATTGGCCAACGGTTATTCGGAGCAAAATAATCCGATCGAGCAGAAACTGCGTTTTGAGGAAGAGCTTCGCGAAAAAAGTAAGGACGCCATTTCGAATACGATCGATGAAGATTTTATTTTGGCGCTGGAGCACGGGATGCCTCCGGCTGGCGGGCTTGGCATTGGCATTGACCGCCTGGTCATGGTGTTGACAAATCAACCCTCGATCCGCGAAGTCATTTTATTTCCGCAGATGAAGGCTGAAAAAGCATGAGCTTTGAATGGTTGGTGGCCAAGCGCTATCTCTGGTCGAAGCGGCGTCATCCCTTTGTCGGCGTAGTCAGTTCCATTTCGGTTATCGGGATCGGTGTCGGTGTCGCGGCGCTCATTGTTGTGTTGGCTGTCATGAATGGTTTTGACCAGGAAATGAAAGAGCGCATCATCGGCCTTCGCGCGCATTTGGTGATCGAAAAAGACGGGGAGTTTCGCGACGCGGCCCAAGTAATGCAAAAGCTTGAGAAAGCCAAGGCCGTCGCCGGTGTTTCAAGTTATGTCGAAGGACAGGCGCTTTTTCAGACGGGCGAGTGGGGCACCGGAGTGCTTGTGCGCGGCATTGATCCAAGCCGTGAAAAAACAGTCTCTCATTTTTATGATTATGTGAAACAGGGCACATTGTCTGCGCGGTCCGACGGCGTGGTGGT
>CAZBIH010000093.1:0-6309 GCA_964492015.1 uncultured Planctomycetia bacterium | reverse complement strand
AAAACGCAAAACCCGGGCAATTTGTCCAAATTCTCTGCGCTGATTCCATGGACCCGCTTCTGCCGAGGCCGTTCAGTTTTCTCGACACGGACTCGAAAAAATTTGCCATCTTGTATCACGTTGTCGGAAAGGGCACTGAGATTCTTTCCAAATTAAAAAAAGGTGACACACTTTCAGTGTTGGGCCCTTGCGGGAATGGGTTTTCATACGATGCGTACTCTTCGCGAAAAAAAGTTAATCTGGTTGGCGGCGGTGTTGGTATCCCACCGCTCTATCACTTTGCGAAGCAACTTATCCGTCAAAAGGTTTACGCAAAGGATATCCATATCTTTCAGGGAGCGCGCGACAAGTCACTCCTACTTTATGAAAAAAAATTCAAGAGACTTGGTATCTGGGTATCCGTGGCCACCGATAATGGCACACGAGGAGATAAGGGTTTCGTGACCAACCTTCTCCACAAAGACTTAAAACATGGCGGCACGGAGAATGTGCAAATATTTACTTGTGGTCCAACTGCAATGATGAAAGCAGTTTCGGCGCTGGCTCATGGTTATGGGATTCCTTGCCAGATTTCCGTCGAAGTCCCCATGGCCTGCGGTTTCGGCGCCTGCCTGGGTTGTGCGGTTAAAGTCAGGGAAGAGGGAAGAGGGAAGAGGGAAGAGGGAAACCAAAATTTCCGGTATTCAATTGCTTGTTGTGAAGGGCCTGTATATGCTGGAGATAAGATATTATGGGATTAGAGCTCTCGACCCAAATTGGAAAAATTAAGCTTAAGAATCCGGTGCTTGTCGCCTCAGGCACTTTCGGCCACGCGCGCGAGTTTGAGAAATTTTTTGACCTAAAAAAGTTGGGCGGTATTGTCACCAAGACGATCACCTTGAAGCCGCGCCTTGGGAATCCGCCTCAGCGCATTGTCGAAACTCCGTCGGGAATGCTCAACGCGATAGGCCTGCAGAATCCCGGCGTTGAAAAATTTATTTCTGAAAAACTACCGTATCTTAAAAAAATAGGCATACCGATTATCGTCAGCGTCATGGCGTACAACGTCGAGGAATTCACCGAAGTGGTGAAGACCTTGGACCGCCAGAGCGGTATTGACGGATTTGAGATGAATCTTTCCTGCCCCAATGTGTCGTATGGGACACGAAGAGTACCCAGTGAATCCGCCACTAAAGCGTCGGTGGACTCGTCCGCTGGCGCGGCGAGAATGTTTGCCCACGATGAAGCGATGATCGAAGAGGTTGTCGGTGCCGTGCGTAAAGTCACCTCCAAGACGCTAATCGCCAAACTTGGCCCCGACGTCTCCGACATCGGCAAAATGGCCCTCGCCGCCGAAAGAGCCGGCGCTGACGCTGTCGCCCTCATCAACACTTTCATGGCAATGGCTATCGACATCAAAACCCGCAAACCTATCCTCGCCAACAAAACCGGCGGCCTCTCCGGCCCCTGCATCCGTCCCATCGCGGTACGCATGGTCTGGGAAGCCCGCAAAAAAGTGAGAATTCCCATTCTTGGGATCGGAGGGATCATGAACGGTAACGATGCCGCTGAGTTCCTCATCGCCGGCGCTTCCGCAATTCAAGTGGGCACAGCCAATTTCATGAATCCCCGTGCCTCGATGGATATTCTCGAGGGGCTTGAAAATTTCATGAAGTCTGAGAAGATCAACGATATCCAGCAATTAATCGGTTCCGTTAAAGATTAGCAAGGGACACCTCCGGGGTGTGGGCGGTAGTTAGCCCACTCCCCGGAGGTGTGTAAACGGTTGACCGGAACACAAGGATTTCTATTTTATGAAACAATTAAATGTAAACCTACTTGTATTTACATTTGTAATATGATAAACTTGTAACGTGAAAGGGTTTATTTGGAGCGAAGAAAAGAACGAGCTTCTCAAAAAGGACAGGCATGTTTCGTTTGAACAGTTGACCAGCGCAAGATTCATCGGGATCGAAGACCATAGTAGGAAATTGCACCAGCGGCTCTTATTAGTTGAGTTTCAAAATTATGTATGGGTAATCCCATACGTGGAAAGCGAAAAGCACTATTTTCTCAAGACAGCTTTCCAAAGCCGTAAACAGACGAAGAAGTATTTGAAGCGAGGTTAATATGAGAAAAATAAAATTAGATGCGGAAGAGAAAAAGATCATGGCAGCCATCGAGCGCGATGAGTTTATCCCTGTAACCGGAAAAGACTTGCACGAAATGGCTGATGCTATTGCCGCACGGAAAAAAGACACAACGCTTACGATCCGCGTGAATGGCAACGATATCCAAAGGATCAAGAAAATGGCTCACACCAAAGATATTCCTTACCAATCGTATCTGTCTGAAATTATCCACCGGGTGGCGATGACATTATGAAGCATCTCACACCTCCGGGGTGGCGGCCACAGCCGACTCCCCGGAGGTGTGTAACGGTTGCTCGTAGGTATGAAGTGTGATAGCTTTAAAAGTCAGGTTTGAGTCCCCAACGGATCGCTATTGTTGACGCTGGGGCGAACCTGAAGGTTTGGGTTCTGCCCCAAAAAGTTGTAATACCAACGGTTGACCGTTGTTCCGAGAATGCGATACTTTTCGGCAGTGCGGAGGGCGGGCGACAGGCAGACGTGGAGCTGGTCTTTCAGGCGTTGGCGGAGGGTTTGCAAATGGCTCTCTCGGGTGATCATGAGCAAAGAATATAAATACGACGTAGCTTTTTCCTTCCTTGAGCAAGACGAAGACTTGGCAAAAAGTCTCAGTGACTTATTTGAAGGTCGCTTAACCTCATTTATTTATTCCAGGAAACAAGAAGAATTGGCGGGCACAGATGGCGAAACTACTCTCAATCGCGTGTTTGGCGAAGAGGCCAGAATTGTTGTTGTGTTGTTCAAGCCTGGTTGGGGTGAATCAGCCTGGACAAGAATCGAGCAAACAGCCATTCAAAATCGGCATTTTCAAGACGGCTATGATTTTGTGACGCTGGTAATGCTTGAAAATGGAACGCAATCGCCAAAATGGTTGCCCAAAAATCGGATATGGATTGGTTTTGATCGAGTTGGTCTTGAGACAACAGCCGCAATTATTGAGGCAAGAGTTCAGGAAGCAGGTGGCTTGGTTCGGGAGGAGACTATCACCGACAAAGCATTAAGGTTTGATAGGGAATTGAATCGGGAGAATCAAAGAAAAGAGTTTCTTGGGTCATCTGACGGCGCAAACGCCGCGAAACGCGAATTAGAAAGTTTGTTTGATAAATTGCAGGCCATGACCTCGGAGATCAGCGCATCCACCCAATTCAAGTTTTCTACTCAGCGCGGCTCACACGATTTCATTATTAACTCAAAAGATTATGTTGCTGTGAGAGTTAACTGGTCAATGGAATACGGCAATACGTTGAGTGGCGCACGGCTTATGGTTGCATTGTATAAAGGTCAGCTTAGCCTCAAAGGGGGCGTTTACCTGGAGAATCCAACCCGTCTGGATTCAAGAACGTTCTATTTTGACGTTGATAAGATCGGTCGCAATGGCTGGCTGCGGAAAAATAGCTCGGCTTCGATCTGTTCAACCCAAGAGTTGGCAGAATCTTGTATGAGTTGGTTGATGGAACAGCTCAAAAAGGAAACAGCCGATGCGTGGAAGAGATAGGGTGTTGGCGAAAGGACTTCAGCTGGCATTGGTCGGTAATAATCAAGAGAATGGTAAATTGAGTAATTCTTAACAAAATTATGTTATACTTTTGAAATATGAGCGCCACCGTGGTACCTAACGAAATCTATAAGAAATCGCCGCTGATTGAAGCTGTTTTTGAGGTTCGCTTTAATCCTATGCTGGCTGTCGAGTCCTCTCGTGATAAGTTTCACGATAGGATTAAGGACGCATTTCCGAACGTTGCAATACCAAAATCGAATCAAGAGCCTTATATTTTCGCGAAGGGAGATCAGAGCTGGACTGTCTTGATCTCTCCGATTCTTTTCGCAGTTTCTTGTAAAAAATATGAGGGTTTTCAAGTTTACAAAAAGGAGTCTCTTCGGCTGCTTTCAATTTTTGGTGAATTATTCAAGATGGATAAATTGGTACGATCTGGGTTGCGGTATGTGAACATCATTCCATTCACAAGAGAGTCAGGCATCATCCCGTTGAAAAATTATTTGAATATCGAGATAAACTTACCGAAGGCAATACCGTCAACATTCAAGGCAGCATCCCTGGTTTTTATATCACAGCTCGAAAAGGGAAGTATCACGACGCGAGTTGAGCCAGTAATGTCGCCAGATCAAACACAAGAAGCGCTAATTTTGGATTTTGATTATGCGAAAGAGGCTGATTTGAGTTTCAAAAATCTGGACTTATATTTGGAAGAGAGCCACATGCACACTAAAGCTCTGTTTGAGGGATTGGTGACAGATAAGTACCGAGCAATAATGCGTGGCGAGGTGGTCGCATGAGCGGTGGAACTGCTTTAATGGATACGTATGAACAAGTGAGGGAGCGGAAAAAGTATTTCCCTGAACATTACCAGGGTGTCGCTACCTACGTTGGAACAGCTTCGCAATCTATTCAGCCTGAGTCCTATTTTTATTCAGGGCATTTCAACACCGCTCCGCTAATGGAGTTCAGGAGCGACCATAAAAACTATGCGACTTCCAAGCCCATTCTGATGAAGGTATACAAGATTGAGGATGTATTTTTTGCTGAGAACGAGAGCCTCGTTTTAAGTGGTACGGGAACGTCGCGAGAAGAGGCAGTGTTAGATTTTGTTCAGCACATTGATTATTTTTACAATTTTTATAAGAACAAGAATGAGGGCGACCTAACTGGGGATGCTCTTAGGCTCAAAAAGATTTACGACCATCTTCTTATCGAAACGTAACGTAATGCAGATTGAAAAAAGAGACGTAGAATCAAATCTCTCTAAAAAAGGTTTCGAGAAAGATACTTCCCGCCAGCACCATATTTATTTCAATCATCGTTATAATGGGAAATATACGGGCGCGTTTACGTATACTTCTCACACGAGGAGATCAATCGGTGCTCCAATTATTTCACAGATGAAAAAAGAGCTTCGGCTCAATAGCCCTCAACAGGTTGTTGATCTTGTCAATTGTCCGATCACAGGTGATCAGTATGTTGAAATACTAAAATCCAAAGGCCAACTGTAAATAAACCACTGATATTCGCACAGTAGCTAACTAAGGCATATTTTGATTGCGCCTCGTGCGCCGCGCCACCTTTTCATTCTCACAACTAATTGAATTTGTTGAGCTTGGGAGGTTAGACTAGCGTAACGTACGGGTCGCTAATTCCTTAGCCACATCAACTTTGCCAGGATTCCCGGTGTTTCCTCCTGTTACTTGAAATCCCCTCTATTTCATGGTACCCTTTAGTAGGAAAGTAAGAATAAGTAGGAAAATAGGAGAATAATCATGGTAACTAGAATGAGAGAAAAGGGACAAGTGACTATCCCGATGAGTATTCGGCGAGCGCTTCACCTTTCGAAGGATTCAATTTTGTCGATGGCAAAAGTGGGTAACGGTATTTTTATCGCTCCCGGGCCTTCGAAGTTTGAAGCCTTCGCTAACAAGTTTTCGAAGGAAGCCGAGAAAAAAGGCATTACTCTTAACGAGCTTCTGCAAGATCTGAGAAAAATCCGCAAAGAAAAATCCTAATGGGTGCTCCGCAATACAGGATTTTCTTCGATACCAGCGCGTACATCGCTGGTTTGCGTTCACCGGGTGGCGCGGCTCGCGAGCTTTTAAATTTGGCGGAGTCAGAAACGATCAGTATGGTAGTTTCGGAAGAGGTCATTACAGAAATTGACCGCGTGATAACCAGGAAATTTCCGGATTTAGTTCAAGAAAGCAGGGAGATTTGGAAAGATCTGAAACCGGAAGTTATTCCAAACCCATCAGCTGGCAACATGAAGCTCTTTTTAGAAAAACTCGATAAAGGTGATGCTTCAATTTTATGTGCCGCTCATTTGGCAAAAGTATCCGCATTTGTCACATGGAATACCCGCGATTTTATGGCTCCGGGCATCGAGTCTTTGGTAGATTTTCCGATCGTTGTGCCCGCGGATGGACTAAAACTTTTTAGGAAATGGATAGAACCTTTTTTGGATTAAAAATGAGCAAAGGATTTTTATGACTCAAGTCACTTACACCGAATTCATCAAACACATGAAAACCTATTTCGATTCTGTTGAAAAAGGACAGAAATTTCAGAATTTGATATAATCACTCTCCATGACCAAACAAAACCAACTCATCGTCGCCCTCGACGTCCCCAGCCTCCAAGAAGCCGAAAAGCTGGTCAAGATCCTTTCCCCGGTGG
>CAZBIH010000092.1:0-6313 GCA_964492015.1 uncultured Planctomycetia bacterium | reverse complement strand
ATTGACACCGTAACCTCTTGTGTGATAATATCATACAAACTTTTGGAGGATTCCGTGGCCATCACTAAAAAAGATATCGTTCTAAAAATTGCCAGCGAGACCGGCATCAAGCAAATTGAAGTCAAACGCGTTGTTCAGTCGGCGCTCGACAAGATCACCGAGTACCTTGCCGGCGGACACACCGTGGAACTTCGCAATTTTGGGATATTCAAGATCAAATCCCGCCGAGGACGCCTTGGCCGCAACCCCCGCACAGGACAAGAAGTACCGGTTCCCCCGAAGAAAGTGGTCGTCTTTAAGCCAGGACTGATCATGAAAAAAGACGTAAAGTAGTTTCTGCCCGTGTCTTACAAACGTCTCCGGGGCATTCATGACATTTATGGGGACGAGGCCCTTAGCTTCCAAGAGATAGAATCCACCGCCCGCAAAATTTTTAAAAATTTTTGTTTTTCTGAACTTCGCACCCCCATCCTCGAGTCCAAAGAGCTTTTTAGTCGTGCCTTGGGGACCGAAACGGACGTCGTTCAAAAGGAAATGTACGAATTCAAGGACCGCTCCGGCGATCAAGTGGCGATGCGCCCTGAAGGCACTGCCGGCGTGGTGCGCGCGTACTTAGAGAATGAGCTGGACAAGTCCGAAGGCCTTTGCAAATTTTATTATATCGGCCCGATGTTCCGCAGTGAGAGGCCTCAAGCGGGGCGTCTGCGGCAATTTCATCAGGTTGGCGTGGAAACGCTGGGTTCGGACAGCCCTTTGGCGGATGCCGAGACCATTCACGCGCTCACCGCTTTTTTGGACGCGGCGGGAGCCGGCGGTTATCAGCTAAAATTGAATAATTTGGGAACTTTAGAGGAAAGAAACAGCTTTCGCGAAGTTTTGAAAAATTATTTCAAGCCTTTGGAAGTTAAACTCTGCGAGGATTGCAAAAATCGCCTAAATAAAAATGTATTCCGGCTTTTGGACTGCAAAGTCGAGTCCTGCCGTGCGCTCGTGAAGAATTCTCCGCCGATCACAGGCTATCTGACGGCCGAGAGCAAAGCGCATTTCCAGACGGTATGCGGTTTACTGGGCAAAGCCGGCATCGCTTACACGCTCGACCCGTACATGGTGCGGGGATTGGATTATTATACGAAGACGGTGTTTGAAGTCACACACCCGAAGCTTGGTGCGCAGGACGCGTTGGGTGCGGGAGGCCGTTATGACGGCCTGATCGAAACTTTTGGCGGGAATAAAACCGGCGCTGTCGGTTTTGCGGTGGGTATCGAGCGGCTCGTGATGTGTATTTCTCAAGAAAAGAAAGAAGCCGAAGCTCACCCGAAGTCTTTTTTTGTCGCGACACTGGGAGAGTTGGCTCAAGCCGAAGGTTTTGCCATTCTTTCCGCGCTTCGCAAAGCAGGCCTGGAAGCGCTGGCGGATTTTTCGGCCAAGTCGCTCAAAAGCCAGATGCGGCAGGCGGATAAAAAACACTGCCGGTTCGTGATCATCCTCGGGGAGAATGAATTGAAAGAGAACAAATTTGTTTTAAAGGATATGAAGACAAGCGAGCAGAAAGAACATCCGTTGGATCGATTGCTGGAAATTTCAAGATCATGCTGAGAACACATACCTGCGGTGAGCTCACCGAAAAAAATATCGGCGAAAAGGTAGCTTTGTCCGGATGGGTCGATACGGTCCGAGACCACGGCGGGCTTGTGTTTTTGGACTTAAGGGACCGCTACGGGAAGACACAGATCGTTTTTTCGGGCACAGTGACCGATTATAAATCAGAATATTGTATTCGCGTCCAAGGAACCGTTCAGGCTCGTCCCAAAGGCACCGAAAATTCGAAGATCTCAACGGGCAAGATCGAAGTCGCGGACACAACGATTGAGATCCTTTCGATTTCCAACCCCTTGCCGTTTGAAGTCACCAAGAGCACCGAGACCAACGAAGAGTTGCGCATGAAATACCGCTACCTGGACCTGCGCAACCCGGCGGTGCAGAAGAATCTATTTTTACGGCACCGCGTGTACCAGATCATCCGCCGTAGTTTTGACAAGCACGGGTTTATCGAGGTGGAAACACCTATCTTGACCAAATCCACGCCCGAGGGCGCTCGTGATTACCTTGTTCCGAGCCGCGTCAATCAAGGCGAGTTTTACGCTCTGCCACAGTCGCCCCAACTTTTTAAACAGATCCTCATGGTGTCCGGTTTTGACCGCTACTTTCAGATCGCCAAATGTTTCCGTGACGAGGATCTTCGTGCGGATCGCCAGCCGGAGTTTACACAGTTGGATGTGGAGATGTCTTTTTTGGATGAGAGCGACCTTTTCGCGATTATCGAGGAAACTTGCAAAGCCATTTGGAAAGAGACGATCGGGTTTGATCTGGCACCTTTCACACACCTGACCTATCAGGACGCGATAGCCCGCTATGGTTCGGACAAACCGGACCTGCGTTTTGGCCTCGAATTCGGCGACGCGTCGGACATTGTCAAAAATTGTGAGTTTAAAGTTTTCAAAGACACCGTGGCCAAAGAAAAAGGCGCTGTGATCGGCATTTGCGTTCCCAAACCTGAAGCTTCGCGTAAAGATATTGATAATCTCACGGAGTTTGTGAAGGGTGAGGGTGCCCTGGGGTTGGCTTATTTTAAAGTGGAAGCCGGCAAACTTGATTCGCCGATAGCCAAATTTGTGGATGAGGCTGCTCAGAAAAAATTGATCGATCTTTTCAAAGCCAACCCCGGCGATCTTTTGCTTTTTATCGCGGACGACCGGAAGAAAACCCTGAAAGTCCTGGGTGCTTTGCGCCTGCAGGTCTCCAAATGGAAAAACTGGGTGAAGCCCGGCACGTTTCATTTTAGCTGGGTGACAGATTTTCCTCTATTTCAATGGAATGAGGAAGACAAGCGCTGGGACAGCGAACATCATCCGTTCACTTGCCCCAACCTGGAAGACTGGAAAAAATACAAGCCGTCGGGAGAACTGGGCAAGGTCCGTTCTCGGGCGTACGATCTGGTGTTGAACGGCAATGAGATCGCTTCGGGATCCGTCCGTATCCACAGCCGTGAATTGCAAAAAGAAATTTTTGATACGATCGGCCTCTCGGAAGAAGACATCAATGCCCGCTTCGCTTTTCTTTTGAAGGCCTTTGAATTTGGCGCTCCTCCTCACGGGGGCGTTGCTTTGGGTATCGACCGTGTATTAACGATCCTTTTGGGACTCGATAGCATTCGCGAGGTGATCGCTTTCCCCAAGAATCAGAAGGCTCAAGACCCCATGACGGATGCGCCGTCGCCGGTCCATGAGAAACAGCTTCGCGAAACGGGGATCAAGATCCGATAACCTATGAGCTCAAAAACAGCCGATATTAAAGTCCAAAGAAAACAGATCGCTCATGACGTGCCGGAGGCCTGGGTGCGCCGGGTCATCACAACAACGCTGGCCGCTGAGAAGTCAAAAAAACGTTTCGTGAGCGTTCTTTTGACCAATGACAAAGAGATCCGCGCCATCAATAAAAAATTTTTAAAGCATGATTATGCGACGGATGTGATCTCTTTCGAAGCCGGCTCCGGATATCTAGTCGGCAAAGAGGCTGATTATCTGGGAGATGTGGTCGTCTCGGTGGATACGGCCCAATCCATGGCACGGGAGTTGGAGATCCCATGGAAGCAGGAATTGGCCCGGTATCTGGTGCACGGCACACTGCATTTGTTGGGTTATGACGACCGCGCGACCGCGGACCGGGACAAAATGTCGGCGCGGCAGGAAAAGATCGTCGAAAAAATATTTTCATGAAAATAGTCGGGGAGAAATTCAGGTCCTATTTTGCGGCGGGGCTTGTGGTGCTGGCGCCGCTTTTTCTTTCGATCATTCTCATCTCCTACATGTTCCGTCTCGCCGACGCTTTTATCGTAAACCCTGTTTTTAGAGCGCTTCCAATTGATGTGGACGCGGGGTTTAAGATCATTCTCACCAAGGCGGCGATCGCCATCGTTGTCGTCGCATCGGTGGCCATGATCGGTTTTCTCGCAAGGAAGTTTTTGGTCACCAATCTTTTTAATTTTGGCGAGTCTATCCTGAAAGGTATTCCGGTCTTTAACCGTGTCTATCTTATTCTAAAAGAGATCACCGGCGCTTTTTTTGACGATAAAAAAGGGCTTTTTAAGAGGGTAGTTTTTTTAGAATATCCCCGCAAGGGACTTTTTGCTCTTGGGTTTGTCACGCAGGATAGGGCCTGGGCTTTGGGAGAGAAGGTGGGTAAAGATCTGGTGAGCGTGTTTGTGCCGTCACCGCCCAATCCGGCGACAGGGATGTTTGTTTTCGCGCCGAAAGAAGAATTGATCGATGCCAATGTCAGTGTCGAAGAGGGTATTAAGCTTGTGATCTCAGGCGGCGCCGCGATCCCATCCAAGGGAAATTAACTAGTGGCAGCGACCAAGACCCTGGCGCTGGTGCTGGCCAAGCAGGATTACCGGGACACGAGCTTGCTTGTGGATTTTTATACGCGGGAGCACGGCAAGGTCAAAGGGATCGTCCGGGGGATACGCGACGGGCGTGAACGCTACGGCAGTACGCTGGAACCCTTTTCGCTGAATGAAATTCTTTTTTATAAGCGCAAACGCGGCGGGGACCTGCATCAGGTGACGCAGGTGGAGTTGGTGGATCTTTTTCCCGATGTACGCGAGGACCTTGAGCGCCTAGCTTACGCGAGCTATTTTATTGAGCTCATGGATGAGTTGACCGAGGCCGAGGAAGCGGACCCGGAGATGTTCCAGCTGGTTTTGGACCTTTTGGCGTTTTTGGGAACGGGTGCCTCGGCCAAGCGGGCGGCGCGCATCTTTGAGATCAAATTTTTTGAATTGTTGGGACTCATGCCCGAGATACGCTCCTGCGTGATCTGCCGGGCGGAATTTCCGGACCCCGCGTTTTTTAGCGTGAAGCAGGGCGGGATCTATTGCAAGGCGTGTGCGGCCAAGGCCTCCGCCTATGGCGGGCAGGGCGCTGAGGTTGCCTCGACCGGCGTGGGGATCCCGGTTTCGCGCGGGACGATCAATTTTTTGGAGCATGCGCGGCGCGCGGCGGTGAAGGACCTGTACCAAGTCAAGGTGGCGCAGGAAGTCGGCGCGGAGTTGGAGAAAGTTTTAAGGCGTTTTGTGGATTTTCATTTGCAGAGAAAATTGAATTCGGTTACTTTTTTAGAGAAAATGGGATTTGATTAGGCAGAGGTGTACGGCAACCGGCCGAAAAATCATTTTGGGCCGGCGTAAAATTTTTCCCTCCGTGGAAAATTTTACTCGGAGACAAGGATTCGCTCGTCCCGCTATACACAGCGGGACTCCGTGGCCGCTCATCTTGTCTACGCGTCCCAAAATGATTTTTCGGCCGGTTGCCGGATCTGAACATTTTTAAGAAATCTTTATGAAGAAAACTGTGACATTTCAAGATTTAATCGCCAAGCTCAACGAATATTGGGCGAAGCAGGGATGTACCATCCTTCAGCCTTATGACATGGAGGTCGGCGCGGGCACGTTTCATCCGGCCACGTTTTTTGGCTCGCTTGGAACCAATCATCAAAATGTTGCCTATGTTCAGCCGACACGCCGTCCTACGGATGGACGATATGGCGAAAATCCTCTGCGTACACAGCATTATTATCAATACCAGGTGATCCTGAAGCCTTCGCGGGAGAATGTTCAGGATCTTTATTTGAATAGCCTGCGGTACGCGGGCTTGAAACTCCAAGAGCACGATATCCGTTTTGTCCAAGACGACTGGGAATCCCCGACACTGGGCGCTTCAGGGCTTGGGTGGGAAGTGTGGCTCGACAGCCTGGAGGTGACACAGTTCACTTATTTTCAGCAGATGGCCGGATTCGCGCTGAATCCGATCTCTTGTGAGATTACGTATGGTCTTGAACGTATCGCGATGTTTTTGCAGGGGGTGAATGATCTTTTTAAATTGCAATGGTCGAAAGACGTGAAATACGGCGATCTTCGGCTTCAATTTGAGAAAGAATATTGCCATTACAATTTCGAAAAGAGTGACACCAAGCTTTTGCACGGGCTTTTTGACCAATACGAAGCCGAGGCTAAGCGTCTACTTGGAGCGGACCCCGTCCCGAGGGGATACGTTAGCGATGACAAGACTGATCAATCTAACGTGTCCCCTCGGGACGGGGTCCGGTCAGACGTGCTGGTCTATCCTGCGTATGAAATGACGCTTAAAACGTCCCACGTATTCAACATGCTTGACGCGCGCGGGGCGGTGAGCGTGAATGAACGGCCGACTTACATTGCGCGGGTCAGGAACCTCGCAAAAAAATGCGCTCAGCG
>CAZBIH010000091.1:0-6360 GCA_964492015.1 uncultured Planctomycetia bacterium | reverse complement strand
ACAAAACCAATTTTTCACTTCGTTGATAAATTGTTCAGGAAATTGACGATAGATCTCTTTGATCCCTGAAGGAGTTTTTACGATATTCTGCAACGGCTACATCACTCTGGCGGATGGAATACGTGAAAATCTTCCGTTTAATACTTCGTTTAGAATTTTAACCATTTTAAAATTTGTTCTCTCATCCTTGACAGCGATCCTTACCATATACTCCCCTACACCATGGCCCATATTTTTAACATCGCGTAAGAATAATCCGTGGCGACGGCAATCAGAAACCAGCGTTTCAGCTTTTATTTTTTTATTCGTCAGATCGCATAATATAAAATTGGCAACACTCTCAAAAATATTGATTTCTCCAATATCTGACAGATTTTCAACCAGCTGCCTTCGTAGATCACGGGTTTGCTGATAACAGCCCTCATAATATTTAGGATCTTTCAGAGCGATCGTTGCCGCCAATTGCGCGGGAAGGCTTACCGCCCAAGGCGGCACTAGCGCTTTTAGCGGTTCCAGCACGTGAGGTGAAGCGCAAAGATATGCCACCCTAGCACCGCTCAATGCATAAACCTTCGACAAGGACTTGCAAACAATTACATTTCGGCTTTGCATGGCAAATGATTCCATTGAATTAAGAGAATCCACATATTCAATATAAGCCTCATCTATCCACACAAGCGTCTGTGGCAACACTTTGGAAACGATCTCTTGCAAATATTTTTTAGGAATTAGCTTTCCGGTGGGGTTATTAGGATTCACAATGACGATCAGATCATACTCTTTTTTCAGAGGGTGAAATGTGGACGCATCTAGCACGTAGTCATCGTCCTTGGAAAGCAAGAATCGATCAACCCGGCAACCTATGACATTCTCTAAAATATGAGAATATTCCCCATAGGTCGGATCCAAAATCAAAACCCTTGAATTGCTTGTCAGCCAATAGTTAAATGCCAGATAAACCAAACTGGAAGATCCACCAGAAACTAAAATGGATGCTGAGTTGATCCCTCTGGCTTTTGAAATAGTCCTTACAAGCCCCTCGCTTTGCGTCGGTGGAGATGTTTTGAGAAGCCACGGCAAATGCTCTTGTATGGCTGAAATAACTTTAGGTGATGGAGGAAACCACGCGTCCAATACATCTGCGTTTATGATTTCATCTTTTCTTTCAAGAGAGTCGAATTCGTTTCCTATCGCATCAAAAAAAGCACCACCATGAAAACATGCGCTGGGCTTCATAAATGGGATGGGCATTTGCCAATCCACTTTATTTTCAATGCGCCTTAATTGCCCGCCAATGGGAAGCATTCTTTCTCGAATCGAGTCCACTGTCGCCGTCAATAAATCATAAGTTACCTTGCCGGATTGTACATGATGTCCTACGAGTTTTAGCCCTGATTTTAAATAAAGCGGGAGAATTTTCCTCCGGCCGATTGCTACGACTGATTGGCCTCCGTGACTTTCAACCCATCGGAAAGCGGCATACATGAGAAGGGGCGCGACAATACTGTAGCGATATTGTTTTAAAACTGTCAGGAGCCGTATTTCATAAAGCCCTTGATCAAATTTAAGAGATAGCTCCGAGCGTAAAAAATATTTATCTATCGAATACTTCTCTGCTTGTGGGGACGTAATACTTACAAATCCGGCGATCTTTCCTGAAATAGAAGCGACAATATATTCATTGGATTTATCAAGGTCATCCATCAGCTTTTTTTCCTGGCGAATCTGATGTTGTTCGAGTTCCTCCGCATAAACCTGATGACGCATTTGATAAATTAGTTCACGGTCTGACTCTCTTGCTAAATAAACCTCGTATTTTCCTTTTTTGTCAGACCCTTTCAATTGAATCATGATGATTCTTTACCCTTACTTTCAAAACTTTTGACAAACTTGGCCGGCATACCGGCAAAAAGAGTATTTTCAGGAACCTGAGTATTTTTAGGTAACACCGATCTTGCTGCGATCAGCGCTCTATCTCCAATAGACGCGCCCGGCATGATGACAGCACCCAAGCCGATCGTCACCTTTTTTCCGATAATCGTTCTCTTGAGTTTTAGTTTTCCGTGTTCCGCCAAGTGACCGATCAAAACGGCGTCTCCGCCAATCACCGAATCATCTCCGATCTCGATCAAGGACACGTCCGCCAGGCCCTTGGTGTTGATCTGCACTCTCTTGCCGATCTTGGCGCCCATGAGCTTGTAATAGAGGGGCAAAAGCGGTGTCAGCCTCATAAAGTCCATGAACGTCAGATTCACGATCAGCATCATGGCGTTTGTAAATGCCCATTTGACGCCTTGCAAAGAAAAAAATCCAAATTCCCCTTCTTGGAGCTTTAAATTAAGCACATATCTCAACAAAACGGTTTCAGTTGCCAGGACGATCCCGAAAACAAAATAACCAAAACCAACCGAAAAAGATAAGAACATGGCTTTTTCAAAAATAGAATGTGGATTAAAACATACCCAAACTTTAAAGACCAGGAAGATCGGGACAGATAGCGCCAATGATAGGAGACAAGCTCCCAAAAAATACATGGCAAAAGTAAACGCATATTGAAATGCCGTGATGCTATTTTTCATCGATTTTCTTGACCACTTGAGTTGCCAAACCTATGAGCCCTAAAATGACAACACCCATCGCCGCCCACAGCAAATAGGGATGTCCCTCTGTCCATGGTTTATCGTCTTTGGAAGGGACAAAGTCATTATTTTTTGTTTCTTCGGACAGATGGGTGAGGATAAGATCAGATACGTTTTTATTTCTTAAGATCTCCCCGATATCATACGACGGCGAGGAGGCTTGGGAGTTGCCATAAGAAAGGCTGTATTTGTCTTTACCATTGGGAATAAAAACGGCGTATCTTTTCAAACCAAAAGCCGTGACCTTTGATATCTTGATCGGCTTGTTATTCCCATGATAAACCTCTAGCTTTAAATAGCGGGCCTTCGTTTCACTGAATTTGACCGTCTTGTTAAAACTATGGGAGCCATCAACCGAGACGGAGAAAAGGGTTCCGTTTCCCTCAGCCCTCCACTCTTTCATGTCATTGCTCGATTGGATCTCTATTCTTCTGGCGAAATTTTCGTTCGGGGAACCCACCTCAACACGGTCGATAGGCAAATTTTTACCTCCAAGATCGACGATGATATCTACGCTCTTGGCATCGGGCTTCACTTCTGTTTTGATCAAGGCCCCCGGATAGGATCTTTCAAGAGCCTGTATTTTTTTAGTTTTGAAAACCTGTACGTCGTCTAATTCAACAGGCTCCTTATCCTCATCGTGCGGCACGGTCACCTTCAGATACCGGTAAGCTACTTCAGGAAATTCAAAACTTAAATTTTGTGAGGAATACCTGCCTAAGCTGTAGCCCTCATAAGTCTCATGGGTGAATTGCGACAAATACGACACCCTCTCTTGAAAATGCAGGTCATACACGATCATCCCCTTGCGAATGATATTCCAGCTTGAATTGTCACTGGACCCTTCCACGGTGATCTTTCTGAAGAAATTATTCTTTTTGGGAACGAGATTCATTTCATTGTAGGGGCCCTGCTCTTCTAGATCCAAAACAATGACCGTTTCCGTTGGCAGAGTTTCTCTGGAAATTACTTTGGAAGCCGCTCTTACCCTATTTTGGATCTGAGGCTGGCTTGCCAGCATGTAGGGTATTTCCACATGATCGCCGGATACCCTTAGATCCGCCAGATCTTCACGCGCCGAATCGAATACTTTGCCGTCTAATTCCACCGCGATGGGTTTTTGCGGCGGATCCTGTATTTCAATGAGCCGTGTGTATTCCCACTGGTTTGCGGCAAAAACATTCGTTCCGGCTCCAAAAAACAAGGTTAGAATTGCGAGCGTCACACCCAAATGATTTTTCATAGCATCTCCTCTAATCTTTTAAAGCAAATTCGCGTATCTGATCCTTATATTTTTGGTAAAAAAAGGACGTGATCATCAAAACTGCTCCAAGCCCCATGAACGAAATGATCCGGTAGATCCGGTCAAGCTGTGACAGATCAAAAAGGAATATCTTTAGCACCGCGGCGCCAAGGATCATGAGCGCCGTGATCCGGATCGCCCGAAACTTCGCGTATATCCCCATCGCGATATCCGCCAAAGCGTAAACGATCAGCAAGATGGAGATCGTGAGCTCTCTGGCGCTGAACAAATCTTGATAAAAAGGCCAAAAAGCATTCATCAATTGTTGGCCGCCGGCCGGCGCGGCCGCCATGGCTTTAACATAAGCGACATGCGCAAAATAGGAGTGAGCCTCAAGACACAACTGCGCCAGAAAAATCACGTTCGCGATCAAAACTAAGACCGTGGATAGGGGTTTCTCATCGGTGGTGACCAAGCTTTTATATTTCTTGTACATCCATCCCATGAACAGCAGGCATCCGACCAGGGCGATATAAGTCAGGGTCCTCTCGTTCCATATCAGCGAATATTTTGAATAAGAAAAAGGATCATACTTAAAATCAATTACAAACATTCTGAATAAACTCATAGCGCCTATCGCAAGCGATATCTTGCGCGCGGAACTATTGTTGATCCGAAACCCTATCCATGAAATAACAACCGCTTCGACAGCCCAGCTGATCGTGATCCAGTTCTGCTTTAGCTGTACCGGGATCGCGATGGTGACAAAAAGGATCGCAAGCCCCACATAGCTCAAGATCAAGCCCGCATCCTCTTTAGACCGCTTCAGAGCGCTATAAGAATAAGCCACATATAAAAAGCTAAAAACAAGCGGCACGAGCCCCGGGATCGATCTCACATGAGGCCCTGTAAGAGTGAAGGTGTGCCCGAAATAAACCAATCCATTCAATAACACCAGGAGCACATCAAGCCCGTCTGATCTTTCCCTCCGAACAAGGTTGCGGGTTATTGGAAGAATGGAAAATATCGCAAAATAAACCGTAGAAAAACCAAGCATTACAAGCCACATTTCCGGTTTAGATCTGTCGGGTGTATAAACAAAGAGCATCTGGGTCAAAAGAAGTGACGCGACGCTCAGTTCTCTCCACCCTTTGTAAAAACTGATATATAAAACCCCCAGATCAAGGAGGGCGAGATAAGAGAGAAGCAGAGGCGCTTCTATTTGATTGATCCCTATAAGAAACGGTGTCAAAAACCCGCCGGCGATCCCGATAATAGCCGAGCTCTTCCAATCAGTCCGTATAGACCAAAAACCACAATAAAGCGTCACAACCGCCAGAAATCCAAACGCGGCCATACTGGGGATCAGATGATAAAAACCAAACGCGGCATAGATCGAAAGATAAAGCGTTCCCACACCGCTCCCATGCAAACCTTGAGACATCGTGTCATATTTTTTCTTTCTGGCGACCTCACTGCCGGCGATAAGCGCCAACCCTGCCACAAGCCCGAGAACCACACGCCCCAGCTCTCCGATCCAATGGTTATCAAAAGCGTATTTCAAGAAAAATGCCACACCAAAAAGCAGAGCCACGACACCGATCCGGTTCATCCAGACAAGGCCGATGGTCGATTCGATATCCTGATCTTTTTCGATCTTGTGGAGCGGTACAGGCTGGCTCGGCTGTTCTTTGGCTTGGGGGATGGTTTCTGGTACTACTTCCTTCACTGGGATATATTCATACTTCTCTGATCTTTCAGTCCCTGCTCCGGAGAGCTGCTCTACTTTTTCAAGGCGCCGTTCGAATTTTTGAAACTGCTCATTTATTTTTTTCTCAAATTTTGAAAACTCTTCATTGGAAACACCCCTATCTACAAAAACAAGAGCTTTATTGCAATTCATGCATTGCTGCCAAGAATCATCATAAGTATTTCCGCACGTCAGGCATTTTTTCATTTGCTTGTTCCCTCCCCGCTTCGTTGGGACATCTGTTCACGAAAATTATTTAAAATATCACTTGCGACCTTGACCTCTTTTTCCCGTACCAAAGAAACGATCTTATTGATCTCTCTTTTATGAATGGGCCATGCTTTATCCATGAGGTCGGATCCTTTTTGTGTGATCTTCAATACCTTAACGCGCCTGTCTCCGGACCTGGCCACTCGGATCACCAAATCTTCTTTTTGGAGACGATCGATCAGTCTTGTGATATTGCCCGCGGAAACGATCATTTTTTTGGCAAGATCAACTTGCGAGATACCCTCTTTACCACCCACATGTTTTATGATCATCAAGGAATTCATATGAACAGTGCTTAACCCCAACGGCGCCAAGGCTTGAGCCATTCTTTTTTCGGCAAGCGCATAACAAGCTGCCAAATTATAAAGAAGCCCTTCCTTTAACCTGTCGCTTCCGTCTCGAACCCCTAACTCCGAAAATATGGACATTATTTTTACCCTCAAATATAGTTTACATAT
>CAZBIH010000090.1:0-6405 GCA_964492015.1 uncultured Planctomycetia bacterium | reverse complement strand
CCTTCTTCTATAAAAATAACTTCTTCGCTGATGTTGGTCGCGTGATCCGCGATACGCTCGAGATTGCGGCTGACCAGGATCAGATCTAAAGCTCGTGCGATATTCTTTGGGTCTTCCATCATATACGTCAAAAGTTCACGGAAGATCTGGTCATTGAGACGGTCCACGTCATCATCATGCTTGCAGACTTCCTGCGCGAGCTTGGGATCATGCTGGACGAACGCGTCCAAGCTGCCTTTGATCATTTTTTGCGCCAAAGACGCCATATGAGGAATATCGATCAAGGGCTTCAGCGGCGATACTTTCAAAAGATCAAGGCTAAGCTCCGTGATATTGACCGCCTGGTCCGCGACACGCTCCAGGTCATTGTTGATCTTGAGCACCGCTGTGAGAAACCTCAGGTCTTTGGCCGCCGGCTGACGCAGGGCAAGAAGATTTAAAACTAATTCTTCGATCTCCACTTCCGCGTGGTTCACTTTATTCTCCAATTCAAAAACTTCTTTAGATAGCTCCGGTTTTCTTTCCACAAGGCTGCGGATCGCCAATCGGATCATCTCTTGCGCGGTATCCGCCATCTGAAGCAATTTTTGTTTCAAATCTTTCAGTTCTTCATCAAAATGTCTTTCCATAAACCCTCCCCCTCATCCAATACGTCCGGTGATGTAATCTTCAGTGCGCCTGTCCTTCGGCGTGGTAAAAACTTCATTCGTTTTTCCAAACTCTACCAACTCCCCCAAAAGCATATACCCGGTGTCATCGGAAACACGCCCCGCCTGCTGCATGTTGTGTGTCACGATAATGATCGTATAATTTTTTTTAAGTTCCTGCATGAGCTCTTCGATGCGCGCCGTTGCCATGGGATCGAGCGCCGAGCAAGGCTCGTCCATTAAAAGGACATCCGGCTTGATCACCAGAAGCCGTGCGATGCAAATACGCTGTTGCTGCTCCAGCGACAGGTTGGTGGCCAGGTGGTTGAGAGAATCTTTTAAATCATCCCAGAGAAGCACGGACTCCAGCGCCTTTCGGGCGGTCTCGTGAAGCATTTTCATATGCTTGGGGTCATAGAGATGGTGAATGCGTAGGCCAAACACAATATTCTCAAAGACCGTCAGCGGAAAAGGATTGGGACGCTGAAACACCATCCCTACTTTTTTTCTCAACCGCAAAAGATCCATTCCCGGGCCATAAATATCCTCCCCTTCCAGCAAGACCTGCCCTTGCACGCGGCAGCCTTCCACCAGATCATTCATCCGGTTAAATACACGCAAGAGAGTGGATTTTCCACAGCCGGAGGGCCCGATAATGGAAGTGATCTTGTTCTTGGTGACAGATAGATCCACTTTTTTGAGCGCTTGAAATCGCCCGTAATACAGGTCAAGATCTTTGGTTTTGATCACGATATTAGGATCCGTCAGTGCCATTTAACCAAACCTCCCCGAGATATAGTCTTCCGTACGCTGATCCCGCGGCGTCGTGAATAATTGGCTGGTCTTCCCCGACTCGACCAACTCGCCCATCAGAAAAAAAGCGGTATGGTCCCCCACCCGGGCCGCTTGCTTGGTGTTGTTGGTCACCAGGATGATCGTGTAACGCTCTTTAAGCTTAAACATGGCCTCCTCGACCTTCGCGGTCGAAATGGGGTCCAGCGCGGAGCAGGGCTCGTCAAACAAGAT
The DNA here is from genome assembly GCA_964492015.1 of uncultured Planctomycetia bacterium. Taxonomy (GTDB): domain Bacteria; phylum Omnitrophota; class Gorgyraeia; order 2-02-FULL-51-18; family 2-02-FULL-51-18; genus CAMDWQ01. Next base: position 4,732 of record CAZBIH010000090.1, on the reverse strand, counting down.
CACTTCGGGCTCCAGTGCCAATGATCGCGCAATGCACAGGCGCTGCTGCTGGCCGCCGGATAGTTTCATGGCGGGCTCCTGAAGACGGTCACGAACTTCTTCCCAAACATAGGCATCCTTCAGGGCTTTCTCAGCGATCTCCATCAACCGTGTCTTGTCTTTGAGTCCCTGGCGGCGCTGGCCATAAACCACATTTTCAAAAATGGTCATCGGTAGAGGTAGAGGCATCGCAAAAATGATCCCAACTTTTCGGCGCAAAAGAACCGGATCGTAGTCCCGGTAGATCTCTTTACCCTCCAGACAAATGCTTCCTGTGATCTTTGCGTTATGTTCCGAATCCAGCAAGCGGTTGATCGATTTAAGAAAAGTTGTTTTGCCTGAATTTGCCGGGCCGATAATACTCAAGATCGAATGAGACTCGATATCCAGCGTTACATTCCTGAGCGCAAAATTCTCTCCATAAGAAACACTCAAATTATTCGCTTCTATTTTGATCAAGGGTTGATCTACCATTTTTTCTTCGCCCTAAAATAGGATCGGATCATGATCGCGATCAGATTCATTAGAAGCACGATCACCAAAAGCACTAGCGCCGTGCCGTAACGGATCTTGACATCCACATTCGGCACTTGGGTGGAGAGCACATACAAGTGATAAGGTAGTGCCATCGCCTGGTCAAATAGACTGTGCGGCAGCCGCGGCAAATAAAAAGCAGCCACGGTAAAAAGGATCGGGGCTGTCTCTCCGGCCGCTCGGCCAACCCCAAGAATGGTTCCGGTAAGGATCCCCGGGATCGCGTGCGGCAACACCGCGTGCCGGATCGTCTGAAGCTTCGTAGCTCCCAAAGATTCGCTGACTTGACGGAAAGAACGGGGCACAGAATCGATCGCTTCTCGGGACGACGCGATGATCACCGGAAGGATCATAACCCCCAAGGTAAGAGACCCTGATAAGATCGAAGCTCCGAAATGAAAGAACCCGACAAACAAAGCCAAACCAAAGAGGCCAAACACCACTGACGGCACCCCGGCCAGGTTGATGATCGCAAGACGTATCATGCGATTGGCCAGACTGTCTCTGGAGTACTCGCTTAAGTAGATCGCGGCAAATACGCCCAAAGGCAATGCAAAAATAACCGCTCCGATCACAAGGCAGAACGTCCCGACGATCGCCGGCAAGATCCCACCCGCACGCATCCCGGAGGTAGGCATCTGACTTAAAAATTCCCAGGAGATCGCTCCCAGCCCATGGCGGAGGATCACTACCATCACCAAAAATACAGGCACGATGACCAAGAGTGTCGCCAAGAGCAGAATAAAAAAAGCGATCTTCTGGGCGAGTTTTGGGCTCATGTTTTAGCGGCGCTTCCTGTGTAAGAATGCATCGGCGCTGAAATTGATCAAAAAAGTGACGAGAAATAGAACGACCCCGATCGCAAAAAGCGCAAAATAATGGTCGCTCCCCTGCACGGTCTCGCCCATCTCCGCCGCGATCGTGGCTGTCAGTGTGCGCACCGGGTAGAGAAATCCCCGCGGCATGGAGGGAGAGTTGCCGGTGATCATCATCACCGCCATCGTCTCTCCGACAACACGGCCGATCCCCAGCATCACCGCCGCCACGATCCCGGAAGATGCGGCGGGCAGGACCACGCGATAGATCGTCTGCCACTGGGTCGCCCCCAGTGCATAAGCGCCTTCTTTGTATGATTTGGGTACGTTGTGAAGCGCATCCTCAGCGATCGAAACGATCGTCGGCATCGCCATGAACGCCAGGATCACAGACCCGGAAAACGCGGTCAGGCCTGTGGGAATATGGAATAATTTTTTGACCCAGGGAACGATCGTGACTATCCCGATGAATCCAAGCACGACGCTTGGGATCGCCGCCAGAAGCTCAATGCCTGATTTCAGAATTTCCTTCAGCCTGCCCGGCGCCACTTCCGCGATATAGATCGCGGCACCTACACCTAGAGGGATGGCGATCAATGCTGCGCCCAACGTGACCAAGACCGTCCCGAGAATGAGAGGTAAAATACCAAAATCGGGGGGATCCGAGATCGGGTACCAGCTTTTACCAAAAAGAAAAGTCGTGATCTTCTCTGTTTGGAAAAGCTGGACGCCTTCCTTTAGAAGGAAAATAAAAATGAGAGCGACGATAAAAATAGAGGCAAAACCGCTTATTTTTATAGCACTCTCGAACAAAAATTCCTGAGTTTTTTTAAATATGATCATCCGTAGAATTTATTATTTTATCTTTAGGACCGGGACAAAATCCATTTTTTCGACGATCGACTGTCCTTCGGGCGAAAGGATATAGTCCAAAAATCCCTTCACGATCCCCTTGGGTTCTCCGTTGACGTAAATAAATAAGGGCCTTGAAATCGGGTAGATATTGTTAACCACATTATCGATCGTAGGCTCCGCCGGCTCTGACTTTTCATCTTTGACAATGGCGATCGTTTTATGATCTTTGCTGATATACCCCATTCCGTAGTAACCAATAGCACTTGAGTTTTGCAAAACTTCATCGGCGATCGCCTGGCTTGAAGATAGAAGCAGAGCGTCCTGCGAAAATTCTTCACGAGATTTTGAATCGCCTTTTCTTAGGACATGTTCCTTGAAATAAACGTGTGTGCCAGAATTGACCTCGCGTGAAAGGATCACGATAGGACCGCCACTGCCTCCAACCTCTTTCCAATCAGTCACTTTCCCGGTAAAAATATCGGCCAGCTGTGTCAGCGTCAGCTTGGAGACAGGGTTATTTTTATTCACAACGACCGCCAAGCCGTCCAGTGCGACCTTATATTCCTTAGGCTCAATACCTTTTTTCTGGGCCAAAACAATTTCTTTTTTGCTGATACTCCGGGAGGAAACTGCAATATCACAAGTTCCATTGATCATCGCCGCCAACCCGGTGCCGGAACCGCCGCCGGTCACCGCCAAAAATGCGTCTGGATTTTTCTTCATAAACTCTTCCGCCCAACCTTGGATAAGGTTGACCATCGTATCCGACCCCTTGATCTGGATCGAATTGGCGTCTCTGGCACTGCACAGCGTTTGCATTGAAAAAAACATCACAGCTGTCATCACCAATGACCCTGAAAACAATTTCTTTAACATAAATATCCTCCTTTTTAATTAAAATTTATAGTTCAGATCCGCTTGAGACCTAAATACGGTCTCATTCAGACTATTCGCGACAGGTGTTGTCGAAGTGTTTGGATTGAGCGGTGTGACCACATAACCCGTCCAATTCACCATGATTGAATCCGTGAGGGAGTAACCCACACCGAACTTGTGCCCTTGACGGTTCGTATGGCCCGCACCTCCGGGACCTCCGAAATCATTGTCATTGAACGCAGCCACGACCGCATTGGCTCCGATCTCGTAGTAACCGTAATAGGCTTCCCAATCACCTTTTTTCTTGGCTTTTCCGAATTTAGCCCCGAGGCCCCATGCGGTATCCATGTCATGGATGTCATCACCGGCAGCCGTACCGGACGTAAAATTGCGGTCATTGCCCACATTATTGACATAGTTGTACCAAAGTGTGGCCTGGTTATCACCGATATAAAACTGCACTTCAGGATAGACATCCACCATCCTAAAACCTCCCGCTTCCAGCGTATTGGTCCGCAGAAAACTTGTGGAGGCTGTGTTCCCGGAGGCTAAAACCGTGTTGGACCAATCCGTGACATCATAAAATGAGACCGCTCCCGTGACATCCACCGGCTGTTTCGTATTAAAATGATGCGTGGACCAGTTCAGGGCGCCCTGATATCCGTAAATACCCGCATCGGCATCAGTACCTGAGTTCTCATTGGTAATAAACTGACCCAGGGTGGTGTACAAATTCAGCTTATTCTTTTCTCCGTTATAAAGCTGAAAGTTCGCCTTTTCATAAATACCTTCCGGTGTTAGATCGCTATCCCACACAATAGGGGTCGAGTAGCGAAAGAACGGGTTGTCAAATTTGCCCGCGCCGATCGTCACTCCCTTGATCGGGCCGTTATCTTTTAAATTACCGGGTGAATATTGCGCGTAAGCCCGATCGATGAAAATATCCTTGAAGGTAAAATAACCGGGGTTCCCCAGTGTTGTTGTGGTTGAAGTATTATCCGTTGCCTGACCGCTGGAGGCAACCGCGGAAGCCAGCCTGAAGCCGACCTTCCAATCATCGCCGTAGTCTTTCTCAAAACCCCAACGCAGGCGGATACGAAAACGGTTTCTCGTACGGTCGGAAGCGATATTTTCATCGCTGTTGTTGTCTTTAAATTGAAACGCCTCATAACGCAGACGAAAATCCCCGCTGTACTTGGCACCTTTCATCCAGGGAACCGCTTCACCGATATTGTCCTTGATGCCCTTCTGCCAGTCCGCTTTGCTCAGTTGAACAGGCTGCGCCGGAGCGCTGGGGCCTGAAATTTCAACAGGTTTTCTGGATTCGAGCTCCTGAATTCTTAAATTTTGTTGATTGATCGTCTCCTGCATCTGGTTCATTTGCTGCTTCATGCTTTGGAGCATTACCATCATCTCACCCGACGAATCCGCCAAAAGCGGTGATGCTTGACTCAATAAAAAAATGAGCGCGATAAGCGCCCCTGTTACTTTCTTCATTCTCTGATTCCTCCCCAGGAATTGGTTCTTTAGTTTTGGTTGATTTGGCATATTCCTATCCTAAGGAAGACCCATAAAGATAGGATGAGGAAATTATGAAGTTTTGATGAAGAAAA
>CAZBIH010000089.1:1604-6518 GCA_964492015.1 uncultured Planctomycetia bacterium | reverse complement strand
TAGACGAAATGGGAGGACTTTTGAAATTTCTTCCATGGACGGGGCATTTATTTTTAATCGGTTCTTTGTCCATATGCGGACTGCCGTTATTCAATGGATTTGTCAGCGAATGGCTGGTTTACAGGGCGCTTTTTGATGGCGCGATTCATTTTGACAAGTTGGGGACACTTCTGGCTGTTCTATCCATGATTTCCCTGGCGCTTATCGGTGGTTTGGCGGCGGCCTGTTTTGCGAAGGCTTTCGGCGTTATTTTTTTGGGGCAAAACAGATCTCACGAGCAAAAAGTCTATAGAGAGAATCCGTGGGCTATGTGGGGGCCGATGGCGGGCCTCGCGGCGCTCTGCATGTGGAGTGGGTTGTTTCCAAGAACCATGGTTTTGTTCGCGCTCACAAGCGCTCAATTTCTTGCCTCCGTTCAACCGGCACCCGCGGAAATGGAAACGCTTCTTGGGCCTATTTTATCCGTCACCCGGATGTTTTTTGTATTTTTCCTGGTTTTAATTTCGCTCGTTCTATTCCGGAGGCTCTTGGCCGGGCGGGCCCCCGAAAGACATGCCCAGACATGGGCCTGCGGGTACGCGTCATTGTCGCCGCGTATGCAATACACGGCTTCCTCCTTCGCGGAACCGCTTTTACGCTTTTTCAAGTCCTTAGCCTCTTTCAAAATTCACGCTATAAAGCCCGGAAATTATTTTCCAAAAGAACTCGAACTTTCTTCAAACGTGACGGACGCGCCAGAGCATTTTCTTTTTCGTCCTATTTATGTCCTCCTAAAAAGATCCTCCAAAGCGCTGCTGAAGCTGCAAAGCGGGCATATTCCGCAGTATCTCGTTTACATCCTTGTGGCGGTGGTCGCTCTGCTTCTTTGGAAATTCCCATGGTAGGGCGTCTCGCCGTTTGTATTTTATTCTCGCCGTTTCTTTTGGGGGTGATAGGCAAAACAAAAGCCTTTTTTGCGGGGAGAACGGGCCCGCCGTATTTGCAGCCCTATTATGACATTCTCAAATTGATTCAAAAAGGAAGCGTTTACAGCCTAACGACGACTTGGATCTTCCGCGCGGCGCCTTTAGTGTCACTCGCGGCCATTCTGGCCTCGTCCTTTTTAATTCCATTCGGGGGTCTGAAAGCGCCCGTTACGTTTGTGGGTGACGTGCTTCTTTTTGCCGCTCTTTTCGGATTGGCGAGGTTTTTTATGATCTTAGCCGCGCTGGATACGGGATCCAGTTTTGAGGGAATGGGGGCAAGCCGTGAGGCCGCGTTTTCCTGTTTGTCTGAAATCGCTTTGTTCCTCAATTTTGCGGCTTTGGTTGTTTTGTCAAAAAGTTTTTCTTTATCTCAAATGATCGGAGAGCGTTCGTGGTCTTCATGGAGTGCGTCGGGGCCGTCGCTGATGCTTGTCCTATTAAGCACTTTCATGATTCTTCTTGTTGAAAATTCGCGTATTCCGATTGATGATCCCGCGACTCATTTGGAACTCACCATGATCCATGAAGTGATGGTGCTGGATCACAGCGGCCCTGATCTCGCCTTCATTTTGTGCGCCGGAGCCGTCAAACTTTTTGTGTTGGGAGGTCTCCTTGTCACCATTCTTATTCCGTTTCAATCCCAAAATAAGATGATGAATACCGCCATTTTCTTAAGTGGAATGGTTCTGCTGGCAATCGCGATCGGCATCGTAGAGTCCGCGATGGCGCGTTTGCGGCTAAATCGCGTTTCTTCGTTCATTATCGGTTCATTTGTCCTGGCATCGCTTGGCTTGATCATCGCTTTATCGGGGGTTTCATGATTTCTCTTGGGCTGAACATGGCGCTGGCCGTCATTATGATCTCAGCAATCTGCCTTTTAGCCGCCAGCCGCTTGGGGTCGGTTATTCGATTGTTTGCGTTTCAATCTTTGATGACGGCCGCAATCCCTTTGATGCTTGGGGGCGGGTTTAACCTGGATAAGATCGTGATCGTTGTTGGGACGATTTTGCTCAAGGTGATTTTTATCCCTGCCATGCTTTTTTGGGCGGTTCGGCACGTGTCGATCCGGCGGGATGCGCCAGGCGTTTTCGGTATCAGCACGAGTCTTTTATTGGGTGGATTTTTGGCGGGACTTTCATTTTTTCTGTCTTCGGGGCTTGTTTTAACCGAAAAACCTTTTTCAGATCTGCTCATCCCTACGGCATTTTCGACTCTTTTTATAGGATTTCTACTCTTGATCAGTCGCACGAAGGCGATCACCCAAGTGGTCGGATATCTCGTGATGGAAAACGGCATATTTCTTTTTGCCCTTTTGCTGCTTGAGACGACGCCGCTTTTGGTGGAGCTGGGGATTTTCTTAGACATTTTTGTCGGTATTTTTATCATGGGCATTGTTATGAACCATATTCAGAACGAATTTGATCATATGGACACGTCACAACTGACGTCGTTGAAAGGTTGATGGCATGATTTTTTTCGTCTTGGGATTGCCTCTAGTCGGCGGCGGCTTGGTGTTTATTCTTCCAAAAAACAGCTTGAGAAATAGTGTCCTTATTTGTGTTTCGCTGATTCATTTATTAATCGTGGCGAGCTTTTGGATAAGCTCTCCACCGGGAGCTTTAAGCGGTTTTCTGGCTCTCGATCCGCTTGGCATGATCATTCTTTCCATTCTTAGCGTGCTCTTTTTTGCAGTTTCTTTGTACGTGCCGGGTTATGTGGCAAACGAGAAAGAGCGTTCCAATCGCGTTTTGACTGGATGCATTTTGTTTCTTCTTTTTTCCGTGACGCTCGTGACCTTAAGCCAGCATCTTGGACTTTTTTGGGTGGCGATCGCGTCCACGACGCTGATCAGTGCGCCTTTAATTAATTTTCATCGTCGCGCACAAGCGCTTGAAGCGACATGGAAATATCTTGTGATCGGTTCCGTCGGCATTGCGCTGGCACTTTTGGGAACTTTTTTTCTCGCCATTTCTGCACTTCAGATCAAAAGTATGATGTTGGGTGATATCTTGAGCCAAGCCTCAATGCTGTCGGTGCCCTGGCTGAAATTAGGCGTTATTTTCCTTGTCGTCGGTTATGGCACAAAGATGGGACTTGTACCAATGCACAGCTGGAAGCCGGACGCGTACGGAGAGGCCCCCGGACCCGTGGGGGCGCTGTTGTCCGGCGGTTTGACGAATTGCGCGTTTTTAGCCTTCCTAAGGATCAGCCAAATATGCCACGCGGCCAATCAAACGGAATTTTTGAGACCGATATTATTAGTGCTCGGGATAATTTCAATCGCTTATGCCTCTTTTTGCATGTTGGGGCAAGTTGATTTTAACAGGCTTCTGGCCTATTCCAGCATCGAGCACATGGGGATCCTTATTTTGGGACTTGGCCTCGGGGGACTTGGATTTTACGGAAGTCTGTTTCACGCGGTGAATAATGCATTCTCAAAGGGGTTGATTTTTCTAGTTTCAGGGAATCTTTACCAAAAATACCAAAGCAAGTGCTTGAGAGATATCTACGGAGTTTCGAGAGTTTTCCCGTTTACGGGCGGGCTTTTAGTCGCGGCCATGCTTGCCGTTACGGGAATACCTCCTTTCGGGACTTTTTTCAGCGAATGGATGATTTTAAGCGCCGCGCTGGCAACTCGGCATTATGGGCTTGCTTTTTTCTACCTTTTGTTTTTGTCGGTTGTTTTTATCGCTTTTGTGTCTGCTGTTTTAAAAATGGCAAGGGGGGTACCCGATGACACGTTGGTTGGCAGATCCAAAAAAGACTCTTGGATCACAATACTTCCGCCGCTACTTCTAGCGGGGATGACGCTTCTGTTAGGATTTTATGTCCCGTCATTCTTAGACCACGCGCTTAAAGATTCCAGCGCTCTCCTGGGAGGCTGACGCACCGTATGCCGACTAGAAAATTAGCAGTGAAAAATAATCAAAGTTGGGAGTTGGATCGCGTCCCTTTATTGGAAGAAGAAATGTTCAGAAAGCGAGTCATAGAAGAAGTTCGATCCGGCGGGAGGATCGCTAACTTTTTTGGAGTTCCCGAAGAAAGCGGTGATGTGCGACTTTTTGCTTTGTTGGGGCAGGATGAGCAATCTAAACTCAATTTTTTTTCTTTCAAAGTTTCGAAAGAGTCACCCTTTTTTAAATCTCTAACGTCGGAACTTCCCCAGGCACAGGCTTTCGAACGGGAAATTGCCGAACAGTTTTCAGTCAAACCGGAAGGGCACCCCTGGCTTAAGCCGGTTCGTAAGCCTATTCCCGGCAATATCGGTTTTTTTCGAGGCGCGGGCGAGGAAATTCACGAAGTGGCCGTGGGTCCTGTTCATGCGGGCATCATTGAGCCCGGACATTTCCGGTTTCAGTGCCATGGAGAGGAAATTCTGAATCTTGAGATACAGTTAGGTTACCAGCATCGCGGCATAGAGAAGATGATGCAAGAGGTGTCTCCTGAAAGAAGAGTTTTGTTGGCGGAGTCTATCGCGGGCGACACCGTGATCGGCCATGCGCTTGCCTATTGTAGTGCGATGGAATCTTTGTCGGCTTGTCATGTATCTCCACGCTCTGAAGCATTACGCGCCGTAGCGCTCGAGCTTGAAAGACTTGCAAATCATACCGGTGATTTGGCCGCTTTGGGCGGTGACATCGGATTTTTGCCGACAGCGGCGTATTTTGGAAGATTAAGGGGTGAATTTTTAAATTTATTGATGGAACTCACGGGCAACCGGTACGGAAGAAGTTTTTGCAGACCCGGCGGGGTACTATTCGACATGGATTCAAAAATGATCGATGAATTTAAGCAGCGGCTACTCAAGGCACAAAAAGAGATACGGGAGGTCTCAAATCTTTTTTTTACAAAACCCTCGGTGCTTTCCCGACTGGAAAATATTGGAATCGTTTCATCCGAAACGGTCAAGCAATTGGGGTTTGTCGGCTTAACAGCTCGCGCCGCTGGA
>CAZBIH010000089.1:0-1504 GCA_964492015.1 uncultured Planctomycetia bacterium | reverse complement strand
GTGATCACGGGTTTGAACTCACAAATCGCGCGCTATAAGATCAAAGACCCTTCCTTTAATAATTGGATGGCTGTGTCGCTGGCTGTCCGTGGCGGGCAGATATCGGATTTTCCGCTTTGTAATAAAAGTTTTAATCTATCTTACGCCGGTCATGATTTATAAGGGGGAAACCTTATGTGGCAAATTCTAAAAAATAGAATCAAACAAGGGCACCGAACATGCCGATATCCAAAAGAAAAGCCCGTTTTCCCGGAACGGTTTCGCGGAAGACCGGTGATTCCACCTGGCGGAGAGGCGGTCGATATGGGAAAATTGCTGTTCAATGAAGATGCCAAGCAAGCTTCGCCACTTGGCTCGTTCAGCTACTCCACCGATTACCGGCTGGCCGCATCCAAACGTGAGGATCTGATCCTCAGGGGAAATGAACTGAAACTTGTTTCGGCGCTTGACAAAAAGATGAAGAAATTATTCGGACGTTCTCTCAAATTGCGGGAAGTCTGCGCCGGGAGCTGCAACGGCTGTGACTCTGAAATACAGGCGCTCGGAAACGTCGTCTTTGATTTGTCGAGATTTGGGATCCAGTTTGTAGCATCGCCTCGCCATGCGGATGGGCTTATGATCACAGGACCTGTGACCAAGAACATGGAAGAGGCTCTTATGAAAACCTATGAGGCGGTGCCTGAACCTAAAATCGTGATTGCCGTCGGGGCCTGCGCGATCAGCGGTGGACCTTTTATGGGTAGTCCGGAAGCCAGGGACGGGGTTGAGGGTTTAATCCCTGTAGATTTGTACATTCCAGGCTGCCCCCCGCATCCGTTTACGATTCTTGACGGCCTACTTGGATTACTAGGGCGATTGGAAAAGTCGAAGGGCACATGACTGAGCCCGATCATTTCAGAGTCCCGGAGGGTGTTGATGTTTATGACGTGCAAAGTCCTTTTCTTTTCGGCGCGCTCCATAAATATGAGGAGACGATGAGAATCGTGGCAAAGAGGCCAAAAGTGAGAATCTTAAGATTGGGCGGTGTGAAGATCTTAGATCCGACGGCATCGCACTCGCTTGAAACGTTTTGCAAAAAATGCTTTCACGACAAGATTGATCTTATATTATCAGAGATTCATCCACAACCTTTGGATGTTTTGAAACGTTCGGGTCTGTACGATTCCATAGGGCCCAGGAATGTCGTTTTGAATTTTGGCCAAGCCATTTCTAGGGCCAACGAGTTGATTGTTAATCGGAGTGAGTTATGAGAACGATAGTGCTTTTGACCTTGTCGAATGTGTTCATGACTTTTGCTTGGTACGGGCATTTAAAATTCAGGGAATCACCCTTATGGAAGGCGATTCTTGTGAGCTGGCTGATCGCGTTTGTGGAGTATTGTTTTCAGGTGCCTGCCAACCGCATTGGGTCGTACCAATTCACCACGGCGCAGCTCAAAACCATCCAGGAGGTTATCACTCTCCTTGTATTCTGCGTATTCTCGATATTTTATCTGAAAGAGGGC
>CAZBIH010000088.1:0-6593 GCA_964492015.1 uncultured Planctomycetia bacterium | reverse complement strand
GGCGAAATGGAATCAATATCTTCGCGCAAATGGTTTTGAAAGATACGTCGGCCTGCGGATAAGGGGTCAAATCTCTTCTTGGCTACATGATTGGTTAAGTTGGGTGTACCACCTAGATTTAGTTCTGTCAGCTACATGGCATGTAGTTAAGAAGAGATTTGACCCCTTTCCTCAATTCCATGAAGTAGATCTCCCTTTCAACTTTCATCATTCAACTTTGAACTCAAGAAACGCCGCGCGGTTGGCGGAGGCGAGGCCCGAGCACTTTTATAGCCATGAAATTCCGTCTCCGGCGGCCTTGCGCGGCATTTTTAAGGATACTGTAAAATGGCCCGCCGGGCAGAGTAACTGGGCTAGTTCATACCTGGACCCTCGTACCAATTTTGAATATTTTCTTCTGGATCCTTCCGCCCGCGTTTTCGAAGCTAGGCGGGAGGGGCGGACGTTTGGAATTTTGACAGCTCGGGATGCGAAGCCTTTTAACGGGAACAATGAAATCATCATCTATCTTGGTGTCGATCCCGACGCTTCGGAAGAATTGATCACGAGCCTTCTCTTGAAACAAGTCGAAAGAGTCTTCGCTGACCGCATGGCGGATGACGCTGTCGTCAAAATCAATGTGCCGGAAGATGAGAGCCTACTCATCGAGGCCCTGAAAAATTTAGGCTTCATGGAAAGTGGGCATACCCAGACAGTCACGTGGTCTTTGAAAAATCCATCCTACATGCCCGGAGATATGCAGAACACGTCCGGCCGCAAAATCATCGAGCTACAATTCAAAACTCTATCGGCCGCCGCGCGGTTGGCGGGTCAAACACGTTATGCAGCGTTCATCAATGGTCAGAATGTGAAGAAAACCGATCCGTCGAAACTTCCGTTTAACAACGAAACTTACACGTTACGCTACTCACAGCTTTACGAGCGACTCGTTCAATTGCTACCTGAGTACAGAGGAAAAAAGCTCAACGCACTGTTAATAGGGCCCGGATCTATTGACTCCAAGCTATATAGTAGAGATCCATCTGCAGAGAATTGGGCGTTTTCACCGCAATTTATAGAGCTATTGGCCTTCTTGCGGCGGGGTCAACCAGCAGATCTTGAGCTTACCGTGATGGATTCGGATGAGCTTGTCCTCCAAGAGGTGGTAGATTCACGTTACTATATTTTGCCTGATTCGTTGAATACCGACAAAGCTGTCCTAAGTCCCGCATTGGAGCCATTTTTAAAAAAACCCGGGAAACCAATTTTATTTAGACCTTCCCTTACGGCCAATGGGTTTGAATCCGGCAGAATCTTCGAGTTGGATAGGGATCTGCTTATGAAAAATACAACGGTGACATCCGTGGCTGGAGAGATCGAATCAATTCCCGACCTCGGCGAAAACATCTTGGATCTCATCGTTGCCACTCAGACGCTCCGCTATGTATTTTCAAAGCAGAGCTCCAAAGAAAATATACAGCTTGTGCAGCGTCTCGTGCGCTCATTAAGACCCGGGGGACGCCTTTTTATTGATGTTTATTCAGCCAATCAAATTTTTTCTCCGAAGGATCATGATCAGCCTCTCAGAAATGAAAACGCGAAACGACTTGAAGAGGTGCTGCATGATTCTCTGGGATTGGAGATCAAAGTGCAAAGTCTCTCAGACGTTGTCGAAATTGTTCGGCTGGACACTAGCAGTGCGCGTGGCGCTCGGCTGACGGAGCTTTTTGCGGAAGAAGACCTGAAATTGACCCCCGAATTCCCCAGCGCAGCCGCTTTTTTTGACTCCTACGACAACTGGAAAGCGTTGAACCCGAATTCAAAAATTACGGTTCTTTTCAGGCATGGGCGGTCCGCTTCCAATGAATTTGAGTATGGACAGTCCTACAGTATTTTTTCACCTCTGACATTGGAAGGCCGTCTTCAGGCATGGTTTTTGGGAAGATTCTTTAATCATAGAAAAATTGTTTTTGATCGCTACATCTCAAGCGATCTTGAAAGAGCTTTTAACACTTTACGGCCTGTGATCGGGAAAACTAAAAATAGTCACGAGACCTTGCAGCGTATAAGAGAGATTAAGACCAATCCGTTGGGTGGGCTGGATAACAGGATCATCGGTGAATTGACGGATGGGTATTATCAGCTGTTTGCACAGGACCCTTCGGCCTACAAAACGGAAGGCTTTTCCGGCAGAAAGTTGAAGAAATATCTGGATAAGCTTTTTCTCGAAGAAATTCCAAGCAGCACGGACAAAAGCGTCGCCATCGCCACACACGGCATCACGATCCTTACGATGCTGATGAGCGCTTTAAGGATCCCCTATGACCACTATCGCGTTGTTCAGACAAAATTGAAATTTTCTGCCAATGCCGGAGTGTCTGCCCTTTCTTACAACGAACAAACCAAAGAATGGAAACTTTTGGTATACGGCGACAACTCCTTTTTACCCAGGTTTTTGAGAATGTGGCAATATCCCTACCAGAATCGTCTCATCCAGTTTTTGGGAAAACAGGTCGTGAAGCGTATCCATGTTTTTGTTGAACGAGTATTTTTTCGTTGGCAGATTCTCTGGCGGAATGGCAGGGCGTTTTTTGGCATCGCAGATCCGTCTAAAATATCCGACTACAGACCTACCCCGCGGGTTTTAAGGAAGCTTGCGGATGCGGATCTCCAACAATTTGAAAGGGATGCAGCGGAGTTCAGAAAAAATTACAATTTGCCCGGCGCCAGGCTTGCATCCGATCGGAAACATTTATCTATTGAAGACGGGATTAAAAATATCAGACAGATTGTGAACGGGCTGAGGACGACAGACCCCACAAGACCTATCCTTCTTGTTGTTGACGGCGCCGCGAGTATTGGGAAATCCTCTTTGGCGGAGGCTATTGGCGTTGAGTACAAGGATAATTTTTACGGTGATCGTTTTAAGAATTTAGGAATATCAGGTCTTGAACGTGATGTGGAGGTAGTTCTTGGCGACGTCCTTTTTAGTGTGTTTGAATTATTTATCAGCTCGCGGGATTTAGGGAGATTTAGCCGGTACAGGATGCCCTATAAAATATTGGGTGATGAAAATTTTGTAAGAAACTACGAGGAGGCGCTGGCGCGTGATCATTTTTTACAAACACTGAATAGCAAGTTCCATATAGAGCTACTTTTGGCCCTTTATTTTCCTCATTTATTTAATAGCATGCTTGCAAGCGGAGGCCTGCGAGACAGGATCGTGGTATTTGAAACGAGCTTTGCCATTGGTTTTCTAGAGTCTGCTCGGAGTTTGTTCGCCAAATTTAATACCGACCCATTTAAGGATTTTTCAATTATTCTGACTGAATTGGTTAAAACGGATCGTCAAAGAGAGCCGTTCTTTGCGACTATTGTGCAAGAGCAGCCGAAACATCTCGCCGCGTGGGCGGCTACAAAAGCGCCAGCGCCCGCCCGGCTGAGCAGTAGGATAAGGGGTCAGATAAGGGGTCAAATCTCTTCTTGGCTACATGATTGGTTAAGTTGGGTGTACCACCTAGATTTAGTTTTGTCAGCCACATGGCATGTAGCTAAGAAGAGATTTGACCCCTTTCCTGCTATTGGGACATTGGAAGAGCGGCTACGGGGTATTTCAGGGGGGATAGGAGACAACCATACGTTGTCAGACAACCTCCGACTGGCTCTCATAGGCGAACAAGCCGGGGTATTCGAGGCCCGGCGGGTACTCATTTCTCTCGGAGATTTTCTTAGAGAGTCATCCTCGGAATTTGAGGGGTCAAGTCTCCGCTTGCCCGCACCTCCCTCAGGATCGAGATTAGCTCAGGTGCATCCAAGGGGAGACTCGACCCCTTTGCCTGTTTTGATGGCCCGTGTGGCCTCTGTTGATTATCGATCTGACGGATCTCTCACTTTCCAATTTGTTTCAAAGGATGGGGAGACCATAAAGCCATTAGAGATCGGCGGAAACAGAGGAGTTCGTAGTAACTTTATCGAACTCTTGGATGTGAAGGTATCCTCCGCCGCGCGGTTGGCGTGGTTCGGCCGGTCGCCCAAAGTTCATGCGGTCTTGGAGAAAAGTTTTCCGTCGGAAATTTTGATCAGGGATGTCAGGATTCCAAAAAGTTTTTCTCAGAGATACGGTAAACCTCTGGTCAGCGTGTCAAAATCAGGCGAGGTTAATTTTTCCGATGAATTCGGGCGAATTTTCGGAGATAAGACCGAACCATTTAAGGCGGCCATCCGCGAGCACGTTGAAGGGGTCGTGAGGGGATTGGACGGACCCATTTCTTTATCGCTCTATCTGGCCGGATATTTTTATGAGAGTTTGAGGCATGAATTTTCCTTCCATCAAGGAAGCGTTTCTAAAAAAATAAAAGATGACTTGATCGCTTTTCGAGATCAAGAGGGGCGGGTTCATATGCCGCTCGACTATTTTATCCCGAGCCTTGATCCTGAACTTCAAAAGCGCATGGCGCGGCAGGCCATCCTGGCCGCTTTATCCAAAACTTCTCAGGAGTTCGCGCCTCGTCAAAGAGAAGATATCAAAGAGTTATTTTTGCAAAGCGGCTTATTTGAGTTTACGGATCCGGAAGAGGTTTCAAGACGTCTTGACGGCAACGAGAAGATCTTTAGGAGACTTCTCTCCGGAGATTGGTTTAGAGCCACTTGGAGTCTTATTCAGCATGATGATCGTGTGTCCACGCCGGGTTTGAGCGAAGAAAAGGTCCACAGCGCCCTCAAGAGCGTCATTTTGGAGAGACTTTCACAAATTCATGTGTTCGATGTTTTTCTCGAAGCGGACGTTTTTTATCGAGAGATTAAACCGTGGATGCCTCCTCGATCGGTTCAGGTGGAAGAAGACGGGAAGATTTTCACCGTTGATATCAGCCGAGTGATCACGGACTTTGTGAAATATGGGTCCACCAAATACGTCGACCGTTTTAGCGTCGAAGACTGGATCCTGGCTTTACGGCATGCTTGGGCCTCGCAAGAACTGCGAGCTTCCGAGGCCGGCGGCTTGCTTAAGAGAATAGAAGCCTTGATGTCTGAATTTGGCGGAGAACAGGGCATCTTGACGCCAAAATTAGAGGATTTTCTTCGTGAAAATCACATCAGTCTTAAAGAATTGTTCGAGAAACTTTTTGTTGACCGGGATGTCTTGTTGTTCCAGATGGATGGGGATTCTATTGGAAAATTTGAACAACATTTACGTAATGTGGATCTTCCTGAGAATATCCTAATCGCCATGCCGGCGCCCGGAGAAGATGGCCGCGTGAGAAGCGGAGGGTGGAGCAGTCGAGTCCATTTTGAAAGGGCTAGCTGGCAAGACGTGGCGGACGCGGTCAATGGTTTTATTGAAACAGGTGATACAGCCCCTTTCCTGCGTTTTTATGAGGGCGCGGCCGGTGGCGCCAAAGAGATCACGGAAGAGATCGTCACACAACTCAAGCCGTGGCGTGATCAATACCTGCGCAGTCATAAGCGCGAGTTTTACTATTTTCCGGATTTTGGGATCAATATGCGCGATGAAGTTCCTGATCGGGAGACTCTTGAGCGGCGCATGCGGGATTATCTTCGTCAGCTGGATGCGTACGCCAAAAAAGTCAAAGCGCCAAAAATAATGATGGTGTTTGATTTGGGAAATCTGGGTTCTTTCAGCGCGCATACTTTTAAGCTTCAAAAACCATCCGCCAATGACCCTGACTTGATGCATGTCCTTTTAAAATCCGGAGAATTTTTCGAAGGACGCGGGGTGGCTACGGTTCATGTCGTTTACGACTTGGACAATGATTTCAACGCGCTGCTTGCGCCCTCCTTGAGAAATGATACCGGACCCCGTCCCAAGGAGGCACGTAATGATACCGGACCCCGTCCCAAGGAGGCACGTAATGGCGCGCGGTTGGCGGAGGACAAGACAAGTTATTGGGACATCACAAGTCCATTTGAAAAATTACAGCGGTTGCATCTCAAACTGTGGCAATTACGCGAAGATGAAGCAAATCTTGAACGGCTGAAGTTTCCAACCCGCAGGCTTTATTCGACAATTCGTGGAACTGAATTATTAAAGGATACCCTCGAAAGTCTTTTTGATGAAGTGAAAGCTCAAGACACGTCGGAAGAGTTTGATTCCCAATTTAAGAAGACTTCTGACAAAGCGGATGAATTTTATCTTAAGTTGACCCTTGTACAGACTCGTACGCAAATGGCTGGGCATTATTTTAATTTCACGCCGTTTATCCCGTTAATTCTACTCGTATCTTTAATAAGTTCTCACTTGTGGGTAGCGATTCTCATTTCTTTAGGGATTGCCTTAATTTTTAACCTATGGCATCGGCAACAAAATAAAAATGCTCTTAGAACTGCGGATTTGCCGGATTTTATAAAAGAACTTATTCCTCACGCAAACACCAAGCCGATTTCTAAAGAGGCGGGTCAGGAGAGTGCCGCGCGGTTGGCCGAGCCGGTTTCCGGAGTATCTGAGGGGTCAAGTCTCCGCTTGCCCGTACCCCCCTCAGGATCGAGATTAGCTCAGGTGCATCCAAGGGGAGACGTGACCCTTTTAGCTTACAAAACCCGAATATGGCCTGATTCGGTCAGTAAGACAAGACCCGAAAGTTGGTCTTTGGGAATTT
>CAZBIH010000087.1:4087-6620 GCA_964492015.1 uncultured Planctomycetia bacterium | reverse complement strand
AAAATCAAAAAAAATACGCTCTCGATCGAAGGGTGTTGGTTCAAAGTTAAATATGCTGGCGCTTATATGTTTTTTTGGCTTAGCCTTGAAACGCGCTAAACCAGCAGGTATACTTCGAATAAGAACTGAAAAGGGCAAACCACTCGTAAGGGTGGGACGCAAAGCTTCAGGTCCACCAGTACTGCCTTGGTGGATGGCTGGGTTACCAGGTGATCAGAACGATGATCCAGCCCCATTTTGACGTTCAAATGGGGCTTTTTACGTCCCTCTCGGCGAATGGGTTTGACCCTACGGAAATAGGAGTGGGCAAAACCCGTGAAGCAGAAACACAGCGTAAATCGATGGTTTAAGACACTGCTGGGAAGCACGATAATGCTGGTTTTAAGCACAGCGATAGCCCTGGCGGACATGCCTGTTTCCCCTGAAAAACATGGACTTGTAGGCGTCAACCTAAGGACGCCTGAAAAGATCTCGGATTACGTTCAGCGCTATTTCAAACCGGCCACGGATGAGGAGCTTTTTGGCGCCAGTGACTACTGGCAGTCCCCTCGGGAATTTCGCTTAAGGCGTGCGGGAGACTGTGAAGATTACGCCCTTTTTATCCAGCACATTCTTCGCCGCCGCGGATTTGAAGCTCATGTGCTAAGCCTGTATGGCCCCGACTTGGCCCATACGGTGGTCGTTTACCGGCAGGACGGTGTTTATCGTGTGATGGACTGGGGGCGCATCCTTCCGTCCAAGAGCCGTTCGATCGGCGAGGCGATCTCTTCACTCAGCCCGCAATGGGTCTCGGCAAGCCTGGCACGTCAGCGCGGGACCCGTGGATGGGCCTTAAAAGAATTTCGAAATCCCTCGCCTGTTGGATTTGGCTTCGCTGAACCGGCCTTCAACTTCCTATTCTAATTCTAAATTAAACGGGAATACCGGTCTGCCCGTGAAAAGCCTCATGAGCTTCGCTGTCAGCCGCGTCGTCAGGCCCTGCGTGGAAAGCGTCGTGGTCTGCGGCATGAAAAGCGACATCACTCGCCTCTTGGCCACTTTCAAACGTTTCGTGGTCTTGTTGAAGAGTCGCCACCTCGGGATCAAAATCTTTATGAAAATCCGCGTGAGCGTCCTTTTGAGCGTCATGGAAAGTGTTGTCTGTTGCGATCGCGTGCTCATCAGATGTCTTGTCCTCGGCATTTTGAGTTTGCTCAAAAGTTGCGTTCTCTGCCGCCTGCGCGGACTCCAGATCAACACTTTTAGCATTCTCTGTCTCGTGGAAATGAGTGTGATCCAGGCTCTGTTGGCCATCAAGAGCGACTAAGTCCGACTCTTGATTCACGTGAAGCGTGGCCTCCGCGGGATCGTTAGCCGCGTGGAAATTGGCTTCCTCTGTATTCCGAATAGCATGCTGTGCATTGTCTTCCGCGGTTTGCGCGCCTTGGAGCGTTGCAAGTTCAGTATTTTGTACGGCATGAAAATCGGCATGGGCCGCCGGGTCAACGCCATTTATGTGAAATATTTCATGCGCGTTTTCTTGTCCGGCCACAAAAGTAGCCGTAGCAGTATCCTGATCCGTATGAAAACGAGTATGGTCCGCTGTCTGCTGTGTGTGAGTCTCATTACGGACGGTATCTTGAGCGGCGTGTAAGGCCGTCTCCGCTCTGGCTTGTGCCGCTTCAAAATCGGCAAGCGCTTTTTTTTGTGTCGTATGAAAAGCGACCTCGTCTGCAGACGTTGCGTCCTTGATATGAAAAGCAGCGTGATCGGCTTCCTGCTTCGCATTGAAGTCATCTTGAGTAAGGTCAAGAGTAGGGTCAAGACCACCATGCGCGACGCCATGCGCTTGATCGAGAGCCGAATGCAGACCTGTGGTCGCGTCTAGATCCGCATGAACAAATGCTTCTACGGCAGGATCGCTGCTGTGGAGGAGGTTATGAAGAGCCTCCTCTGCCGCGGCATCGCCGCCAAAATGATTCGCATCAATGATCGCATGAATGGCGGTCTCTATCGCCGGGTCGGTGCTGTGCAGGATCGCGTGCAGTTGATTAAGTTTATCATGCCCCGCCTCGTGAAAACCATCCAACCCCTGATGAAGAAAAGTCTCTGCTTCCTCATTTTCGGTGTGAGCTGACGCATGCAATATATCTAACTGTCCATGAATTAATGCATCGGTCGCCGGATCAGAGTTGTGCACTAAATCATGCAACCCGTCCATACCCCCGTGAATAAAAACTTCCTCCGTCGGATCTTGGCTATGAAATTTATCATGAATAGCGCTTTCGGCTCCGTGTAGCCCCGCAGTCTCAGTTCCGTCAATGAGCCCATGGACAAACGCTTCTGTTTTCGGATCATCACTGTGAATCTGTGAATGCAGCACTTGTTTAGCTGCCTCAGACCCCTCGTTATGGGCGGCGTCCTGTACCGCGTGAAAAAGCGCGTCTGTTGCCGGATCGTTGCTATGCGAGACGGTATGCTGCGCATCGGATAATTTGTGCGCAAAAGATCCGATCTGATCCGATTTGGCGTGGATCTCATTATGAGACGCAAA